>JBBQNC010000001.1:0-47646 GCA_038329555.1 Thermoanaerobaculia bacterium
TACCGCGTCGAGACCCACGGCAAGCCCATCGTGTTCCTCGACACCCCGGGCCACGAGGCGTTCACCTCCATGCGCGCCCGCGGCGCCAAGGCGACCGACATCGTGGTGCTGGTCGTGGCCGCGGACGACGGCGTCATGCCCCAGACGATCGAGGCGATCGACCACGCGCGGGCCGCCAAGGTCCCGATCGTCGTCGCGATCAACAAGATCGACAAGTCCAACGCGAACCCCGACCGGGTGAAGAAGGAGCTCGCCGACCGCGGCGTGCTGCTCGAATCGTGGGGCGGAGACGTTCCCTCGGCGGAGATCTCCGCGCTGAAGAAGGAGGGGATCGATCACCTCCTGGAGCTCATCCTTCTCGTCGCGGAGCTTCAGGAGCTCCGGGCGCCGGCGGTCGATGAGGCCCGCGGGGTCGTCCTCGAGGCGCGGCGCGAGATCGGCCGCGGCAACATCGCGACCGTCCTCGTGCAGGCCGGCAACCTCAAGATCGGCGACGTCTTCTTCGCCGGCTCGGTCTTCGGGCGGGTGCGCTCCATGCAGGACGACCGCGAGAACAAGATCGAGACGGCGGGCCCCGCCACGCCCGTCGAGGTCACCGGCTTCGAGGACCTCCCGCAGGCCGGAGACGCCTTCCAGGTGGTCGAGGACGAGTCGAAGGCGCGCTCCGTGGTGTCTTTCCGCCAGACGAAGGACCGCGAAAAGGCGATGGCGTCGACCTCGAAGTTCTCGCTCGACCAGCTCTTCAACAAGATCCAGGAGGGCCGCGTCAAGGAGCTGCCGATCGTGCTCAAGGCGGACGTCGCCGGCTCGGTCGAAGTGCTGTCGCAGTCGCTCAGGAACCTCTCGAACGAGAAGGTCAAGGTCTCGGTCCTCCACGCGGGCGTCGGAGCGATCAACATCAACGACGTCCTCCTCGCTTCGGCCTCGAAGGCGATCATCGTCGGCTTCAACGTGCGCCCCGAGAAGAAGGCCGAGACGGAAGCCGAGAAGGCCGGCGTCGACATCCGCCTGCACACCGTCATCTACAACGTCACCGACGAGATCAAGGCCGCGATGGAAGGCCTGCTCGACCCGACGCTGAAGGAAGTGGCGCAGGGCCGGGCCGAGGTGCGGAACACGTTCAAGGTGCCGAAGTTCGGCATCGTGGGCGGCTGCTACGTCACCGAGGGCTCCGTCAGCCGCGCCTCGAAGGTCCGCCTGCTCCGCGACAACCGCGTCATCTACGAGGGCCGGATCGGCTCGCTGCTCCGCTTCAAGGACGACGTGTCCGAGGTCAAGCAGGGATTCGAGTGCGGCATCGGGCTCGACAAGTACCAGGACTTGAAGGTCGGCGACATCATCGAGGCATACCAGGTCGAGAAGGTCGCGGGAGTCATGAATGCGTAAGAAGCTCTCAGCTCTCAGCTCTCAGCTCTCATCCCTACGGCGAATCGGCCCGGGTCGCCTGAAAACTGACAGCTGACAGCTGACAGCTGACAGCTGACAGCTGACGGCTGACAGCTAGCCATGGTCCTCGCCTACGCCGTCTTCGACCTGCACCTGCCCGGCTGTCGCGGGCTCAAAGAGAAGCGCATGATCGTCAAGAGCCTGAAGACCCGGATCCGGAACGAGTTTTCCATCTCCGCCGCCGAGGTGGGCGGCCAGGATCTCCTGCAGCGCTCCGAGCTCGGCGTCGCGGTCGTTGGCCCGGACCAGGCGCCTCTCGACGCGCTCCTCCAGAACGTCCTTTCCTTCGTCGAGTCGAATTTGGACGGGGAGATCCTCGATTACCGCAACGAGTTCATCCACGTATGAGGGGCGCCGAGAAGGTGACGGGCGAAGGGCGATGAAGAAGCCTTCTCGGAGAAGCGAGCGCGTCGCCGACCTCGTGCGCGCCGAGATCTCGCGTCTCGTGCTTCTCGAGGCGCACGACCCGGAGCTGCGCAAGGTGACCATCACGGAAGTGTCGATGCCGGGCGACCTCCGCGCGGCGCGCGTCTACTTCTCCGTCCTCGGGGGCGAGCCGGAACGGGAGGCGGCGCTGGAGGCGCTCGACCGCGCGGCCGGATTCCTGCGCGGGGAGGTCGGCCGGCGCTGCGGGCTCCGCTTCGCCCCCGAGCTGCACTTCTTCGTCGATCGATCGATCGAGCGCGGCGCGCGCATCGAGGAGCTTCTCGCCGGCGTGACGCCCGCCGAGGACCCGGAGGCCCGGGTTCCCGGGGACGACGAGGAGTGACGAGACCCGACTCGCTCTCCCGCGGGTTTCTGATTCTTCTCGACAAGCCGGGCGGCATGACGTCGCACGACGTCGTCGAGCGCGTGCGACACGCGACGGGCATCGCCCGGATCGGGCACAGCGGCACCCTCGATCCCATGGCGACGGGCCTCCTTCTGCTCTGCGCCGGGGGCGCCGCGCGGCTGCAGGGATTCTTCACCCTCATGGACAAGTCCTACGAGGGGATCATCCGGCTCGGGCGCGCGACGGACACCTACGACCGGGAGGGCGCGCCGCAGGGCGAGGAGCGCGACGCGACGCGGGTCGGCGCCGCCGAGCTAGAGGCCGCCGCGCAGGCCTTCCGCGGCGAGTTCCAGCAGTCGCCGCCGCCCTATTCCGCCAAAAAGGTGAAGGGCCGCAAGCTCTACGAGATGGCGCGCAAGGGGGAGGAGATCCCGATCGTGCCGAAGACCGTCCGCGTGACGGAGCTCGTGCTCTCGGCCCCGGCCGGCGGCCGGGTCGAGTTCTCGATCTCCTGCTCCTCGGGCACCTACATCCGCTCGATCGCGCACGCGATCGGCGAAGCGGTCGGATGCGGGGCGCACCTGGAAAGCCTCCGCCGGACGCGGATCGGCGAGTTCAGGGTCGAGCAGGCGATCGCGCTCGAGCTGTTCGAATCCCTTCCCACCGGGGAGCGTCTCGGTCCGGACCACGCCGTCCCGCTCGCGCGGGTGCCCTTCCCTTTCGAGAGGCTCCGCCTGGCCTCTCTCGAGGCCTGGAAGGTGCGCAAGGGACAGTCGATCCCCGCCCGAGGCGTGACGTCGCGCGACGGCGAATGGGTGACGCTCGTGGGTCCCGCCGACGAGATGGTCGCGCTCGGGCAGGTCTCGCCGATCGGCCACGGTGGGATCTCGCTCATCCGGCCGAAGATCGTGCTGGCGGAGGACCCGGTTCCGGGGCGCCGGTAGCCGTCGTTTCCTCTGGAACAGGCCCGGCGGGCATGGTAGGCTCATCGTTTATTAAAAAGTAGAGTGTTGAGAGATTGAGGCTATTGGAGGATTCTTGAACGCCACCACCTACGTCACCGAAAAACCGAACATCGTGCGGGATTACCGCACGCACGATTCGGACACCGGGTCCCCGGAGGTCCAGGTCGCTCTCCTGACGAACCGGATCACCTACCTCACGGACCATTTCAAGACGAACGCGAAGGACCACCATTCCCGCCGCGGTCTCCTGAAGCTCGTTTCACGCCGGCGCCGCCTCCTCGACTACCTGAAGAGCGAGGACAGCGACCGCTACCACCGGTTGATCGAGCGCCTCGGAATCCGTAAGTAACTGATCCTCCGGCCGAGGGGCCGGACTGGAATGGCACGGAGAACGACGGGGCGCACGCCCCCGGCTCCCGCTTCCTGCCGACCCGTTCCCCTCGCCGCTTTCGAAAGGAAAACCCATGCGGCACACCATCAGCGTTCCCGTCGGGAATCGCAACCTCGATTTTGAGATCGGAAAGCTCGCCAAGCAGGCCGACGGGTCCGCCGTCGTCCGACTGGGCGACACGGTCGTCCTCGCGACGGCCGTCTTCCAGAAGGAGCCCAAGGAGAACGCGGACTTCTTTCCGCTGACCGTCGACTATCGCGAGAACACCTACGCCGCGGGACGGATCCCGGGCGGATGGTTCAAGCGGGAGGGCCGACCGACGGAGAAGGAGATCCTCACCTCCCGGCTGATCGACCGCCCCATGCGGCCTCTCTTCCCGAAGGGCTTCAACCATGAGACGCAGCTGATCGCCTTCGTGCTGTCGGCGGACGGGCAGAACGACCCCGATGTCCTCGCCTTGAACGGCGCCTCCGTCGCCCTGACCTGCTCCCTCATCCCCTTCCATACTCCCGTCGGCGCGGTCCGCGTCGCCCGGGTCGAGGGACAGTTCATCGCCTTCCCGACCAACGCGGAGCGCGACAAATCCGACGTCGATCTCGTCGTCGCCGGGACCGAGGACGCCGTCGTCATGGTCGAGGCGGGCGCCCGCGAAGTTCCCGAGCAGACGATGCTCGACGCGATCTTCTTCGGGCACGAGCAGATCCGGAAGATCGTCGGCGCGCAGAAGGAGCTCCAGCGTCAGGCCGGTTATCTGAAGCCCGACTGGAAGGCTCCCCAGGCGTACACGCCCGAGATCCTCGCGGAGGTCCGGCAGAAGTGGGAGGCGCCGATGATGGCGGCCCTGACCATGAAGAACAAGATCGCCTCCTACTCCGAGATCAAGGCCGTCAAGAAGGCGGCCGCCTCGATGGTCCCCGAGACCGACCCCGAGCGCCGGCAGCAGACGGCCAAGGCCGCCGACGATCTCGTCAAGATCCTGACCCGGGAGACCATCCTCGGCCAGCACAAGCGGCTCGACGGCCGCGCGTTCGACGAGGTCCGCCCGATCGAGTGCGAAGTCGGCCTCCTCCCCCGCACGCATGGCTCCGCGCTCTTCACACGCGGCGAGACGCAGGCGCTGGTCACCGCGACGCTCGGGACCTCCGACGACGCGCAGATAATCGAGGAATACGAGGGCGAGCTCGAGCACACGTTCCTGCTCCACTACAACTTCCCGCCCTTCTCCGTCGGCGAGGCCAAGTTCCTGCGCGGCCCCTCCCGCCGGGACATCGGCCACGGGAACCTCGCGCGCCGCGCCCTGTCGCCCGTGCTGCCCACCGAGGACTCCTTCCCCTACACCGTCCGGGTGGTCTCCGACATCCTCGAGTCGAACGGCTCCTCCTCGATGGCGACTGTCTGCGGCGGCGCGCTCGCGCTGATGGACGCCGGCGTTCCCATCAAGGCGGCCGTCGCGGGTGTCGCGATGGGCCTCGTCTCGGACGGGGAGCGCTTCGCGGTCCTCACCGACATCGCGGGCCAGGAGGACCACTACGGCGACATGGACTTCAAGGTCGCCGGCACCCGCGAGGGCATCACGGCTCTCCAGATGGACATCAAGATCAAGGGGCTGCGCCGCGAGATCCTCGAGCAGGCCCTCGAGCAGGCCCGCGTCGGCCGCCTCCACATCCTCGGCCGGATGGCCTCCGCACTCGAGAAGCCGCGCGCCAACATCTCACCGTTCGCGCCCCGGATCTTCACGATGCAGATCCCCCGCGACCGGATCCGCGACGTCATCGGCAGCGGCGGCAAGACGATCCGCTCGATCATCGAGTCGACGGGCTGCAAGATCGACGTGGAGGACTCCGGGAAAGTCTCCATCGCCTCGTCCGACGAGGCGCAGGCCCTCCGCGCGATCGAGATCATCGAGAGCCTCACGCAGGAACCGGAGATCGGGAAGGTCTACAAGGGGAAGGTCCGGCGCGTCGAAGCGTACGGCGCCTTCGTCGAGATCCTCCCGGGCCAGGACGGGCTCGTCCACATCTCGGAGCTCGCGCCGTACCGCGTCCGGCAGACGACCGACGTCGTCAAGGAGGGCGACGAGGTCACGGTGAAGATCATCGCGGTCGACCCGATGGGCAAGATCAAGCTCTCCCGCAAGCAGGCCATGTCGAAGGAGGAGCTCGACGCCGAGATGGCGATGGCGCCCGCGGGCGGAGGCGACGACGACCGCGGCGACGATCGCGGGCCTCGCGACGACCGCGGCCCGCGCGGCCCACGCGACGACCGGGGCGGACCGCCCCGTGGGCCCCGCCGGTAACGGACGCCTCGAGCGGATCCGGCGCGGCGCTCTCGAAGGCGCCGCGCCCGGACTCGCATTTCCTCTCCCCTACCCGGGCACGGGGCTTGCTCCGGCCCATCTGAAACCCCAAACAGGAGGACTCATGCTCCGCACTTCCTCATTCCGCCAAGTCGTTCTGGCCTCGGGTGTCGCCCTCGGTCTCATGGCCTGTCGCCAGCGGGGCGTCGACACCGCCGCGGCGACCACGACGCCGGCCGCCGAGACGGCGACGGCGACGGCGACGACGACCAAAACCGGCTCGCCCGGCACGGCCGTCGAAACCACGACGACGACCACCACGACCCGCCTCGTCACCGTCGACCCGGTTGAGGCGTCGCAGCACAACGCCACGAGGCGGCGCGCGCGGCCGGCGGCCGCGGGTTCGCCCCGCAGCGGCGAGCCCGCCGGCTCCTCCGAGGCGCAACGCGGACCCGCGCCCTCCGCCCGCGCCCACGAAGTCCCCTCGGGAACGATCCTCCGTGTGAAGTTCGACAAGACCATCTCGACCGCGACGGCCCGGACGGGAGAGACCGCTTCGGGCGAGCTCCTGGACGATCTGCTCGCCGAGGACGACGTCGTCGTCGCTCCTTCGGGATCGCGCGTGCGCGGCCGCGTCGAGAACGTGGCGTCCTCCGGCAAGCTCGCGGGCGCCGCCCAGATGACTTTCCGGCTCACGGATCTCCAGGTGAACGGGCGCTGGATTCCGATCTCGACTTCCGCTTATGAGCGCAAGGGAGACACCCACACGAAGCGCAACGCCGGCTACATCGCCGGCGGCGCAGCCGTCGGAGCGCTGCTCGGCCAGGTCCTTGGCCGCGACACCGCGTCGACGCTGACGGGAGCCGCCGCGGGAGCCGCCGCGGGCACCGGCGCGGCCACCCTGAGCGGCGATCTCGACTTCGAGATCGAAGCAGGGCGCCCGATCGCATTCACGCTCGATGAACCGATGCGGCTGGCCGCCACCCGCTGACGCCTTCTCGCCTTCGTTCGAGCTTCCGGGCCGCCTTCGGGCGGCCCTTTTTTTCCTCCGTGCGGACCGGCGAGGAGCGAGAGGGCGGGCCGCCGAAAGCGCGCGCTCGCGGGTAGACTGCGCTGACTGCACACTCACGAAAGAGGAGGACCCGTGATTTCACCCTTGCGCGCTCTGGCGGGAGCCTCGCTTCTCGCGCTCGGCGCCCTCTCGTTCGCATCCTCGGAGTCGGATTCGGGGAGTTCGGCGCCGGCGCCGTTTTCGGAGATGCGCTGGCGGTGCATCGGCCCGTTCCGCGGCGGAAGGACGGTGGGCGCCGCCGGGATCCCCGATCAGCCGAACGTATTCTTCGTCGGCGTGAACAACGGCGGCGTCTGGAAGACGACGGACGCCGGGCGCGTATGGACGCCCATCTTCGACGGCCAGGCCACCCAGTCAATCGGCGCTATCGCGCTCGCTCCGTCCGACCCGAACGTCCTCTACGTCGGAAGCGGGGAGGGGCTTCAGCGTCCCGACCTTTCCGTGGGCGATGGGATCTACCGCTCCACGGACGGGGGAAAGACCTGGCGTCATCTCGGCCTGCGCGACGGACAGCAGATCAGCGCGCTCGCCGTCCACCCCCGCGATCCCCGGCGCGTCTTCGCCGCCGTACTCGGGCATCCCTACGGTCCGAACGTCGAGCGCGGGCTCTTCCGCTCGAAGGACGGCGGCGAGACGTGGGAAAAGGTTCTCTATCGGGACGAGGACACGGGCGCCGTCGCGGTCGTGCTCGACCCGAAGAACCCGGAGGTCGTGTATGCGGACCTCTGGTCGGCGCGGCAGGCTCCCTGGGAGATTGGCGCCTCGTTCAACGGCCCGGGCAGCGGGCTCTACAAGTCGACCGACGGCGGGGCGACCTGGAACCGGCTCGAGCGGGGGCTTCCGACGAACGCGCAGGGGCTCGGAAGGATCGGCATCGCCGTGGCGCCCTCGGACTCCAACCGGCTGTATGCGCAGGTCGACGCGGCTCCGGCGCACGGCGGCACGTACCGATCGGACGACGCCGGTGCGTCGTGGAGTCGCGTCAATGCCGAGACCCGCGTCTGGGGACGGGGCGGGGACTTCGCGGAAGTGAAGGTGCACCCGTCGAATCCCGACGTCGTCTTCGCCGCGAACACGTCCACGTACCGCTCCGACGACGGAGGGCGGACATTCACCGCGATCAAGGGCGCCCCGGGCGGCGACGATTACCACACGATCTGGATCAACCCGCTCCACCCGGAGATCCTCCTGCTCGCGGCCGACCAGGGCGCGACGATCACGGTGAACGGGGGAAAGACCTGGAGCAGCTGGTACAACCAGCCGACGGCGCAGTTCTACCACGTGATCACCGACGACCGGTTTCCTTACCGCGTCTATGGAGGCCAGCAGGAGAGCGGATCAGCCGCCGTCCTGAGCCGCGGAGACTCGGGCGCGATCACGTTCCACGACTGGGAGCCCGTCGGCGTCGAGGAGTATGGCTACGTCGCGCCCGATCCTCTCGACCCGGACGTCGTGTACGGCGGGAAGGCGACCCGGTTCGACCGGAGGACGGGCGTCCTGCAGGACATCTCCCCCGCGCCGCTGCGCGGCGGGAAGTACCGGTTCGTCCGCACGATGCCCATCCTCTTCTCGCCCACGGATCCGAAGACCCTGTACCTGGGCTCGAACGTGCTCTTCCGGACGCGAGACGGCGGGAGGAGCTGGGACGTCCTCTCGCCCGACCTGACCCGCGAGTCCTACGAGACGCCTCCGAGCCTGGGCACGTTCGCGCCGCTCGATCCGGAGAAGGGGAAGCATCGCGGGGTCATCTACGCGCTCGCCCCTTCCCCCAAAGACAGCAACGTGATCTGGTCGGGGACGGACGACGGGCTGATCCACGTCACGCGCGACGGCGGCAAGACGTGGAAGAACGTCACGCCGAAGGCCCTGACCCCCTGGAGCAAGGTATCCCTCCTCGAGGCCTCGCGCTTCGACGCCCCGACGGCGTATGCGGCCGTCAACCGCTTCCGGCTGGACGACTTGAAGCCCCATATCTGGCGGACGAAGGACTCGGGCGCGACGTGGGAGGAGATCGTCCGCGGGATTCCCGAGAACGCGGTGGTCAACGCCGTGCGGGAGGACCCGGTCCGCAGGGGTCTTCTCTTCGCGGGCACAGAGCGGGGCGTCTTCGTCTCGTTCGACGACGGCGGACGGTGGCAGGCGCTCCAGCTGAACCTTCCCGCGACCTCGGTCCGGGATCTCGTGATCCACGGCGACGATCTCGTCGTCGGGACCCACGGGCGGTCCTTCTGGATCTTAGACGACGTCTCGCCACTCCGGCAGAGCACGCCCGAAATCGCCGCGGCCGATCTTCACCTCTTCAGTCCCGCGACGGCCACCCGGGTGCGCCGGAGCATCTGGCCCGACACGCCCCTTCCGCCCGAAGAGCCCGCCGGGCAGAACCCTCCGGACGGCGCCATCGTGGACTACGCGTTGAAGGCCCGCGCGGAAGTCCCCGTGACCCTCGAGTTCTCGGATTCCGCGGGGCGGCTCGTGCGGCGGTTCTCGAGCGACGACCGGCCCGAGCCGATCGACCCCGAGCTGAACGTCCCCACGTACTGGGTCCGGCCCGCGCGCACGCTCTCGGCCGGGCCGGGCATGCATCGGTTCGTCTGGGATCTGCGATTCCCCTCCCCGGTGGTGCGCGAGCACGAGTACCCGATCTCCGCCGTGCCCGGTGACACGCCGCGCGGCCCGCAGGGCCCGCTCGTGCTCCCGGGCCGATACACGGTCCGCCTGACCGCCGGGAAAAAGACCCTCACGCAGCCGCTGACGGTGCGGATGGACCCGCGAGTGCCGGCGCCGGCCGCCGCGCTCGCGCGGCAGCTCGAGGTCGCCAGCGGGATCTCCGACGCGCTCCGCCGGGACGCGCAGGCGCTGGAGGACCTGCGCGCGCTCCGGGCGAAGCGCAGGAGCACCGACGGGGCCGCCCGGCGATCCGCGTCGGCGGATCCCGCGTCGCTCGACGCGAAGGCGGCCGCTCTCGAAGGCGCCGGACCCGAGAGCCTCGTCGGGTTGAGCGAGAGGCTCTCCGTGCTCTACGCGATCGTCGAGAGCGCGGACGCGACTCCGACCACCCAGGTCGAGTCGGCGTGGAAGGAGCTCCAGGCATCGCTTTCGAGAGCCCTCGCGCGCTGGGAGGAGCTCTCGACGGCGGCTGTGCCGGCGGGCCGCTGAGCGTCCGCTGAAGCGCTCGAGAGAAAACCTCCTCTCCACCCGCGACAGCGGGGGGAGAGGCAGTGTGAGGGGGGCAAGCCGCGAACTGGCCTGATCTGCAGCGATTCCCCGCACCCCATCCCTCTCCCCCGAACGCGGGGGAGAGAGGGCGCCTTCGTGGCGCGGGGTTCTCTCGCTGTGTCCGACCCGTCAGTACGGCATCTCCTCGTCGTCCAGCCCGAGCATGTGCCCGATCTCGTGGACGACGGTGTCGCGGATCTCCCGGACTGCCTCGCCCCGCTGGCCGCAGGAGCGCAGGATCGGGCCCCGGAAGATCGCGATCTGCGCGGGCAGGTGGGTGACGGCCGCGCCGCGATCGAAGACTCCGATCCCGCGAAAGATCCCGAAGAGCTCCTCGTCGTCGGGGGTGTCGGTCTCCTCGTAGTCGTCCTGCGTCGGCTCCTCCTCGACCATCACGACCACGTTGTCCAGGTATTTGCGAAATGCCGCCGGGACCTTCGCGAGCGCTTCCTCGACGACGGCGTCGAACTGCTCCGGCGAGAACCGCCCGACGGTCATCGGAGGAAGAGTTCCTCGAAGTTGGCGGTGGTCGCCGCAGCGACGGCGGCCAGGTCCGTCTTCTTCACCTCGGCGAGCCTTTTCGCGGTCTCGACGACGAAGGCGGGCTCGCAGGGTCTTCCCCGGTAGGGAACGGGGGCGAGAAACGGCGTGTCGGTCTCGACGAGCATCGCTTCGAGAGGGAGCGCGGCCGCCGCCTCCCGGATGTTCTCCGCGGGACGGAACGTGAGCATTCCGGAGAAGGAGATGCGGTAGCCGAGGTCGATCGCCTTCCGTCCGTACTCGGGCCCCTCGGTGAAGGAGTGGTAGACGCCGGGGCGTTCGCGCGGAGAGAGACGCGCCAGCAGCGACAGCATCTCCGCCCCGCTCTCGCGGTTGTGAAGGATCGCGGGCTTTTCGAGCCGCCGGGCGAGATCGAGCATCCACTCGAGGACCTCGATCTGGACGGCGCGCGGGGAAAGGTCGTAGTGGAAGTCGAGCCCCACCTCTCCGATCGCCGCCACCTTCGGATGCCTGGCGAGCGCCTCGAGCGCCGCGCCGTCCCTCGAGGGATCGAAGTCCTTCGCCTCGTGCGGGTGGATCCCGACCGCCGCCACGACGTCCGCATGCCCCTCCGCGACGGCGATCGCCTTCGCCGAGTCCTCGAGGGTGGTGCCGGGGACGAGAAAACGGCCGACCCCGGCCGACCGCGCCCGCGCGAGAAGGGTGGCCGCATCGGTCGGGACACCGTCGCGGCCGTCCATCTGGAGATGGCAGTGCGAGTCGCAGAGACGCGGGCGATCGGAGACGATCATGGGGGTCGCGATGGGGAAGAGCGGTCGGCGGCGGGGCGGCTACTTGACCCGGCTGCCCGGCGGGACGTCCGCCGCCACTTCGAGCAGGGACGGCTCCCCCGCCTCCCCCACCGTCGCGGCGAGGACCATGCCGTTCGATTCCACGCCCATCAGCTTCGCGGGCTTCAAGTTCGCGACGATCACGACGTTTCGGCCGACCAGCGCCTCCGGCTCGTACTTCGCCGCGATTCCGGCGACGATCTGCCGGCGCTCCGTGCCGAGGTCGACTTCGAGCTTCATCAGCTTGTTCGACTTCGGGACGCGCTCCGCGGAGAGCACGCGGGCCGTGACGAGGCGCACCTTCTGAAATTCCTCGATCCCGATCCGGCCGTCCGAGGGCGAGGCGGCCTGCGTCGTTTCCGGGGGCGGCGTCGGAGCGGAGGGGGACGGCGCGGCCGGCGCCGGGGCGTTAGCCCTGGGTGTCTCTTCGGTCATCGCGGGAGCTCCTTTCAGGTAGGCGGAGGCGTCGACGCGGGGAAAGAGCGCGGGAGTCTCGGGCATCGCGGCGCCGAGGATGAGGCCGCCCCAGCGCAGGTCGTCCTTCTCCGGGTCGCGAGGCGGCAGGCCGAAGGTCTCGAAGATCCGCCGGGAGGTGGCCGGAACGAAGGGCGACAGGAGCACGGCGGCGAGCCGGACGCCCTCGGACGCGGAGTAGAGGATCCGCTGGAGCCGGGGCGAAGCGCTGTCCTCCTTCCGGATCTTCCAGGGCTCCCGCGACACGATGTACCCGTTGATCACGGCGAGGAGCTTCCAGACGGACTCGAGCGCGCGGTGGAACGCGAGGTCGTCCAAAGCGTGCCGCCACTCCGTCCGGACCGGCCGGTAGGCCGTGTGGACGTCGTTCACGCCGCACGGCACCGACGGCGCGCGTCCGAAGGCCTGGCGGCACAGCGCGGCGACGCGCGAGACGGTGTTGCCGAGGTCGTTGGCCAGATCCGAGTTGTAGCGCGCGAGAAACGCCTCGTCGGAAAAGCTCGCGTCCTGTCCGAAGGCCATCTCGCGCAGCAGGAAGTATCGGACGGCGTCCGGTCCGAAGTCGGCAGCGAGCTCGTCCGGCCGCACGATCGCACCCACGGACTTGGAGATCTTCCGGCCGTCCCGGAGCCACCAGCCGTGAGCCCAGACCGTCGTCGGCAGGGGAACTCCGGCGGAGAGCAGGAATGCCGGCCAGTAGACCGCGTGAAATCGGAGGATGTCCTTGCCGATCAGGTGGACCCGGACCGAGGTCGGAGTCTCCCAGAACTCCTTGTAAAGATGGTCGTCGTCGGATCCAAATCCGAGCGCGGTGATGTAGTTCGCGAGAGCGTCCAGCCACACGTACACGACGTGGCCGGGCCGCCCCGGAAACGGAATCCCCCACTGGAGCTTCGTCCTCGAAACGGAGAGGTCGTTCAAGCCACCCCGGATGAAGGAGACGACCTCGGCGCGGCGGGTCTCCGGGCGGATGAAGTCGGGATGCGCTTCGATGTGGTCCAGAAGCGGCTGGGCGAACCGGGAGAGGCGGAAGAACACGTTCTCCTCGGAGGTCCAGGTGCACGGGGTCCCGTGCACCGGACATCGCTTCTCCTCGTCGAGCTCCTTCTCCGTATAGAACGCCTCGCAGTTCGAGCAGTACCAGCCGTCGTGCTTGGCCGTGTAGAAGTCCCCGGCGGCGTCGATGCGCGCGATGAGCGCCTCGACGCCCCTGCGGTGCCGGGGCTCGGTCGTCCGGATGAAGTCGTCGTTTCGGATGTCGTACAGCTTCCACAGCTCGCCGTAGCGCGCGACGACCCGGTCCGCGAGCTCGATCGGAGTCATCCCTTGCGCGATCGCGGCCTTCTCGATCTTCTGGCCGTGCTCGTCGGTCCCCGTCAGAAACCTGGTCGGCTCCCCGATCAGGCGGTGGTAGCGCGTGAGCGCGTCGCCGACCACCGTCGTGTAGATGTGCCCGATGTGGGGCAGATCGTTGACGTAGTAGATCGGCGTCGTGGCGAAGTAGGGCCGCATCGGAAGCGAAAGCTATCAGCTGTCGGCACCGCGCCGGAACGCGGCGCCTCTCACGCAGCCGTCTCGTCGTCTCGTCGTCTCGTCGTCACAACAGCCCGGCCTCCCGGAACGAGACGCAACCCGAACGACCGACCACGATGTGATCGAGGAGCCGGACTCCGACGGACTCCGCGGCGGCTGCGAGCCGGCGCGTGAACTCCCGGTCCTCCCGTGACGGCGCGGGATCGCCGGAGGGATGGTTGTGGTACAGGATCACGCCGGCCGCGTTCACCAGGAGCGCACGTTTCAGGATCTCCCGCGGCTCGACCACCGCGCGGTCGAGCGTCCCGCGATAGATATCCGGGTCGTCCTTCAGCAGCCGGTTCCTGGCGTTGACGAACAGCGCGCCGGTGCGCTCCTGCGCTCCGTCCCCGCGCGCCCGGCGCAGGTATTCCTTGACGAGCGACGGCTCATGGAAGAGATCTCGCGCCGCGAGCGTCTCCGTGCCGAGGCGCCGACCGAGCTCGAAGGACGCCTCGATCACGGCGGCGCGAGCGCCCTTGATGCCGCGCTCCCGTCGCAGCTCGGCCCCAGAGAGGCCGGCGAGCGCGACGAGCCCGCCGTGAGCCGCGAGCAGGGAGCGGGCACGGTCGAGAGAGCTCGCGCCCCGGGTGCCGCTCTGAAGGAGCAGGGACAGGAGCTCCTCGTTCGACAGGGCGGTCGCGCCCAGACGGGCGAGCCGCTCGCGCGGACGCTCTGGAACGGGAAGGTCCCGGATGCGGAGGATGGGGTCGAAGCGGGCGGAGTGGTCTTCGGTCATGGCGACGGCCGGAGAGCCGGTCGCGGCCGAGGAGGACCCGGCGATATTCTCACGTCATGGATGGCCGTTTCCAGCCCCCCGTTCGGGCTCTTCTCCTGTCGGTGGGCGCGGTGCTCGTCGTCGCCGGGCTCCTGTGGCCCCTGGTCTCCCGTTGGCTCGGGAGGCTCCCGGGAGACGTGATCGTGCGGCGCGGCCACTGGACGATCGCCTTTCCGATCGTCACCTGCCTGGTGCTGTCGCTTCTCCTGTCGCTCCTGATGTGGATCTTCCGGCGATGAGCCGCCGGTAGAGATCCTCGATCCGGTCGAGACGGATCTCCGAGGAGAAGCCCGCTTCGACCCGCTCGCGTCCGCCCCGGCCGAGCCGCGCGAGGCGGGAGGGGTCGCGCAGGAGTCCGCGGATCGACGCGGCCAGGGCTGGCGGGTCGCGCGGAGGCACGAGCAGACCCGACTCCCCGTCCACGATGAGCTCCGGGTTGCCCCCGGCGGCGCTGGCGATCACGGGCGTCGCCATCGCCATCGCTTCGCGAAGCGTCCCCGTCACGCCGAGCCCCTCGTAGGAGAGGTCGGCGACGATGTCCGCCGCCGCGAGAACGTCCGGCATGTCGGACCGGAAGCCGATCGGGAGGATGCGCGATTCGACGCCCTGGGCGCGCGCGAAGGCGATCACGTCCTCCTTTTTCGCGTCGTCCTCGCAGGCCACGATCGCGGTCTTCAGCCGTGGGAAGTCCGCCGCGAGCAGAGCGGTCGCCGAAACGAGGTCCCGCCAGCCCTTCCATTCGCGCGCGCCGACCTGGACGATGAGCGTCTCGTCGGGGTCGACGCCCCGCTCGCGCCGGAAACGTGCGCCGTCGGCCCGAGCCGGATCGAAGACCGAGAGGTCGACTCCCGCGTAGATCACGTGAACCTTTTCGGGCGGGATCCTCCCGGACGCGACGATCACCTTCTGGATGTCCTGGCAGACCGTCACCACGGCGTCCATGCGCACGTGGAACTTGATGCGGTTGAACACGTCGAGCGGGAATGAGACCCCGCGATTGACGACGAGCACCGGACGCCGCCTCGAGAAGAGGGTCGAGAAGAGCGCGACGGAATGGGAGATCCCCTTGTGCACATGGATGACGTCGACCTCCCGCTCGTCCACGATCTTCGCTAACCGTCGAGCGCTCGCGAAGTCGAACTCGTGCTTCAAAGGAAGCGGGAGGAAATCGATCTCCTCCTGTCTCGCCCGGGCCGGGACGTCGCCGGCCTCCCGCGAGACGATCGCGACGCGGTGACCGCGCCGGGAGAGGCCCCGCGCGAGCTGGAACATCTGGACGACGCTCCCCGTCGAGAAGAGGCCCTTTTCCAGAATCTGCAGGATCGATGCGGAGCCGGTCTTCGCCGTCAAGACGCGTCCCGGCCCGAGTTCGGGACCAGGGCGTCGGGAACCAGGACGATCTTTCCGAACTGGAGGCCCTCCTCCATGCGCCGGTAGGCCTCGGTCGCCTGCGAAAACGGAAACGTCGAGTCGATAATCGGCGCGATCCGTCCGCGGGCGACCGCGGCGAGCAGCGCCCGAAACTCGCGATCGTTCGCCATCGTCGAGCCCAGGATCGACAGACCCTTCCAGAAGATCAGCCGGATCTCCTCCTTCGGATTCGGCCCCGTCGTCGCACCGCAGGTCACGATCCGGCCCCCCTTCGCCGCCGCCTTGAGCGACGTCATCCAGGTCGACTCGCCGACGCAGTCGACGACCACGTCCACGCCCCTCTTCTTCGTCAGCGACCGGACCTCGGCGCCGACGTCCTGCCGGCGATAGTCGAGGACCACGTCCGCACCGATCTCGGAAAGCCGCGCCGCCTTTTCTTCGCCCGAGGTCGTCGCAAAGACGCGAGCCCCGCACAGAAGGGCGATCTCGACGCACGCTCCCCCCACGCCGCCGCCCGCGCCGTGCACGAGCACCGTCTCGCCGACGCGAACTGCCGCGCGCCCGACGACCATCCGCCACGCGGTCTGGTAGACGAGCGGGAACGCAGCCGCTTGCGGAAACGAAAGACCCTCGGGAATCGGGAAGACGTTCCGCGCCGGGACGACCGCCTTCTCAGCGAATGTTCCCGGCACGTGCTCGCCCAGGAGCCGGTAGTTCACGCAGAGGCTCTGCTCCCCCGCGCGGCAAAACTCGCACTCGGCGTCGAAGAGGCCGGGCTGGATCAGGACGCGGTCGCCGGGCGCGAGACCCGCCACCCCCGGTCCCACGAGATCCACGACGCCGGCGCCGTCGGCGCCGGGCACCATCGGAAGCGGCACGTGGGGGATCGCGTTGCGCACGAAGATGTCCAGGTGGTTCAGCGCGGCCGCCCGGACGGCGATCCGCACCTCTCCGGGCCCGGGCTCGGGATCCGGCCAGTCTCCGTACTCGAGGACCTCGTTGCCGCCGTGCCGGCGGAAGAAGACGGCTTTCATTGTAAAACCATCGTATCGAAGTGCCGGGAGAAGTGAGTGCTTCGATCTGCAGATGGATCACTCGAACGCCGACGCCTCCGTCCGATATCCAGGTCAGCCCATCGTCAGATTGATCACCGGATCACCGGATCACCGGATCACCCGATCTTCCCGACTCGTCGCCCGCTAGTTCAGGTAGCCGAGCGACTTCAGCTTCTTCAAGTACTCGCGGTCGCTCGTCGGCGATCGCGCCGGCGGCGGCTCGGCGCGGACGCCATAGGTCGGGACGGACAGCGACTCGAGCGAGCCCTCGCGGAAGAGGAACGCCGCGGGCCGGCCGGGGAGGTCGGACGCCACGGGGATCCCCGCGCGCGCGAGGATGGACGGCGCGACGTCCACCGCGCGGATGTGCGCCGTCGCCGGAGGGCGGCCGTCCGAGCCGTCGAACGCGGCGGCGCCGGCGTGGGCACCCGGAGGGGCGTGGCTGTCCGCCGTCAGAACGAGCAGGACCGTTTCGCCGGACCGTGCTCGAGCCACTTCTCGAGCCAGGAACTCGCGGATGCGTCCGATCTCGCGGTCGCGCCGCTTCGGCTCCCTTCTCAGGATGTCGGGGCCGGGCAGATACACGGAGGCGAGAGCGCGCCCGGGATTCCGCGCGAGCTCCTCGATCGCGATCCGGTCGCCGTCCTCGCCGCCCGCCGCGCGGGAGAGAACCTCGCGGTTGTCGATCACCGCGGCGCCCGGCCAGGGGCCGGAAGCCCACCAGCCGACGGAGACGCTCGGAACGCCGGCCGAGGCGGCTACCTCCCAGAAGGCGAGAGCGCGCCGGTCTGCCGCCGACACCGGTGCGCTCGCGACGAGGCCGACCGCCGGCCCGATTCCGCGCAAATACCAGGCCGTCCCGAGGGGCGCGCGCAGCGCGGATGGGGATCCCAGGGGACGCACCCGCTCGAGCGCGCGGACCCCGTGCCGCGCCGCGGGAACCCCCGTCGCGATCGTGGTCCAGAGCTCCGGAGGGGATCCCTTCTCCTGGGCCCACCACCCGGTGGCCCCTCCGGCCAGGAGCGCGCGGAGCGCCCGCGCTTCGGCGCCGCCCCCGTCCGCCGGGAGCCCGTCGATCGCGACGACCACGATCGACTCGCGGCGCGGGGACACGTGAAGGGGCGCCGGCAGGGGCGCCGCCGGCCGCGACGCGAAGACGGCCGCCGCGACCAGCAGCCCGGCCACCGCGATCCCGAAAAGCAGGCCGCGCCCGCGGGACGCCGGCAGAGCGTGCGAGCGCGCGTAGGCCCGCGCGAGGTAACCGGTCCTCACGCTGCGGGCCGCCAGAAGCGCCGCGAGCGCGACCGGGAATCCCCAGAGAAGGCTCGCCGCCGGGAGGTCCCGGGTGAGGCGGTACGCGCCCGCGATCCACAGGAAGAAGATCCCGGCGGCCGACGCGGCCGCAAACACCGCGGCGCCGGCTCCGGGCGAACGCGCGCGATCCGCCGCCTGCCCGAGCGCCGCCGCGAGCAGCGCGGCGGGAACGAGAAACGCGAAGGAGAGGTGCATCAGCAGAACGACGGGCGAGAGCGGCCGGGCGACGAACTCCGGTTCGGCGGCCGCGGCCGCGCAGACCGCCGCGAGGGCGGCCGCGAAGGCCCCGAGGACCGCCGCAGGCACCAGGAGCCCGCCCCGCCCTTCGAACGCGCGCGCGAACACCCAGCGCTCGACGCCGCCGTCGAGATAGCCGAGCTCGCGCAGCCGGCGGCGCGCCTCGTCGAGGCCGACCGGCGGGACCGTCCGCCCGGCGCTCACGAACGGCGGTCCCGGACGACTCGGGCGAGGTCCGCGAGGGTGGCGCCCTTCGCCCCGAAGCGCCCGAGCGCCGAGACGGACGTCTCGAGGAGCTCATCCACCAGCCGGCGCGAGGACGGCGCGCCGAAGAGCGTCGCGAAGTTCGCCCGGTGCCCGTCCCGGAGCGTGTCCTTCCCCATCTCCTTCGGATCGCCTTCGAGGTCGAGCAGATCGTCCGTGATCTGGAAGGCCAGCCCCAGGTTGCGGGCGAAGCGCGTCAGAGCCTCGATCGACGGCTCCCGGGCGCCGCCGGCAATCGCTCCCCCCTTCACCGCGGCGACGAAGAGCGCGCCGGTCTTGCGGGCGTGAATCGACTCGAGGTCTTCCAGGGCGAGGGAGGAGGGATCGGCGCCGAGGTCCGCCGCCTGGCCGGCGCAGCATCCCTCCGCCCCCGCGGCGCGTGCGAGCTCCGCGACGACGCGGGCGCGGCCGGCGGGCGCGAGCTCGGGCGCGTTGGCGGCGACCTCGAACGCGCGGCACAAGAGCGCCACGGCCGCGAGCTCGGAAATAGCCACCCCGTGCGTGACGTGGACGGCCGGCCGCCCGCGGCGGCGGAGCGCGTCGTCCATCGAAGGAAGGTCGTCTAAGACGAGCGAG
The DNA here is from genome assembly GCA_038329555.1 of Thermoanaerobaculia bacterium. Lineage (GTDB taxonomy): Bacteria > Acidobacteriota > Thermoanaerobaculia > UBA5066 > Gp7-AA6 > JALYUA01. The sequence goes on from JBBQNC010000001.1 coordinate 19,131, forward strand.
GCGGCGTGGACGAGCTCGATCGAGACCGCGACGGCCATCGCGGCCGGTTCGGGGGCGCGCACAAGATTCGCGGCGGCCAGTGCGACCAGGGGGCGAAGGCGCTTTCCGGGCGACAGCGCGGCATCTGAGATCGCGCGGGCGAGGGCCGGCGCCCCGGATGCGTCCGGAGGCAGGCTTCGGGCCAGCGCCTCCTCGAACGCGGGCCGCATCTGGCCGGCGAAGCGATCGAACGGTCGATCGGGCGGCGACGGCGCCGGAGGCCGGGCGTTATCCCGCGAAGCTCGCCACCGCCTCCGGCTCCGACTCGTACACGTCGAAGACCGTGATCAGCTGCGTCACCGTGAGCACGTCGTTGATCTTCGGAGGAAGGTGAAGGAGCTTCAGCTTGCCGCCTTTGTTCGTGACCGAGGTGTAGCAGCCGACGAGCTCGCCGATCCCCGAAGAATCGATCGTCGTCACGTCATTCATGTTGATCAGGATGTTCTTCTTGCCGTCTTCGACGAGCTTGTTGATCGTCTCGCGCAGCTGCACGTCACCGGCCCCGATGGTGATCTTTCCCTTCAGGTCGAGGATCTGCACCCCGCCCTGTCCTTCGCGCACGCTCGTTTTCATGATCCCTTTTCCTCCTTGTCCTTTGCCCCCGCCAGATTCTTCGTCAAAACGATTTCCATTCCGCCTCCCTCCACCCTCTGGAAGCGGACGTCATCCATGAACGTCTTCATGTAAAAGATCCCGCGCCCCGACGTCTTGAATTTGTTCTCGGGCGCCAGCGGATCGTCCACTTTATCCGGATCGAAGCCGGCGCCCTCGTCGCGCACGCGAATCTTCAAGATCTCTCCGGTCACATCCATCTCGAGGTGGACCCGCTTGCCCCGATCCTGGGCATTGCCGTGCTTGATGGCGTTCGCAAGGACCTCCCGGAGAGCCATGAGGATCCAGTGTCGGGTCTCGTCGGGAAGGTCGTGCCCGTCCAGAAGCTTGCCGCAGAGGTGCTGCGCCATCTCGATGTTCTCGAAACGGCTCGAGAGAGACATCCGGACGGGACCGGAAGCGCTCGATTCACTGGAGGAGCTCATTCACTTCGTTTCGGGGCGAAAAGCCCGGCGGATCTTAGCCGAAAGGCTCGCCATAAAGATAGCCGCGCCGGGACGCGCCTGCTACCCTCAGCGAGATGGCCAGCCGGGCTCGGACCCTCGTGACCTTCGTCTTCGCCGCGGCTCTGAGCGCGGCAGGCGTCGGCGTGGCGGCCCGCGCGGCGGCGGCGGGACCGGCCACCCTCCTCCCCGCGAAGATCGACACCGTCGCCCGCGCCGTCGAACAGGTGCGCGGGCGGCGTTTCGAGCGCGCCGTTCCGGCGAGCGAAATCGACGGGTCGGAGCTCAAGCGGGTCCTCCGAACGAAGCTTTTCGAAGGATTCCCCGCCTCGCCGGAAGACACGCTGCGCACGCTCGTCGCCATGGGGTTCATCGACGAGACTCCGAACCTGATCGAGCGCCTCCTCGACTTCTACGGCTCCCAGGTGATCGCGTTCTACGACCCCCAGCCGCGCCGGTTCTTCATCGTCAAGGGAGGGGCCGCGGCGCTGCCCGGGGGCGACGACGAGGGGGCGGGGCTCGGGGGCGAGGCGGCCGAGCGCATGATCTTCGCGCACGAGCTGACCCACGCCCTGCAGGACGAGACTCTCCGGCTCGACCGCCGCCTCCGTGACCTGAAAGAAAACGGGGACCGCGCGCTCGCTCTCCAGAGCCTGCTCGAAGGCGAAGCGACGCTCGTGATGGTTCGCGTGGCTTTGAAAGACCTGGCGGGCGGCGAGAGTGCCGAGATCGAGGACACGCTGGCTCCGCTGCTCTCCTCGGGCGCGCTCGAGAGGGCCAACGTCCCCAAGGACCTTCCGGATTACTTCGTCGACCAGCTCTTCTTCCCCTACGTCGAGGGAACGGCCTACGTGCGCCGGCTCGTCAAGGCGAACGGTTGGGCGGCCATCGACCGGCTCTGGAAGAACCCTCCCGCGACGACGTCGGAGATCCTCCACGAGGGAACGCCGTTCCCCCCCGCGGAAGACCTACTTCCCGCTGCGACGGACAGGCTCGCTCCCGCGGGCTATCACCGCCTCTACACCGATACTGTCGGCGAGTGGGGGGTTCGCTTCCTGTTGCGCCGCGGGATGGAGCCCACGCAGGCCGACCCGATCGCCGCGGGCTGGCGGGGGGACCGCATCGCGTTCTTCGGCTCGGGACGCAACATCGCGTACACGTGGCGGCTCCGATTCGAGTCGGCGCTCGCGGCGGAACGCTTCGAGAGCGCGTGGAAGCACAGCCGCCACAAGAACGAGTCGGTCGCGCGGAACGGGCGCGACGTGACGGTCGAGTCGCCCGGCCGCAAGACCTAGTCCGAGGGCGAGCGGCCGCGAATCAGGTCGCCGCTCCCATCCCCTTCAAGGCGAGCGGAATCAGCACGAACATCTGGATCGCGTCGAAGGTTCCGTGGGCGACGATGCACGGCAGCACGTTCCCGTAGAGGACGAACGTCGCCGAGAGCACCGCCGAGATGACGAGGATCCCCACGAGCACCAGAGGCTGGCCGTAGACGCCGTGAGCGGCCGTGAACATCAGCGTCGCGGCCAGCGGTCCGACGCGCGTCTGCAGGAACGACCGGAAGAAGAGCTCTTCAACGACCATCGCGGACAGGACGATCGCGATCCGGACCGCGAGCGGCTGAGAGACGATCCACAGGATCGTGGGATTGATCTCGCGCGGGCCCTCGCCGGCGATCCCCTGCCGGCGCAGGATGAACCAGACGAAGACGAGAGACAGGAGCGCCACGATCGTCAGCAGCCATCCGGCGAGCCCGATGAGGACTCCCGAGGCCAGGTCCGGGACGGGACGCGCGCTCCGGACTTTCAGGAACTCCGCGACGGATTCACGCCGCGAGAGCAGGTAGTAGAGGAAGAGGAAGCCGACCAGGATCAGGTGCACCGCGAAGAGGGAGACGAGCGTGAGGTTTTTCGTCTCCGGGCGGCCCCCGGCGAGACCTCCCGCGAACGGGATCACGACTGTCAGAAGCAGGACGGCACCGAGAAGGGTCAGGGCCGCCGCGCGCCGGTTCGGCTCGTCGAAGCCGTCCTGGGCGAGCACCGCCCGGGACCGCGCCCTGGAGAACGAGATGACGATCCCCACGCAGCCGATGGCCAGCAGGGTGAGGAACACCGGATTGTTCATATGGACCCGAGACCTCCGCGGGCGGCGGAGCATCATACACACGTCGGCTCCGCAACGCTGCGGCTCCGCTCCGCCCCCCGCGACCCACGTCGCCTCCGCTCCGCTGTGCTCCGCTCCGGCTCCCGCGCCGAGAGGCTCCTCCCTCGCACGTCGCCTCCGCTGCGCCGCGCTCCGCTCCGGCTCCCGCGCCGAGAGGCTCCTCCCTCCCTCCGGTCGGGAGACTCCTCTCGGCGCGAGCTTCTGGATCTGTTTGGCGGGAGACCGGTTTGCGGGCGATTGGGTCGGAGGGGGTCGGGCCGGAGGTAGGCTCCTGGGATGAAAAGAGCGGTTTTTCTCGGGTTTTTCGTTTGTGCGCGGGTGTTTGGGGCGGGGGGTCCCGAGCCGGTTTCCGGTGAATTTCGGATTCAGGATTTTCGGTTCGCCGGCGGGCAGGTGTTGCCGGAGCTCTCCATCCATTACCGGACACTGGGCAGTCCCCGGCGGGACGCCGCCGGGGTCGTTCGGAATGCCGTGCTCGTCCTGCACGGCACGTCCGGGTCGGGGCGGCAGTTTCTGAGTCCGACGTTCGCCGGCGTGCTGTTTGGTCCCGGGCAGCTTCTCGACGCCTCGAAGTACTACCTGATCCTTCCCGACGGGATCGGCCACGGGGAGTCGAGCCGTCCGAGCCAGGGGCTTCACGCCCGGTTTCCCGCCTATACCTACGACGACATGGTCGCCGCCGAGCACGCGCTCGTCGCGCGGGGTCTCGGCGTCGACCATCTCCGGCTCATCATCGGGACGTCGATGGGAGGGATGCACGCCTGGCTGTGGGGCGAAAAGCACCCCGGCTTCATGGACGGGATCGTGCCGCTCGCCTCTGTTCCCGTCGCGATCGCCGGCCGCAATCGCGCGATGCGGCGGATGATCGTCGACCACATCCGCAGGGATCCGGAATGGAAGGACGGCGAGTATCGGTCGCAGCCGCGCGGCCTCTCATCGGCCGTGCAGATCCTCCTGGTGATGGTGTCGAGCCCCCTCGTGTGGCATACCGCAGCGCCGACGCGCGATGCGGCGGACCGGTACCTCGAGGAGCAGATGCAGACGCGTCTTTCGGGCCTCGACGCGAACGACTTCCTCTATGCGTTCGAGGCCTCGCGCGACTACGACCCTTCGCCGGCGCTCGAGAAGATCGAAGCGCCAGTCCTCGCGATCAACTCCGCCGACGACGTCGTCAACCCGCCCGAGCTCGGCCTGATGGAACGTTGCATGCTCCGCGTGCGGCGCGGCACGTACGTCCTCCTCCCGACGAGCTCCGAGACGCGAGGCCACGGGACGCACAGCCGCCCTGCCGTGTGGGGAGACCTCCTGCGAAAGTTCCTGGAGGCGCTGCCGGAGAGGTGACGGGATCGCGGCAAAACCCCCGGAAACGAGGTCGCCCCCGGAAAGCCGAGCCCCCGCCGAAAAAGCCGAGCCCCCGCCGAAGAGGAGCTAGGGAGCGCTCCAGCGGCCGAGGAACCTGGCGTGCGACGTGATCCGGATCATCTCGGAGCGGACGACGACGACCGGCCGGCCGTGGCGCCGCTCGAAGTCCCGGTTCTCGGATTCGGGCAGCTCGGGCGGCGGCTGCGGCGGCGGCGCGAGCGGAACCGCGGGACGATTCTCTTTTCCGGGACGATCCAACATGGCCGGGACCTCCTGAAACCACCCTGAATTCTTCGGAGCATGGATCGCGATTCGGAGCGACGCCTCTCGAGCAAGCAAAACACGGGCCGGGCGACGCAGCATCTCGAGCGCGGGCTCGGCCGGACGGTCTACGATAGCGCGGGCCGGCGCATCGGAACGGCTGGAAGAAGTGCTCGCCGAGCGCGAGGAGGACGGGTGGTTCGTCGCCAACTGCCAAATCGGAGCGGCCGTCCTGCTGGAGCGGCGAGTCTCGCCGCGGCAGCTGCTGCACTGTCTGCGGTCCTGTTCTCCCCCTCCGGATCGGCTTCGGCCACTCCGACGCGGCCGGAGCGCGTCTGGGTCACCAACGAGCGCTCCGAAAGCGTCACCGTGATCGATCCCGTACGAGCGGAGGCGGTCGCGACGATCGAAGTCGGCGGACGCGCACGCGGCATTCAGCCCTCCCCCGACGGCCGGACGCTCTATGTGGCGATCAGCGCCCGCCAGGGCGTCGGCCAGAACGCGATCGTCTGCATCGACGCGGAAACAGGCCGGGCCGTGCGGCGGCTCCCGTCGGGACCGGATCCCGAGCAGCTGGCCGTCTCGCCCGACGGGCGCACGCTCTGGATCTCGAACGAAGACAGCTCGCGCGCCTCCGCGATCGACGCTGTCTCGGGCCGCCTTTTGGTGAGCTTGCCCGTCGGGGAGGAGCCCGAAGGCGTGGCCGCCTCCCCGGACGGCCGGTGGGTCGCCGTGACCTCGGAGCACACGAGCACGATCTCGATTCTGGACGCGCGGCGGCGGCGGGCAGCGCGGCGGCTCTTCGCGGATGCGCGCCCCCGATCCGTACAGTTCAGCCGGGACTCCGGCACGCTCTACGCGACCGCCGAGATCGGAGGCAGCCTCTCGGCCTGGAACACGCGGAGCTGGAAGCCGCTGTGGCGGCTGACGCTTCCCGGGCCGGTGAAGGCCGTCGGCCTCGCGGTGTCCGCCGACGGCCGGCGTGTCTTCGTCACCACGAGCCACGCGAACGGCGTGGACGTCGTGGACACGGCGACCCATGCGGTCGCGGCGAACATCCCGGTCGGCCGGCGCCCCTGGGGCATCGTCCTGTCCTCCGACGGACGATTTCTCTACACGGCGAACGGCGTCTCGGGGGACGTCTCGATCGTGGACGTCGCCGCCGGCCGCGTCGTCGCCACCGTCAAGGCGGGCGACGGGCCGTGGGGAGTCGCCGTCGCGCGATGAGGATTGCCGCGGGCGTCGCTTTCTTCCTGGCTCTCGCTGGTCCGCTGTCGGGCTCCGTCTCCGGCGTCGTCCGCGGCCCTCGAGGCGAGGCGATCCGGGGCGCGACGGTCCGCCTTCAGGAAACCGAAGCCGGAGCCGGAGCCGGCCCTGCGCAGCGAGCCTCCACGGATCGGGCGGGCCGATTCGCGTTCCCCTCCGCGGCGGCCGGCGACGCGACGCTGCGCGTCGAGGCGCCCGGGTACCTCCCGTGGGAGCGGTCGTTGAGATTCGCCGAGGCGTCCGGCGAGATCGCCGTCACTCTGTCGGCGGCTCGCGCGTCGGAAGAGGTGACCGTCACGGCGGCCCGCATTCCCCGGACGATCGGCGAAACGCCCGCGAGCGTCGTGGTTCTGGACGGCGCGGACCTCGCCGTCACCGCCGCGCCGGCCGCGGACGACGCGTTGCGCCAGGTTCCGGGGTTCCAGCTGTTCCGAAGATCGGGCAGCCGGACCGCCAACCCGACGACGCAGGGGGTCTCGCTTCGGGGCATCGGGGCGAGCGGCACGGCGCGCACCGCGGTCCTCGCGGACGGGATCCCCTTGAACGAGCCCTTCGGCGGCTGGATCTACTGGGGTCGGGTTCCGCTCCTCTCCCTCGACCGCGCGGAGGTCGTGCGCGGCGCCGCCTCGGACCTCTACGGGAGCGCGGCCCTGGGCGGGGTCGTCGAGCTCGTCCGCCGGCGTCCGGAAGGCCCGGCCGGCGCCTCCGCGGACCTCTCGTGGGCCTCGCGCCGGAGCCGCGACGCCTCCGCCTTCGGATCGGCTCGAACGGGAGATCTCGGGGCGGCGTTTTCGGCCGACGTCTTCTCGACGCCGGGTTACGTTCCGACGGCGCCCTCCGAGCGCGGTCCCGTCGACGCCGACGCCGGCTCTCGTCACACGGCCGCCGATCTCACGCTCGAGCGGCGCGACGACGGGTCCCGTCTCTTTCTCCGCGGCACGCTCTACGATGAATCCCGCGACAACGGCACGCGCCTCCAGACGAACGACGTGCGTCTCGGCGAGGCCGCCGCGGGGGCCGAATGGAACGCCGGCCCCGCCAGCCTGAGCCTTCGCGGCTACGGCACGGGAGAGCGCTTCCATCAGACGTTCACCGCCATCGCGGCGGATCGCTCGTCCGAGCGAGTCACCCGCCTCCAGACGGTGCCGGCCGACGCCGAAGGCCTGGTGGCGCAGGCGGCGGCCTCGTTCGGGCGTCACGCCCTCGTCGCCGGCGCCGAGGCGCGGCGCGTCCACGGCGAGAGCCGCGAGGAAATCCCCGGTGCTTCGCCCTCGACCATGACCGCTGGCGGGCGGCAGACGATCGGCGGCTTCTTCGTCGCGGACACCTTTTCCGCCGGCGCCGCCTGGACCTGGACGGCGGCGGTGCGGGCGGATCTCTGGCGCAACGCGGACGGCCGCTCGGCGACACGAGGACCCGGCGGGCTCGCCGTCGTCCGCTTCCCGAACCGCTCCGAGACGGCGTGTAGCCCCAGGCTCTCGACGGTCGTCCGGGCGACCGACGCCGTGTCGCTCTCCGCCTCCGCGTACAGCTCTTTCCGCGCGCCCACCCTGAACGAGCTCTACCGCTCCTTTCGGGTCGGCAACGTCGTGACCACGGCGAACGAAGCGCTCCGCGCCGAGCGGCTGACGGGCGGGGAGATCGGCGCCTCCTTCGCGCCCGCGGCCCTTCCTGTCCGCGCCCGGACGACGCTCTTCTGGACGGAGATCGAAGACGCGATCGCCAACAGAACGCTCTCGGCGACTCCGACCCTCGTCACCCGCCGCCGGGAGAACCTCGGCACGACACGGTCGCGCGGGGTCGAGGTCGAGGTCGACGTTCGCGCCGGGAGCTGGAAGGTCACGGGCGGATACCTCTATGCGGACTCGGTCGTTCTGTCGAATCCCGCTGCCTCCGAGCTCTCCGGCCTGCGCATCCCCCAGGTCCCACGGCACCAGGCGACCCTCCAGGCCGCCTTCCGCCGCGGAGTGTTCGCCGCCGCGGTGCAGGCGCGCGCGGGCGGCGCGCAGTTCGAAGACGATCAGAACAGTCTTCCGCTTCGCTCCTTCTTCACCGCCGACGCGTTCCTCTCGGTGGCGCTCGGGGATTATTTCGAGCCCTACCTCGCCGTCGAGAATCTGACCGACGCGCGCATCGAGATCGGCCGAACGCCGGCCACGACCCTCGCGGCGCCGCGCGAGGTGCGCGTCGGGCTGCGGATCCGGGTCGGACGCTGACGAAGCGCTTCCAAGCCGGCGAGCCGGAGCAATCCCGCGGCGCGGCTCTCGTTCGGCCGTTCTCGGTTGTGGTTTATCGTCCCGTCATGAGCGTCATCGCATCCGAGACCGCGCGGGAGACGACCCGCGCCTTCTGGGCGCGAAGGATTTTTTCCTTCATGGGAATCGGCCCCCTGGCCGTCTATGTCGTCTGGCACCTCCTGAACAACATCCAGGCAATTCACGGCGCGGCCGCCTTCGACGCGCGGCTCGCCGAAGCGACGGGCTCCCCGGTCTACCGGCCGGCGATCTGGCTGTTCGTCTATGTGCCGTTCGCCGTGCACGCCGTCGTAGGACTCGTCATCACGGCGCGGTCGCGTCCCAACGTCCTCCGGCTTCCGACCCTCCGTAACTGGAAGTACGTTCTTCAGCGCGTCAGCGCGATCGGGGTCCTTCTCTTCGTCCCGGCCCACGTGTACAAGACGAAGATCGAGCCGTGGCGGGAGGGATTCCCGATCGACTTCCGTCACATGCACGAGGGGATGGTCGAGCCGCTGACCTTCGCCGTCTACGTACTCGGTATGCTCGGGGTTTGTTTCCATCTCGCGAACGGCCTCTGGCTGGCCGGCATCACCTGGGGCCTCTTCGTCGGTCCGAACGGCCAGCGGCGCGGCGAAATCGCCTCGTTCCTCTTCGGCATCCTGCTGCTCCTGTTGTCGTTTGGCGCGATCTTCGCGCTCCGAAGCTAGCGGGCGACCCGGGCATGGATCCTGCTCTTCGGGAAGACGACGTGTCCGGCCTCCACTGCCTCGCCCCGGGTGGTTCGTTCCCGCGGCGCCCCGCACGGGCGGGAGCGTTCGCGTCGTGATCGGCTGGCTGTCGGGGAGAAAGACGGGCCCTCCCGCCGAGCCGGACCCGGCAGATGCGTCCGACGGCGGACCGGGAGCCCGCCGGAAGATCGGCAAATACGACGTCATCGCTCGCATCGGGGGCGGCGGCTTCGGCACCGTCTACGAGGGATTCGACCCGCTCATCCAGCGCAAGGTCGCGATCAAGACCTGCGAGGTGGGCAGCCCCGAGATCCGGGCGCGGACCTTCCAGGAGGCGCAGCTCGCCGGCCGCCTCCAGCACCCGAACATCACGACCGTCTACGAGTTCGGCGTCGAAGAGGACGTGCCGTACATCGTGCAGGAGTTCCTTCCCGGCGAGGACCTCGACAAGATCATCCACGGTGGCGCTGCGTTGCCGATCCCCGAGAAGCTGAAGATCCTGGTCGGGATCGCGCTCGGCCTCGAGTATGCGCACCGTGCCGGAGTCATCCACCGCGACGTCAAGCCGTCCAACATCCGCGTCCTGGATGGAAATGCCATCAAGATCATGGACTTCGGGATCGCGAAGTCGCAGACCGAGGATGCGGAGATCACCAAGAAGGGTGTCGCCGTCGGATCCGCGGGCTACATGTCCCCCGAGCAGATCTGCGGGGACCCGGTCGACCACCGCACCGACATCTTTTCCTTCGGCATTCTCGCGTACGAGCTCCTGACCGGGCAGAAGGCCTTCCGCAGCGACACGCTCTTCAAGCTCCTCGAAATGGTCGTCAAAGAGGAGCCGGAGTCGATCTCGGAGCTCGCCCCCGACGTGGCTCCCGAGATCGCTGAAATCGTCTACCGCGCGATGCGGAAGGACCCGGCCGACCGTTTCCAGACCGCGAAGGAGCTCCGCCAGGCGCTCGTCGACGCGCACGACGACCATTCCGCCGGGGCGCTCCTTCCGCTTCCGTCGCCGGTTCCCCACGACGAAGCCGCGAGGCTGGGCGCCCTCGCGCGGTTCGACGTCCTCGACAGCGATCCGGAGCGGGAGTTCGACGACCTCGCCCTCCTCGCATCGCGAGTCTGCGCGACGCCCTTCGCTCTCATCTCTCTCGTCGATCGCGAGCGGCAATGGTTCAAGTCGCGCGTGGGCATCGAGGCGACAGAAACGCGGCGCGACGTCTCGATCTGCGCGCACGCCATCCTCGGTCAGGAAGTGCTGGTCGTGCCCGACACGCGCGCCGATCCACGGTTCTCCGACAACCCCCTCGTGCGCGGCGAGCCGGGCCTGCGCTTCTACGCGGGCGCGCCGCTCGTCACCACCGACGGGCACGCGATCGGAACGATCTGCGTCCTCGACCGTGTGCCGCGCGAGCTCGACGCCGCGCAAATCGACTCCCTTCGCGCGCTCTCGCGACAGACCATGTCCCAGCTGGAGCTGCGCCGGCGCGTCCGGAACGATCGCGATCGCTCCGGCGAAGCGTTGATCCGCGAGGCCTCGGGAATCGCGGAGTCGGAGCCGCGTCCGTGAGCGACCGACCCACCATCCTCGTCGTGGACGACGACGCGGCCATCCGCGATTCCCTCCGGGAGCTCCTGACTGGCGAGGGATACGGCGTCGAGACGGCCGTGGACGGCCAGGACGCCCTGGAACGGCTCGGGTCGATGGAGCCCCCCGGCCTGATCCTTCTCGACCTGAAGATGCCCCGGATCGATGGCTGGCAGTTTCTCGCGCGCCGCGACGGCGACAGCAGCCGCATCCCCGTCGTGCTCCTCTCGGGGATGGCTTTCATCCGCGACGCGCCGGGAGTCGCGGACTTCATCGCCAAGCCCATCCGCCCCGATCGGCTTCTCGAATGTGTGCGGCGCTTCTGCGAGCGCCACTCCGCGCCCTGAAATCGACGGCGATCGGCCCGGAACTTGCATTCCGAGCGGCGCCATGACGGAAAAGGCGCCGCCCGGACGCGATCCTCGATAATGGCGGCCATGGCATCGGAACACCTCGTCCAGTTCTACGAGGGGCGCGATTTCCTCCTCGACGAGGCGACGCGTTTTCTCGGCGGGACCTCTCCCGGCGCGGATTCCATGCTCGTGATCGCGACGCCGCCCCATCGCGACGGGATCGAGGAGCGGCTCCTGGCGACGGGTTTCGACCTCGAGGCGGCACGCCGGACCGGCCGCTTCCAGGCCCTCGACGCGTCCGAGACTCTCGCGCGGTTCATGGTGGGAGCGCTTCCCGACCGGGACCTCTTTTTCGACGTGGTCGGCGCCGCCCTGGAGCGCGCTTCCGCCGCGGCTCCGTCCGGTCGCGTGCATGCCTTCGGCGAGATGGTCGCGCTCCTCTGGGCGGACGGCCAGCGCGAGGCGGTGGTTCGCCTGGAGCAGCTCTGGAACGAGCTCGGCCGGGCCCACCCGCTCACCCTTCTCTGCGGGTACCCGATGGGCGGCTTCGAGAGCGAGGACCACGCCCGGGCTTTCGCGGACATCTGCGGGGAACATTCCCGGGTCGCCCCCGGCGAGAGCTTCGGGGCGCTGCGGGATCCGCAGGAGCGGCTGCGCGCCGTGGCGGAGCTGCAACAGAAGGCGAGCTCGCTCGAGTCGGAGATCGCCCAACGCCACCGGACGCAGCGCGAGCTCCATCGGCGCGAGCAGGAGCTCTCCGATTTCCTGGAGAACGCCGTGGAGGGCATCCACCGGGTGGGTGCCGACGGACGGATCCAGTGGGCCAACCGGGCCGAGCTCAGGATGCTGGGCTACCGGGCCGACGAGTACATCGGGCACGAGATTTCCGAGTTCCACGCGGACCGCGACGTCATCGACCGCATCCTGAGACGGCTGCTTCGCGGCGAGACGCTGTACGACGAGCCCGCGAGGCTGCGGTGCAAGGACGGATCGATCCGTCACGTCCTCATCCATTCGAACGCCTTCTGGGAGGATGGAGAGTTCGTTCATACCCGGTGCTTCACCCGCGACGTGACCGACCGGGTCCGGCTCGAGGAGGAGCTGAAAAAGAGAGTCGACGAGCTCGCGGACGCGGGACGCCGCAAGGACGAGTTCCTCGCGATGCTCGGCCACGAGCTGCGCAATCCTCTCTCCCCCATCGTCACCGCGCTTCAGGTCATGCGACTGCGGGGAGACGATCCGGGTGCCCTCGCTCGCTCGATCGAAGTCATCGACCGTCAGACCCGCCGCATGGCGCGGCTGGTCGACGACCTCCTGGACGTTTCCCGCATCACCCGGGGAGCGATCGAGCTGCGGGAGGAAACGGTTCGCGTCGCGGCGCTCGTCGATCGGGCCGTCGAACAGGTCCGCCCGCTGCTCGAAGAGCGCGGACACCGCCTCAAGCTCGACCTCCCGGAAACGCCCGTTTCGCTTCGCGGCGACCCGACGCGCCTCGAGCAGGTCCTCTCGAACCTCCTGATCAACGCCGCCAAATACACGGACGTCGGCGGACGCATCTCCGTGACGGTTCGCCGCGACGGGGCGGACGTCCTCATCTCGGTCCGGGACAACGGGGTCGGAATGTCGGCCGAGCTGAAGGACAGGGTTTTCGACCTGTTCGTGCAGAGCCCCGAGTCCGGGGTCCGCGCGCCGGGCGGCCTGGGCGTCGGCCTGACGCTCGTCCGCCGCCTGGTCGAGCTGCACGGCGGATCCGTCGAGGCCTCGAGCGACGGCCCGAACCGGGGCAGCGAGTTCCGGATCCGGCTGCCGGAGCATGCGCCCCCGGGCCCCCACGCGGTGCCCGCCGGCGCGACGGCCCCCGCGTCCGCCCCCTCGACGGGCCGCCGCATCCTGGTCGTCGACGACAACGCCGATGCCGCGGAGGGACTGGGAGAATTTCTGAGCGCGCTCGGCCACGACGTTCGCACCGTTCAGGACGGCGAGGAGGCGGTCCGGGTCGCCCGGGTCCACCGCCCCGAAGTCGTCTTCCTCGACATCGGCATGCCCGGTCTGGACGGGCACGAGGTCGCCCGCCGGCTTCGAGCCGACAGCTGCCGCGCTTCGCTGCTGGTCGCGCTGACCGGTTACGGGCAGGAGTCGGATCGCCAGCTCTCCCGCGACGCCGGCTTCGACCATCACATGGTCAAGCCGGTCGACATCGCCCGTCTCGAGAGCCTCCTCGAGCCGAACTGACCGGGACCAGCCCGTCCCGGGCCACTCAGCGGAGTGCGCCCGCGGCCTCGCGAACGAGGTCCCACATCCGTCCCACGTGGCGCTCTTCCGTCCGAAGATTGCCGATGCCGACCCGCACCACGACGCGCCCCTTGAGCGTTGTGTGCGTGACGTAGGCCGCACCGGTTGCGTTGACCGCCGCCACGATCTCCTCGTTCCACCGGTCGCAGATCGCAGGGTCGACGCCGTCGGGAGCGTAGCGAAAGCAGACGACCGCCATGGGCGCCGGCGCGGCCATCACGAACCCCGGCTCCGCGCCGACCCGCGCCGCCAGCCACGAGGCGAGCCGGCAATGCTCGCGGATCGTGCCCGCGATCCCGTCGCGGCCGAGCGCGCGGAAGACCATCCATGCTTTCAAGGCGCGGAACCGGCGGCCGAGCTGGATGCCGTAGTCCATGTAGTCGATCGCGGCGCCCTCCCCCGGCTCCGTCGAGTCTCCCCGCAGATATTCCGGAACGAGCGAGAACACCGCACGAAGGGCGGCGGGATCGCGGACGAACAGCGCGGAGAAGTCGAGCGGCACGAACAGCCACTTGTGAGGATTGATGACGACGGAATCGGCGAGCGCGGCGCCTTCCATCGCCTCGGCCCGTTCCGGCAGGAGGGCGATCGCGCCACCGTACGCGGCGTCGACGTGCAGCCACGTCCCCCGCGCGCGGCAGACGGCGGCGATTTCCGCGACCGAGTCGATGCTGCCCGTCGAGGTGGTCCCGACGGTCGCCACGACGGCGAGGGGACGCGCACCTCGAGCGGCGTCCGCCGAGATCGCGGCCGCCAGAGACGGGACGTCGAGCTCGAACCGGTGGTTACTCGGAACGCGGACGACGTTCGCCTCGCCGAGTCCGAGAACGATCATCGCCTTCTCGACGGAGCTGTGAGCCTGGTCCGACGCATAGACCCGAAGGACGGGCAGGTTGGGATGGCCCGCAAGACCGCGTTCGCGCACGCCGGGTGCGGCACGTTCGCGCGCCGCCGCGAGGGCGTGGACGACGGCCACCGACGCCGTGTCGTAGACGATTCCCGCGAAGTCGGCCGGCAGCCGGACCATCTCGCGGATCCATTCGAGAACGACCGACTCGAGCTCGGTCGCCGCGGGAGACGTCCGCCACGTCATCGCGCTGACGTTCATGGCCGCGGCGGCGACCTCCCCGATGAGAGCCGCCCCGTTGCTCGTGCTGCCGAAGTACCCCAGGAATGCCGGGTGGCCCCAGTGCAGGATGCCGGGCATGATCAACCGGTCGAGATCCGCGAGAATGCGATCGAAGGGCTCCGGGCCGGACGGGGCGGAACGGGCTAGGCCCGCCGTGACGTCGCCCGGGCGGACCGACGGAGCGATTCGGCGTCCTTCGATCGTCTCGCGGTAATCGGCCGCCCAATCCGCGATCCGGTGCAGCTCCGCCCGCAGGACCTCGGGAGGCATGTCCTTCGCGATTCCCTTCAGGTGCTCCGTCATGGGATCGTCGTTGACCGCTCGGCATGCGATTTGCGCTTCGGCTTGGCATGGCGAGACGGTTCGAGAATCTGACCTGCATCGTCCCCATCCGGTCCGCAACGCCGATGGCGTCCTCGGAGCTCACGGCATACCTGCGGTGGCTGGCAGGATGCGCCGAGGCGATCGTGGTCGATGGTTCGCCGAGCGAGATCTTCGCGAAGAACCACGACGCGTGGCGCGGCTTCGTCCGGCACGTGCCGCCGGCGGCCGATCTCGTCACTCCGATGGGGAAGGTCGGCGGCGTCCTGACCGGTGTGCGGCTCGCGTCGCACGAGCGCCTGATCGTTGCGGATGACGACGTCCGGTATGACGAGGAGTCGCTGGAGCGAGTCGCCCGCGCCCTTCTCGACTCCGACGTCGTCCGACCGCAGAATTACTTCGAGCCGCTTCCGTGGCACGCGCGGTGGGACACCGGGCGCATGCTGCTCAATCGCATGACCGGGGGCGACTGGCCCGGAACGCTCGGTGTCCGCCGTTCGCTCCTCGTCGCCACGGGCGGTTACGACGGCCGGGTGATGTTCGAAAACCTCGAGCTGGTGCGAACCGTCCGGGCCGCCGGCGGAAGAGAACGCGTGCTGCTCGACGCGTACGTGCTCCGCCGGCCTTCCACGACGCGCCACTTCTGGTCCCAGCGCGTACGTCAGGCCTACGACGAGCTCGCCCGTCCCGCGCGGCTCGCCCTGCAGCTTTCGCTCCTGCCCGTCGCGGCGGCTCTCGTCGCGACGGGGAGTTGGGGCGCCCTGGCGACCTCGCTGGCCGGCGTCGCCTTTGTCGCCGAGGTGGGGCGCCGACGAGCGGGAGGGAGCCGTCATTTCCCGTGGACGGCGTCGCTCCTCGCCCCGGCCTGGGTCGCCGAACGGGCCGTCTGCGCCTGGCTCGCACTGGGAGTCCGTCTTTGGAAAGGGGGCGTCCCTTATCGCGGGCGAGTTCTGCGCCATGCCGCTACGCCGATGCGGGTCCTGATGCACCGCCTGGCTCCGGAGTCGCGGCCTCTCCCTCCGCTGTCGGAGTCTTCGCGCCCGCGGCTTCGAAGAGCTCGACGTCGATCGGCTTGAACCGGCCGTTGTTGGACAGCTCGGCCGAACACGCGGTGACTCCGACGAGAAGATCCATCTCCGCGCGCAGAACGATCTGATCGCCGGCGCGAGAGCGCGGCGGAAGGATGCGGAGCTCGCCGGAGGGAAGAATGTCGACGTTCATGAAGACATTGAACGTCGTAGGGATCGCATCCGGGGGAATTCCGTGCGGGGCGAGACTCCGAACGAGGTTTTCGTAACAGCTCGGGTGGTGGCCCAAGGTCCCGTAGAGGATCGTAAAGGTCTCCGGGCTGCAGGGGGTGAGCAGAAAGTCATGCCGCCCCACCGAGTCCTCCAGGATGGTCCACATCGGACGGCTTCGGTTCGAATAGAGCACGTGACCCGTCGTGACGTAGATCGTGTTCGCGTAATCGATGGTCCGCCCCGATGAAAGCCATTCGGCGGGGTCCTCGAGGGCGAACGAAACGAGATCCGAGACCTGCTCGCCCTCGGGATCCACGATGCGCAGGCGCTGGCCCCGGTGGACGACGAGCGCGTCGCCCGTCTGGGGAGGCAGATGAATGCGCCACCTCGGGCCGGATTCGGGCGTCATCGCGTCTTCCGATGGAACGGACACCGCCAGCCCGCCTCCGATTTTCGCCCCGAGTACTGCGCCGCCTCAGATCGCTCCCCGAAGTCCGCGAGGTTCGGGTTGATGCTCCCCTGGAGCGCGAAATCGCGGAGGCGGATGGCCTGACGCAGGCGCTCGAAGCGGCCCTCCTCGCGCAACCGGCGAAACTGAGCGTGCGGGTTGAAGACGAGCGCGGGCCATCCGAACCGCCTCGAGAGTCGGGAGCTTCCGGGATGCAGACCGACGACGAAGTAGGCATTCCCGGCGAAGCTGAAGGAGAACCGCGGGTCCTCCGGATCGGAGCTCGCCTCAGGGTCCCATCCGGAAGCCGGATCATCGCGCTCGTGGAGTTCCTGGAGCTGTGCCCAGAGCCGCCGTTCGAACTCGCGCTCGGTCTGCGGGACGGGGTCCGTGAAGACCGCGGCGAAGGCGGTGAAGCCGCGGCCGCTCGGGATCGCCTTTCCGAAGGCAGCCAGGTCTCCCGCGAGACGATCCGTGGCGTCTGGAGAACCGAGCCTTCCGTAGACCGCGAGCCGGTACCCCCCCTGTCTAACGGCGGCCTTGCCTCCGAGACACGGAAACCGGGGATCCTCGACGAATCGGCGGAAGGCGTCGTCGATCTGTTCGAACGTTCCGGGCGGAGAATCTCCGGAAACGCTGGAAGCCGTCCCCTCGAGCGCCGATGCCGTCACCTCCGGCGCGAAGTTCCGCATTGTGCTCACGTCTCTGGCTCCTTTGGTTCGACACGGCGTCGGGATTGGGTCCCTTCGCGGCGCTCTCAAGCGCGACGATTTGGATATTTCAGAAGTCGTGCCACGCGAACGGGCGGGCGGCCATTGTCCGGCGCACGCCGCGACGGACGACGGACGACGGGCGGTTCCCGGGGCCTCGCCCCGGGAGACGGGCCGCGCCTCAGCGCTGCCGGCGAGCGATGAGCCGGCGAACCCAGCCCAGGAGGTCGTCGATCGAGACCGGCTTCTGAAGGGCGCCGGCCACGTCCTGGGGTCCGGTGTGGGTCTCGCGCTGGACGTATGCGCTCAGCAGCAGGACGGGCACGGCCGCGAGGTGGGGCTTGGCCTTGAGGCGGGCGTTGAAATCCCAGCCGTTCATCACCGGCATCATGAGGTCCAGGATGATCAGCTCGGGCGCCGGAAGGTTCTCCAGGAGCGCCAGGGCGTGCAGGCCGTTCGTCGCGCCGACGGCGTGGAAGCCGTCGTCCTCCAGGACCTCGCAGAGCGTATCCCGGAGGAGGTCGTCGTCTTCGACTACCAGGATCAGGGGCCGGCGGCGCTCCGAGCCGCTCGGATCGGCTCCGTGGGACGGATGGCCGTCCGGGGCCAGGTAGGGGGACATCGAGGTGAATCTTTGCATGATTCGGGCCCTGCCGCGACCGCGGGCCAGTCGTCCGAGCCGCCGCGCGCCTCGGCGCCGGCATCCATACGACAGGCGAAAGACGACCGGCGCGTCCGGAGCCGATGGGTGCCGGCAGGTAGGCAGGTAGCAACCGTACCGTCGTCGTCCCGGGGATCCCCCTACGATCCGGCAGGGATCGGGAGATCGGATGCTCACCTTCCGCGAGGCGAACGACGAGTTCGATCGCCGCATCGCCATCGGCCTTTCGAAGTGGACGGGCGACCAGCTCCGCGAGCAGGGCTACACGCGCAGCCTCGAAGCGGCGGCCGAGCTGCGCCGGGTGATGGAGTCGGAGGGACGGTCCGGGAAAATTCGGCCCGTCACGCTCGACGAGCGTCCCGCCTTCTTCTATTCCTGCAAAGGTGACCGCGGCGAGCCGTACGCGCAGGGGGTCGGCGACACGCCCGCGCTCGCGATCTGCGACGCCTTCCTGCACTGCTGCCCCGATCCGGTCTGAGGAGCTAGCAGGCTGCTGAAAAATGGATGCGGGCGTCGTGCTGACTTTCGGCCGCAGGTATTCGCTTCGCGAACGGCGGCCGAGAGTGAATGTGAGGGCCTGGATTTCAGCCTGCTAGATCTCCGGCGTCTCCCGGACCGGCTCCATCCGCTCGACAACGACGGTTCGGCCTTCGGACCGCATGATCCAGACTTCATGGCCGCCACGGCAATGGGCTTCGTGACAACCCGGCTTGAGCGGTTCCGCGACCCGAACGCGCTGGCCACATCCGTCGTAGGGGCAAATCATGAACTTCGTCATCGAACGCCCGAGGCGCTGCGAGAAGCGGGCCAGAGGCGGGCCTGGCCCGGAGGGGACCGATCGACGGGGTTCGATTACGCTGGCTCGGTGAAGGTCCCGCCAGGGGTCCATGTCGACACCCGGCTCTTCGCCTTCGTGATCTTCCAGCTGCAGAGGACGCAACGCCGGTCGACGCCTTTCAAGGTCTTCGTGGGGGGGAGATCGATTCCACACTCGACACAGAACCGAGGAAACCAGCGGCCGACCGACTTCGGGCGTCCCTTCGGACCATCCGACCGGCGACGCTGGATTCGCGGGGTAGGCGTCCGCGGCACATACCGGACGACGGCGCGGCCGAGGGCCAGGGGCCAGGTTCCGCCGCTTCCCGTGGCGACTCGCTGGCCGTTCCGCACGAGGGCGCAGTACCAGATGGACCCCCCGTTTTCCAGGATGACCGACAGCCCGTCTTCCTCGAACCGCCTCAGAAGACGCCTTGCCGTTTTCTCGTTCGTCGAATAGGGAGGGACCCGGACCCGGCGCTCGCCGGTGAGGGCAAGGCAGATCCTCGCATCGAGATCGGGGCCGGCTTCTTCGAGCATCGGGCAGCAAACATTGGGCGTCCTTGCGTGGGAGTCGATACGCAACCGTACGGTCCGCTTGCGAAACGCGCCGCCCTGGCGAGATGGGGCGCAGGGGCGCTCCCTGACGGCAGCCCTCACCCGCTCAGAAAGGTTCGAGATGCCGATCCCTGGGTCGGGATGTCTTCTCGCAATCAGCCGCCTGGGGCTATGGGACCGCCCACTTCCTCTTGAGCGCGTCGTACTCCGCCCGGACGCTGCGATAGCATTCGCACGCGACCGACTCGAGGCCTTCGCGGTCGAGGATCCGAAAGCTCCGCCTCTCGGTGACGATGAGCTTTCGTCGCTTCAGCTCCTTGACGGCGACGGAAACGGTGGCTCGACGGGTCCCGAGCATCTGCGAGAAAAACTCCTGAGTCACCGGGAAGGCGCTGTGGGGCGAGCGGTCGTCGAAGGAAAGAAGCCAGCGGGCGGACCTCTCCAGCTGATTGTGCATCCGGCTGCAAAAGCAGGATTGGCCGATACAGAGCAACAGCACCTCGGTGTACTCCTCGAGATGATCGGCAAACGTGCCTTTCGCCGCGAGCTCGCGCACGAGGGTCCTGCGTGGCATGCGAAACCCTCGTCCGGGAATCTGGGTGACCGCGTTGAAATCGACGATTTCGCTGTTGATGAACAGGGGAAGACCCACCATTCCGTCGGTCCCGACCGTCGCCACCTCGACGCCCGATCCGTCGATTCCCTCGACGATCAACGACGACACGGACTCGACCGGGAAAAAAACGTCCGGATCCGAGTCTCGACGGCAGTGAAGCTCTTCGTTCACCACGGTCGTGTAGGGCCGGAGATGGGGTCGCAATCTCGCCATCTCGGATTCCGGAAGGCTCTTCAGCAGAAGATTTCCGTTCGTGCGCAGACGAGTCTCGTCAGGTGAACCCTTTGCGGCACGACCACGCTTTGCCTTCATCGCCCGGCCCCCCGGCCCGAAAATGGAAATCCCCTTCATGCGGATGGACAAGACGCGGCGGCCCCGCCCGCCAGGTCCCCGGGAAACTCGTTCCGGGATCTCTCCGTGCCACGACGGGTCACTCGTGGACGTTCAAGTATCGTACCGGTTTCATAGGCGGGCGTGGAAGGCTGGGAGGTCGGATTCTACGAAACGGTGCCCGAGGTCGTCAAAGAAAGACGCGAAACCCGGACCATCGAAAGGACACCGACAGCGAAACCCTGGGATCTCCAGGTTCGTCCGGTTCGTCGCACGGATGATCGTGGATGGCGGGGTCGACGGGACTCGAACCCGCGACCTCCGGCGTGACAGGCCGGCGTTCTAACCAACTGAACTACGACCCCGCAGTCGAAGAGCGCGAATCATACACAGGTCCGCCCATCCCTGCTAGACTCGCCAGCTTCGAAAAACCTGCCGCATCGCTCGCCCCGCCGCACGGGATCCGCGGGCGCCGATGTCGGATGACAGCGGGAGCCTCGCGGGCATGCGCACCAAGCGGAGAAGAGGGTCGGTCGCTCCGCGGGCGCTGGTGTCAGCCTCCGGGCTCGTCCTTCTGGTTCTGCTCTGGGCCGCGGCGATCGCGCTCGCCGGGCAGACTCTTCTCCCCTCGCCCTGGAAAGTGGGCGCCGCGATCGCCGAGCTCGCCCAGAAGGGATTTCTCGTCAAGCACGTCGTGGCGTCCCTCTTCCGCGTGACGTGGGGCTACCTGCTGGCCGTCGCCGTCGGCGTGCCGCTCGGGATCTTTCTCGGGTGGCGGCGCCGCGCGGAGATGGCGGTGGCGCCCCTGATCGAGCTCCTGCGGCCGATCTCTCCTCTCGCGTGGATCCCGATCGCCATCCTCTGGTTCGGGGTCGGCGACCTGGCGGCAATCTTCATCATCTTCCTCGCGTCCCTCCTTCCGCTCACGCTGACCGCCATGAACGCGGTCGGGAGCGTCACGGCGACCCACTGGAACGCCGGGCGGAACTTCGGGCTCTCCCCCGCCGAGCTCGCGCGAAAAGTCCTGGCGCCCGCGATCCTTCCGCAGCTGATCGTGGGACTTCGGCTCACGCTCGGCATCGCCTGGCTGGTGGTCGTCGCGGCCGAGATGATCGCCGTCAACTCCGGCCTCGGCTTTCTGATCATCGACGCCCGCAACGCCGGAAACCGGTACGACCTCGTCGTGGCGGGAATGGTGCTGATCGGGCTCATCGGGCTGGGGCTCGACTTCGCGATGCGCCGACTCGAGCGGCTTCCCGCCGCGAGCTGGAACTACGAGATCGAAGCGGAGGCCGCATGAAGCCGGCGGCCGAGCGAGCGCCGGACCGGTCGAAGCTCTCGATCCGCGGCCTCGAGATGGTGTTCCGGGCGGAGGGAAAAGAGACGCCCGTGCTGCACAACATCGACCTCGACGTGCGAGAGGGCGAGCTCGTCTGCATCCTCGGCCCGTCCGGCTGCGGGAAGTCGACGCTCCTGAACATCGTCGGCGGATTCCTGACGCCGACCGCGGGATCGGTCGCGATCGACGGGGAGCCGGTCACCGGGCCCGATCCCCGCCGCATCTTCGTATTTCAGGAGCGCGGCGTCTTCCCGTGGCTGACGGTCGAGGGCAACATCGGCTTCGGGCTCGGGCGGCTAACCGCGGCGGAGCGCCGCGAAAGGATCGCGCACTACGTGCGCCTGGTCGGGCTCACCGGATTCGAGAACGCCTACCCGCAGGAGCTCTCCGGCGGGATGAAGCAGCGGGTCGAGGTCGCCCGCGCCCTCGCCGTGAACCCGGACATGCTCTATCTCGACGAGCCGTTCGGTGCGCTCGACTCGATCACGCGCCTGGTCATGCGCGGCGAGCTGCTCCGCATCTGGGAGGCCGAGAAGAAGACGATTCTCTTCGTGACCCACGACATCGACGAATCCGTCCAGCTCGCCGACCGCGTCGTCGTCATGTCCGCGCGTCCGGCGACGATCCGACGCATCGTCCCGATCGACCTTCCCCACCCCCGGGACCTCTCGTCGCGCCGTTACCTCGAGCTGCGGGACGGGATCTTCGAGGAGATCGGCCTCGCCCACCGGGTCTGAGCCCCGCCCGCATGAAGCGACGGAAGATCGAGAAGATTCTGTGGCCCGCCGTGACCGCGGCGGTCCTCCTCCTCGTCTGGCACTTCGCCGTCCGCGCGACGAAGACGAATGTGTTTCCCTCCCCGCTCGCGGTCGCTCTGGGCTTTCGCGAGCTCGCCCGGCGCGGCGTTCTTTTCCGTTACGCCGCCGACTCCCTGTTCCGGGTCGCATCCGGCTACGGGCTCGCGCTCGCGCTCGGGATCCCGACCGGGCTCGTGCTCGGCTGGTCGCCAACCGCGGCGCGGGCGGTCAACCCGGTCATCCAGCTCCTGCGGCCGATCAGCCCGCTCGCCTGGATCCCCGTCTCGATCGTCCTCTTCGGCATCTCGAATTTCGCGACGATCTTCCTCATATTTCTCGCTTCGTTCTTTCCCATCGTCGTCGCGACGATGAACGGCGTTCGCGGTATCCCGGCCATGTATCTCCTCGCCGGCCGCAACTTCGACCTCTCCCCCGTCGAGCGGCTCTGGCGGGTCATGCTTCCAGCCGCGCTTCCCCAGGTCCTGACGGGACTCCGGATCGCCCTGGGCGTCGCCTGGCTCGTCGTCGTCGCCGCGGAGATGATCGCCGTCGACTCGGGGCTCGGTTACCTGGTCATCGATTCTCGCAACGCCGGCAAACGCTACGACCTCGTCGTCGCAGCGATGATCCTGATCGGCGTCATCGGTGTCGCCCTGAACGGGGTGATGCGGCGCGTCGAGCGAATGCGCTCGGTGCGCTGGGGGTTCCGGGCGGCATGAGCGCGGAAGCTCCGCCGATCGCCGCTCCGCGTCGCCCTCCCGTGCGCGTCGGGCGCCGGCTCCTGGGAGGCGCCCTCCTCTGGACCGCGGCGCTGACGGCGGCACACTTCTCCCTGAACGTCGACTGGTCGTCGATCGTCAACGAGCGGCTCCCCGTGGAAAAGCGGAAGCTGAACGTCGCGTACATCCCCGTGACGTGCCACCTCGCCTGCCCCGTCACCGATTTCATCTCCCGATACTCGCTCGCGGGAAATCTCTTCATTCCCCGCATGTTCCAGGGATTCCCGGAGATCAAGGAGGCTCTGATCTCCAACCGCATGCAGGTCGGCTTCATGGTCGCCCCGATGGCGATCGCTCTGCGCGCGCAGGGCGTCCCGATCAAGATCGTTTACCTGGGGCACCGCTACGGAAGCGCCGTCGTCGTGCGCAAGGACGGGCCGATCCACTCGGTGAAGGACCTCCAGGGACGCATCATCGCGATTCCGAGCCGGTTCTCCGACGAGCGCCTCATCGTCTTCAAGGCGCTCAAGGCGAATGGGATCGCGGCGGAAAAGGTCCGGATGATCGAGATGGCGCCGCCCGACGTCGCGGGCGCGCTCGCCGCCAGCGCGATCGACGCCTTCTCGATGGGCGAGCCCTATCCCTCGCAGGCGGAGATGGGGGGCTTCGGCCGCGTCCTCTTCCACGCGCGGGAGTACTGGCCCGATTACATGTCCTGCGTCGTCGTCGTCCGCCAGGACGTCATCGACCGTCGCCCCGACGACGTCCAGGTGCTCGTCGACGGGATCGCCCGGTCGGGCCTGTGGCTGGACGAGGGGAAGCCCCACCGGGAGCACGCGGCGGATTTCGTCGGACGTTACTACTACCGCCAGCCGCCCGCCCTCCTCCGGCACGCGCTCACCATGCCTCTCGACCGGGTCATCTATTCCCGTCTCGCGCCGCGCGAGCCCGATTTCGACATGGTGCGCGATCTCATGATCGAGACCGGA
This sequence comes from Thermoanaerobaculia bacterium, assembly GCA_038329555.1. GTDB lineage: Bacteria > Acidobacteriota > Thermoanaerobaculia > UBA5066 > Gp7-AA6 > JALYUA01. The sequence goes on from JBBQNC010000001.1 coordinate 43,149, forward strand.
GTGCTCGACCTGAAGATCGCGTTCTCCGAGTACGTCGACACGCGTTTCTCCGATCGGGCGCAGGGGCAGACGCCCTGGAAGTACGAACCAGGCAGCGGGACGGCGAGATAACGCGCCGGCCGGGCCGCGTTCGGAATCCCGCGGTGGACATCTCCTGGAACCGCGCGGGGGGACCACGACGCGCCGGCGTTTCGGAAAAGCGATGGAGCGGATCCGAGCCCGCCGTGAGAGTCTTTCGCCGTGCGCGCCGAGCCGCTGACCGACGACGTCCCGCTCGAGCGGGCGCTCTCCACCCTCGATACGACGCTCGTCACCGTCGGCGCGACGCTCGGCACGGGCATCTTCCTGACGACCTCCGAGATCGCCCGCGCCGTGCCGGATCCGCGCGGGATCCTGATCCTGTGGCTGGGAGGGGGCCTCCTGGCGCTCGCGGGTGCGCTCACGTATGCCGAGCTCGGCGCGATGTTTCCCCGCTCCGGGGGCCAGTACCACTACCTGAAGGAGGCCTACGGCCCGCTCTGGGGCTTCCTGTTCGGCTGGGGCGCGTTCTTCGTGATGATGACCGGCGGGATCGCGGTGCTCGCCGTCGGATTCGGGGAGTACCTCGGGGCCTTCCTTCCCTTTTTCTCGAGCGCGCATCGACTCTGGACCGTGTCCCTCGGGCCGGTCGTCTGGAGCGCCAACGGCGCCCAGCTGGCCGGGGCGCTGGCGATCGCCGGATTGACCGCGGTCAATTACGCCGGCGTCCGCGCGGGCACGCGGTTCCAGAACGCGGTGACCGCGGCGAAGATCGGTTCCCTCGTCCTGCTGGGCGTCGCCGGCCTGTTCTTCCCCGCGCGGCCCGGGACGTTCCAGCACGCGGCGTCGATCTTCCCAACGGGGTTCGCGGCGGCCGGCGTCGGCATGATCGCCGTGCTGTGGACCTACGACGGCTGGTACGGCGCGACTTATCTCGCCGGCGAGATGCGGCGGCCGGAGAGATCGCTGCCGATCGGGCTCATCGCGGGGACGCTCTGCGTCACCGCGATCTATTTGCTGGTCAACGTCGTCTACCTGCGGGCGCTTCCCGTGGACGAGATGGCGAGGACGCCGCGCGTCGCGGAGGCGACCGCGCTCGCGCTCTTCGGTCCCGGGGGGGGCCGCCTCGTGACCAGCCTCGTACTGATCTCGAACTTCGGCTGCCTCGCGACGACGATCCTCTACTGCGCGAGGATCTACCTTCCGATGTCGCGGGACGGGCTCTTCTTCGCCGCCCTCGGCCGCGTGCATCCGACGCATCACACGCCCGGGGCGAGCCTCGTCGCCCAGGGGGCCTGGGGCATCGCGCTCACGTTCTCCGGCACGTTCGAGCAGCTCTACACCTACGTGATCTTCGCCATCTTTCTCTTCCACGCCGTCACGGGAGTCGCGGTCATCGTCCTCCGCCGCAGCCATCCCGAGCTGCCGCGGCCGTTCCGAGTGCCCGGGTATCCGTGGATCCCGCTCGTCTTCGTCGGGGTCTGCCTCGTGTTCGTCGGAAACACGCTGCGCGAGAAGCCGGTCGAGTCCGCGATCGGGCTCGGCATCCTGGCCGCCGGGCTTCCCGCCTTCGCGTTCTGGCAGAGGCGGCGCCGCGCCCGGGGAGCCGCCTGAAGATGGACGGAACCGCAATCCTCCTCTGCGGGACGGACTACCGCACCGATAACGGCAAGACCGCCCACGGGCTGGTGCGCGGCACGGACCGCTACCGCATCGCCGGCGTCGTGGATTCGTCGTGCCCGGGCGAGGACGCGGGCACGCTTCTGGACGGCCGCAAGCGGAACATCCCCGTCTTCGCCTCTCTGCGCGACGCCCTCGCCGCGCTTCCCGAGCGTCCCGACTTCGCCATCGTCGGGGTGGCGACCTCCGGCGGACGGATCCCGCCCGCTCTCCGCGCGGACATCGCGGAAGCGATCGACGCCCGCATCTCGATCGTGAACGGCCTGCACGAGCTCGTCTCCGCGGACCCGGAGCTTGCGGAAGCGGCGAGGCGCCGGGGCGTCTCGATCACCGACGTGCGACGCCCCCGCCCGGTGTCGGAGCTCCACTTCTGGACGGGAGAGATTCGCTCGGTCGCGCCTCCGAGGATCGCGGTGCTCGGGACCGACTGCGCCGTCGGCAAGCGAACGACGGCTCGCCTGTTGACGGAGGCCTGCCGCCACACGGGTGTCCGAGCCGAGATGATCTTCACGGGGCAGACGGGGTGGCTCCAGGGAGGCCGGTGGGGATTCGTGCTCGACGCGACGCCGAACGACTTCGTGTCCGGAGAGCTCGAGCACGCCGTCGTGTCGTGCGCCCGCGAGGCGCGCCCTGACGTGATCTTTCTCGAGGGCCAGTCCGCGCTGCGAAACCCCTCAGGGCCGTGCGGGGCGGAGCTGCTCCTCTCCGCGGGCGCCCGCGCCGTCGTCCTGCAGCACGCGCCCGCCCGTCTCGAGTTCGAGGGTCTCGAGGGGATGGGCTTCGCGATCCCTTCGATCGACGACGAGATCGAGCTCATCGCCCGCTACGGTGCGCGGACGATCGGCGTCGCGTTGAATACCCACGGGCTGCCGGACGGGGCGGCCAGCATCCGAGACGATCTCGAGAGGCGACTGGGCCTTCCCGTCGTTCTCCCACTCGAGGAGGGCGTCGACCGGATCGCCGCCGAGGTCCGAGGGTTTCTCGCCGGAGACGTCTCCTGAGGATCACGGCCTTCGAGTCGCGCCGGGAGCAGCTTCTTCTCGCGCGCCCCTACCGGATCGCCGGGCGCACGACCGACGCCGTCGAGACCTTCGTCCTCGTGCTGCGTACGGATGGCGGCGCGGTGGGGCTCGGCGCGGCGACTCCGGAGGCAAACGTCACGGGCGAGACGGCGGCGGCCTGCGGGCAGGCGCTGGACGCGGCGGCTCTTTCCTGGCTGGAGGGAGGCGACGTGCGCCGCGTCGGGGCGCACTGCGAAGAGGCGCGCCGCCGGATGGCCGCGACCCCGGGCGCCCTCGCCGCGGTCGACATGGCGCTTCACGATCTGTTCGCCCGGGATCTCGGCGTGCCGCTCGCCGACGCGCTCGGCCGCGTCCACGAGGGCTTCCCGACCTCGGTGACTTTAGGCATCCAAAACGAGCGGGAGGCCCTCGCGCTGGCGGAGGAGCTGGTCGCCGCGGGATTCACGATCCTCAAGGTCAAGACGGGCGAGTCGCTGCGGCAGGACGTGGAACTCGTGAGGCGTCTTTCGGAACGGTTCGGGCCGTCCGTGAAATTGCGCTGCGACGCGAATGCCGGCTACTCGGTCGCGGAAGCCGTGGCCTTCCTCGAACAGACCGAAGACCTCGCCGTCGAATTCCTGGAGCAGCCGGTTCCCGCCGGCGACGACGGGCTGCGGCGCATGCCCGACCGCTGGCGGGACGCGGTCGCCGCCGATGAGAGCCTCCTCGACGAACGGGACGCGCTCTCCCTGGCCGCTCCCCCGCGCGCCTGCGGCGTGTTCAACATCAAGCTGATGAAATGCGGCGGGATACGCCCCGCTCTCCGGATCGCCTCCCTCGCCGACGCCGCGGGCATCGGCGTGATGTGGGGCTGCATGGACGAAAGCGTGATCGGAATCGCGGCGGCGCTGCACGCGGCCCTCGCCGCCCCGGCGACCCGCTACCTGGATCTGGACGGGAGCTTCGACCTCGCCCGGGACGTTGCGGAGGGAGGCTTCGCCGTCCGCAACGGCGAGCTCACCCTCAGCGGCGAGCCGGGACTCGGGGTACGACTCGTAGGGGAGTAATGAGTTATGGGTTATGGGTTATGGGTTATGAGTTCTGAGGGGGCGGAAAGATTGAAACTGAGAACTGAGTTTGAGAACTGAGAACTGAGAACTGAGAACTGAGAACTGAAAACTGAGACTCAAAACTCCCAACTCCCAACTCCCAACTCCCAACTCCCAACTCCAAACTCCCAACTCAAAACCCAAACCCGCATCGCCGAGGACCGGGGCCTCTCCCCGAGAGCCGCGGATTCCCTGCAGGAGCTCCACGTGGTTTCGCCCACCGAAGTCCTCCTCGACCGGTCGCCGGCGGACGGGCGGCCGGCCAGAGTCCCCGCCGAAAAGCGCTGCCCGCGGGCTCGAAACGTCTTTTCCGGATCGGAACGCCTCGGAGGCGCGCCCGAGGCCGGACGGGGGCGAGGCGGCCGGCGTGATATCTTGGGGTTCTCCGAAATCCGCGACGGACCCTCGAGGGAGAGAGCCCTCCGCCGCCCGACTCGGGGAGAAAGCCGGGTGCCTCCATGGTCTATTACGTGCGAACCTGGTACTGCAGGCACTGCGGCCGGTCCAACCAGACCGCCGTTGCTCTCGACGGCAGAGTGACGTGCGACCACTGCAAGCAGGTCGTTCGAATCCAGCCGAGCCGCGACCGCGGCGGCGAGACCGCCGGCCAGCTCTCGCGCGGCGCCGTCAACGCCGCACCGCGCGAATAGATTAAGGTTTTCAGTCGTCGGTTTTCAGTCCGGGCGGCCT
>JBBQNC010000002.1:0-44065 GCA_038329555.1 Thermoanaerobaculia bacterium
AAGGTCGTACCCGCAACGCAGTGCAGGAAGGCGGGAGCGAGAAAGCCTTGTAGATCGGAAGCTGGAAACGGCAGCCAGCCTACTGGGGCGTTTGGTATCAAAAGAAGGATCAAGAACCAGCCGACTACGGAGACGGGCAGGTCGACCAGAAAAAGGATGGCGCGGGGCATGAGTTGGACCCAGCCGTCACTGTAGTTGCTTGCCGTCGCCAAGGTCAGCGCGCCGGCAAGAGCCAGGTGGGCCAATGCTAATGCGATGCTGAGCTGCCGTCTGCGCGACCTTGCATCGATCAGCACGATGAAGCCCTCTCGCAATAGCCCTGGTCGTCTAACGTTCCAAAGCTCAGCGGCGCCGGCGGCGTAGCCGACGGCGTCCGCTGAAGCGCGATGTTAGGCGGCGTGTTCATTTGACAGGTACGGCGAAACCCAAGCCGGCAGGCGACCCGGAGCGGCTTCTAACAGCCCCGCGGTGACACCCGCCGATCCTGACCACCCTCGCGATCATGACGCCAGCTCGATCTTTGGCGGCCGGCGCCTTTAGCCTCCCGACTGAAGGCGACTCGCAGACGCCTAACGTTCCAAAGCCCAGCGGTGACGACGGCGCAGCCGGCAACGTCCGCCGGAGCGTGATGTTAGGCGGCGAGCAAGACTGGAGACGGTCCGATGGGAGTGACGCCAGAGCAAGAATGTTGCTAGAGGCGCCGAGCCAGCGCAATCGGGGTGCCCCTGACGACGTGAGACTCACGCGAGTCCGCTGCACGCGCGTGCTAGGCCTCGTTGAGCACCGATAGGACGACTGTGCTTTCAACCTGCCTTTGTCCTTTGGTCTCAAACGGATGCACCGAGGGCCCTGACGACATCGTCCGACGCTGAGACCCAGCCGAACAGCGTTTCAACGGCTAGGAGAGAGGCGTCGTGATTGCTTCGCGGCAGGCCGTATCCGATGGGTTCGCTCATGCAGTCGGCCAGCAGCACGCACAGATAATCCCTGAACATGGCGTCTCTGACCGTCGACTCCACGCAGATGCTCGTAGTGCAGCCTGTGACAATCAGATGTTTGATGCCCATCTTTCTGAGCCTGGCGTCCAAGTCGGTTTCATAGAAACCGCTGAATCGTGTCTTATACACGATGACATCGTCGGACAGCGGTTTGAGCTGGGGGACGATATCTGTGTTCCAGGTGTCACGGATTAGAATCCGACTCTCTCTACCGTCGGGGGCACGAACGGCTTGGCCGACGCCCATCCGTAGGTGTCGCACCCGGTTCACAGAGTCGGTGGCGCCGAGATCAGAGAGATCGGGACGATACCCCATCTTGAGATAGATGATTTTGACGTCTGCGGCGCGGGCCGAGGCTAGGACTCTTGCAGTGGGGTCCACGACCTTCTGAATGCCGGAGATATCAATCCCTGCACGATCGAACATGCCGCCCTTCGCACCGAAGTCGTTCTGCATGTCGACCACAATGACCGCAGTCTTTGCCGTATCGATGGAGGCCGGCCCAGGCTTCGCTTCAATCGTGACGACTCGACCTGTCGATGCATCACGCACCAGCTTGCTCGCGTCTGGACTCGCGGCTCGTGTGCGATCGCTTCGAGGCCCGAGCGCTGCGAGACCACCGGCGACACCAACGCGCATCAGCTCGCGACGATTGATCATGCTCATCAGAGCCTCCCATATGAAGTGTTTCGCGAGGCCTAACGATATCAAGCTCAGCGGCGAGCATATCGAGCCCGCTGCAGCGCGGTGTTAGGCGGCGACCGGGTCAAATGTTGGGCCTCAGTCTACGGTTGCCTGAATATATCGACTGAGATCTCCACCGCTGGCGTCGTTCCTTTATTCTCAAGCCAGTGCGTGGTGTTCTTGTCTTCGGGCCAGCCCACGCCGGGCCCATACTCCTTGGCCAAGCCATTCCGATGGTCAGTGATCTTTCCTTGCAGGATGTAGACCGTTCCCGGCCTGTCTTTATGGTTGTGAATCGGGCCGAAGACGCCTCCAGGCTCGATGGTCACCATACGCATTCGAAGTTGGCGCCCAGCCATGCCCTCGATTTCAGGGCCAAGGTCAACTGCGGCAAGTTGCGTCACCGTAACGCCCTTCGTCTCAGGTGCCGCCTGTTCGGCGGCCAAGACGACGGAGGCGCTGAAGAGAGAGATCATTGCGAGGCGAAGGAAGGTCTTCATCGCGGTCTCCTTTCGGTTTTTTTTGGGCCGCCTAACGTTTCCAAAGCCCAGCGGCGACGGCGGCGAAGCCGACGCCGTCCGCTGAAGCACGATGTTAGGCGGCGTGTTCATTTGACAGGCGCGGCGGGAAACCGAGCCGGCAGGAGACCCGAAGCGGCTTCTCTCAGCCGAGCGGTGACATCTGCCGATCCTGGCCACTCTCATGATCATGCCGCGCTCCCGACCCTGGCGGCCGGCGCATTTCGCCACGCGGCTGAGGGCGGCTCGCGGAGGCCTAACGTCCTAAAGCTCAGCCGCGGCGACGGCGAAGCCGGCGGCGTCGGCTGCAGCGCGATGTTAGGCCGCATTCTTTTTGGCCTTTTCCCGCCGATTCAGGTCAACCGCCCGCGAAACGCCTACGATGGTCATGATGAACCCAGTCGCCGTCGCTAGGAAAAACAGAACCCCCACTCCTACCAGGTTCGGGTCCGGGTCGCCGCGCCAACCATGGTCACTGGTGTAGACGAGAAATACCGCGCAGGTCACCCCCACGAGGAGCAGAAAGACGCCGACCACAAAGAGCGGTGAACGCCACGCCCTCCACACTCCGGGATCGAGCGGCACGCTAACCTTTCAGCGGGCCTAACATGTATTAGACCGCCCAATTCCTGATGCAAACATTGCGAGACTTGCCGCCCTAACCAATTCGATCTCCACGCTCGCTCTCATCAGATCTTCCGACCGGTCGTTAAGTTGAGACACGCGGCCGCCCCCGCGGTTTCGGCGTTGGGCTGCGAAAAATGCCTTCTAACGTCCGCGAAGGCCCCGGGAAACGGAGGAACCCTCAGAGCGCGTCCGCCAGCTGCGGATTCCGCGGCCGCTGGTGCGGTTGGAGGGTCGCTCAGTCGTCCTCCTGACGTTGGCGTGGGCCGAATCTCCAGGATGGTACGGATATCGTACCCTCCTCAAGCGCCAGGATGGTTGAAGAGTGTTCCGGGGAGAACGACGTGACGAAAATCCCCCTGAAACGTCCGTGTTCTGTCCGCGAGAAGGGTGCTACAAGGAACGGCTGGGTACGCCTCGGCAGAGCCGATCGTCAGGCGGGAGTTGGTCGGTCTGGATCTGAGAGGAACAGTGTGACGGTGAGAATAGCCCTCATAACACAAAGGTCGCAGGTTCAAATCCTGCCCCCGCAACCAAGTCCCTGAAACGCCCGGAGCTACCTCCGGGCGTTGTTATTTCCAGATCGATAAGAGGGATTTGAACCTGCGACCTTTGGCTAGAAGTCAGCCGCAGGTTCGGCCGTATCGACAGAGACGCCGAGGCCCTGCGCTGCGCCCGCTTCACTCCGGCACCGGTGCCCAGCCACGCTGGAGGCGGCGCCGGCTCCGCCGGCGCCTACCCGGCCCGGCGATGGTGAAGCCACAACGATTCTCAGAGACCAACGCCCGGAGCGACCTCCGGGCGTTGCTATTTCCAGACCGGTCAGAGCGATTTGAACCTGCGACCTTTGCTAGAAAGAAGCCGCAGGTTCGGCCGTATCGAGCGGGACGCCGGAGCGCCGCCACACCTCGCATAAAGACCACCTCCGGTGCCACGCAGGCTCGAGGCGACGCCGGCTTCGCCGGCGCCTACCCTGCCCGGCGTGATCACGCCCATGCGCCTCTCACGAGGGGCATCTGCTGCGGCCCAGCCGGCGATGAATTGAGGCAGCGCTGCGCCGTGGACTGGGGGCGCAGCCGGCTCCGCCGGATCGCGAACGCGCCGGCTCTTCCGCTGACGATTCCGATCGCCCGGCCGACGGGGCGCCGAATCCGCGTCGAGATCGAGAACGGCGACAACGCGCCCCTTTCGATCTCGGGTGCGGCCGTCTGGACCTCCTCGCCACGCATCGATTTCGTCTTCGCCCCCGGTGACCGGCTGACGCTCCTGTCGGGCAACCCGGACGCGCTCGCCCCGCGCTACGACCTGGAGCTCGTCGCCGCGCGGATCCTCTCTTCGCCCGCGCAGGCGGCCCGACTTCGCACGCCCGTGACGGCGGCGGCCGCGCCGAAGCCGGCCACCACGCGGTTTCTCTGGGTCGCGATCGTCGCGGCGGTCGTTCTGGTGGGAGTCGTTCTGGCGCGCACGCTCCGCGCGCCTCGCTGAACCCTCCCCCGCCGCGTCAGCGGGCCGGAGCGCTCTTCGGACGGGCCGGATCCGAGCGGCCCGAGAGGGACCCGTTCGGGTACAGCAGGACGACGTCCTGAGGGTGGACCAGGTGGAGCTCCTCCCTCGCGACGCGTTCGGCCGGAAAGCCGTGGCGGTTCGCCGCCTCGATCGCGAGCCGCAGCTCGTCGTTCTCCCGGGTCCGATCCGCGATCTGGCGGTCGAGCTGGCGAACCTCCTCGCGCGCGTTTCGGAGCTCGAGCACGCGGTGGTCCCAGAGCAGAAGCAGGCCGAGGATCACCGACGAGCCGGCCAGCGAGACGAAGAACGCCAGGAAGGGCCTGGGCGCGCGGGGAGGAGGGGGCGCCTCTCTCACTGGGGGAACGCTCCCCGGCCCGCGAACGTGCCGGCCGCGCCGAGCTCCTCTTCGATCACCAGCAGCCGGTTGTATTTGGCGAGCCGCTCTCCCCGGCACGCGGAGCCCGTCTTGATGAGGCCGCTGTTCACCGCCACCGCCAGATCCGCGATCGTGTCGTCGCAGGTCTCACCGGAACGGTGCGAGACCACCGTGCGGTAGCCGCTCGTCTGCGCGAGACGCACCGCATCGAGCGTCTCGCTGACCGTGCCCACCTGATTGAGCTTCACCAAAAGCGCGTTGCCGATGCCGTCGGCGATCCCCCGCGCGAGAATCTCCGGGTTCGTCACGAAGACGTCGTCGCCGACGAGAAGCATCTTCGAGCCGAGCTCCCGCGTCGCGGCGACCCAGCCCTTCCGATCTCCTTCGGCGAGGCCGTCCTCGATCGAGGCAATCGGATAGTCGGCGGCCAGGGCCTTCCAGAACGCCACCATCTCCTCGGAGGAGAGCGTCTTCTTCTCTCCCGAGAGCACGTACTTCCCCTTCTCATGGAACTCCGAGGCCGCGGGATCGAGAGCGATCACCACGTCCCGTCCCGGCTCGTGGCCCGCCGCCTCGATCGCCGACATGATCAGGTCGAGCGCCTCGCGCGACGAACCGATGTCCGGCGCGAAGCCGCCCTCGTCGCCCACGGCCGTCGAAAGACCCCTCTTCTTCAGCTTCGCCTTCAAGGCGTGGAAGACTTCGACGCCGGCGCGCAGCGCTTCCGAGTACCGCTCGAACCCGACCGGGCAGATCATGAACTCCTGCGGGTCCAGCCGGTTGTCGGCGTGCACGCCGCCGTTGATGACGTTCATCATGGGGACGGGAAGCGTGCGCGCGTTCGCGCCGCCGATGTAGCGATAGAGAGGAAGGCCCGAGGCCTCCGCCGCCGCCCGGGCGACCGCCATGGACACGCCCAGGATGGCGTTGGCGCCCAGGCGTCCCTTGTTCGGCGTGCCGTCGAGCTCCACCAGGATGCGGTCCAGCAGCGCCTGGTCGCGGGCGTCCGTTCCGGAGACCTCGTCGGCGATCTCGCCGTTGACGTGGGCGACCGCCTTCAGGACGCCCTTCCCGCCGTACCGCTTCGGGTCGCCGTCGCGCAGCTCGAGGGCTTCCCGCTCTCCCGTCGACGCGCCCGAGGGCACTCCCGCGCGGCCGGTCGCTCCGCCGGACAGGAGCACTTCGACTTCGACCGTCGGGTTTCCGCGCGAGTCGAGGATCTCGCGAGCCAGAACGCCCTCGATCAAGAAGCTCACGTCACCCCTTCAACAGGTCCTGAGCCGCGGCCGCGAGCGCATCGATGCCCTCCGGCGATCGCGCCTCGACGTATACGCGGGCAAGCGGCTCCGTTCCCGATTCTCGAATCAGAATCCACGAACCGTCCTCCAAAATCAACTTCATTCCGTCGATCAGGTTGACGGAAGCCACCCGCCGGCCGGCGAGGGACGAAGGAGGCGTGAGCCTCCGCTGCGCGAGCGCCCGCTTCTCCTCCTCCGAAAGCGGCAGGTCGACGCGCTTCGAATGGAACGCGCCGATCTCCTTCTCGAGCTCCTGGCCGAGCTCGAGAAGCGTTTGACCGGTCGCCCCGACCATCTCCGCCACGAGGAGGTCGGCGAGGATTCCGTCCTTCTCCGGGACATGCCCTTCGACCGTCAAACCCGCGCTCTCCTCGCCGCCGAAGACGATCTCTCCGGCGATCAGCTTTTCGCCGATGTACTTGAATCCGACGGGCGTCTCGTAGAGAGGCACGCCGTAACGCGCCGCGATCGCGTCGAGGGCGTGCGTCGTGGCGACGCTGCGCGCGATTCCGCCGCGCCGCCCCTTGCGCCCCAGAAGGTCGTTGGCCAGCAGGGCGAGGAGGGCGTTTGGCGGGGCGTACCGGCCCGTCTCGTCGCAGACTCCGAAGCGATCCGCGTCGCCGTCGCAGGCGAGGCCGAGCCGCGACCGGTTCGTCCGGACCGCCTCTCCCAGGGCGACGAGCTCCTTCTCCCCGCACTGCGCCGACTCCCCGCCGAAGAGGGGATCCGGGTTGGCGTGCAGCCTCTCGAGCCGCGCTCCCGAGGAATCGAGGAAGGCGTCGAGGAATCCCGCGGAGGTCCCGAACCGGAAGTCGAGGCTGAAGTGCGGATCTCCGCGGGCCACGTCTTCGCGCCGGACCTTCAGGGCCAGGTCCTCGAGATAGGGAGGAACGGGATCGAACGAGACCACCGGCTCGGCGGGGGGCTCGGGAGCCTCGGCGGTCGCCGCGATGAGGGCCTCGATGCGCGACGTCGTCTCCGGAAGCGCGGGAGCTCCGTCCGAGGTCGAAAATTTGATTCCGAGGTACTGTGGCGGATTGTGGCTGGCGGTGAAATTGACCGCGCCGGCAGCCCGGCGCCGACGGATCTCGAACGCGAGCACCGGCGTGGGGATCGAACGCGCGGACATTTCCGCCCGAAACCCCGCGCGGGCGAAGATCCGCGCCGCCTCCGCGGCGAATCGCGCCGCCAGGAAGCGCGTGTCGTAGCCGACGAGGACGAGCTCCCCCTCGCGGCCGTCCTGCTCGAGGACCATGGCAATGGCGGCGATCACCTTCCGCGCGTTTCCGAAGGTGAATTCTTCGGCGAGCACCGCGCGCCAGCCGGACGTGCCGAAACGGATCGCCATCGCGCTCACCTCGAGTCATCGGAAATTCGCCGGGAAGGTCCCGGCGACAGGCGTGGTTCCCTCGTCCAAATGAACGTAGCACGAGTAGCGGGAATCCTCGGCCTGCTGCTGGCGGGAGTCGCGGGACTCGCAGGCCCCCTCGAGAACGAGTCCACCGAATCTCCTGAGTCCGGCGCCGGCTCCTCCCGAAGGCTCCGCGTCCGCGCGCCGAATCTCGCCGCGCCGTTGTCCGAGCATTACCCGGATCCATCGCGGCCCGCGGATCCGGTCAAGTCCGCCGTCCTCTCGCGCATCAACCGCGATCGCGCGGCCTTTCATCTTCCTCCGGTCGCCTGGGACGAGGCGGCGGCCCGCGTCGGGGACGCGTTCTGCGCGCGGCAGGTCGCCGAGAAGAGCCGGGGTCACTACCTCATGGACGGCGTGCCTCCATACGGAAGGACGGGGTTCGCGGGCGTCTTCGCCCTCCAGGCGGAGAACTCCGCGTCCTGGGTCACGACCGCGCCCCGGTTCACGGAGTCGACGGTGAGCCTCGCGCTCGAGTCCCAGGCGCAGATGATGGAGGAGAAGCCGCCCGGCGACGGCCACCGGCGGACGATCCTCGATCCCGACGCCACGCACGTCGGGGTCGGTTATTCCATCGTACGCGGGCGCTTCCAGATGTCCCAGGAGTTCCTGACCCGTCGATTCGAGCAGGTCACGCTCACGGCGCCGGGGCCGGATCCGGCCGCCATCAACCTGTCGGGGCGTCCCGCCGAGGGCTTCCGATTCCAGTTCGTCACGATCGCACGCGAGGCGCCGCCGCGCCCCCTCTCCCGCGAAGAGGCGACGGCGCGCACGAGCTATTCCTATCCCCTCGCGCGTCTCGCGTGGGTGGCGGAGGGAAATCGAACGACGCAGATCGTGGGCCTCCTGACGGAGGACCGCGTGCGCCTGCATTCCGCGCGCGAGTTCTCCTTCACGTACACACCCCACCGGGCGGGGCTCTACACGTTCGTGCTGTACGTCACGGGAAGCGACGGCGACCGTCCGAGGCCGGGCGGGGGCGCGACCGTCTTAGTCGAATGAGGTGGCCCGAATGAAGGACATGAAGGACACAGCCGGGCGATAACCGTGTATACGCTGCTCGTCGTCGCCGGTCGGGCGGAGGAGCTCCCGGGGCTCGCCGGCTCGCACCCCTCCGTCGAGATCCTCCGGGCGTCCGGTCCCGAGGAGGCGGTCGAAAAGCTCGGCCGAAACCGGCGCGTCGACGCGGTGTTGATCCTGGGCGGAGCGGAGCAGGCCTCGGACGCGATCGCGGCGATTCGCGACGACAACCCCGCCCCGCCGCCGCTGTTCGTGGTTTCGGGGGGAGAGGAGCCGCCGGCCGGAGCGCGAGCGATTGCCGCGGGATCCCCCGCGGATCTCCTCGACCGGATCGTCACCGAAATCGGCCCCGCGTAGGGGATCCGAGGCGCGCGACCCGTCCCCCGAGCCTTCGTCAAGCCATGCTAAGGTAACGGTTTACGGGGGTTCCTACATGTCCGGCTGCGGCGGTTGCACGACAGGAAATTCCTACAATCCCGGCGGCCACTACGTCGGGATTCGCATCAACGATCATGAAGACGGGCGCGTCGTGTTCTGCGAGACCTCCGGCGCGGCCGTCGAGAAGGGCCAGCGAGTCATCGTCGAAGGGGACCAGGGGCTCGAGTACGCGCAGGTCACGACGCTTCACCCGATGATCGTCAAGCAGTGCCAGCTGCGCGAGGCGCGGCGGCTGGTCCGGGTGGCGAACGAGGGGGATCTGGCCAACTACCAGGGGAAGGTCGACCGTGAGACGCGGTTCTTCACGGACAGCCGCGACCTCGCGTCGGAACGGCGGCTCCCCCTGAAGCTCGTCCGGGCGGAGGAGAGCTTCGATGCGCGTAAGTACACGATCTATTACACTTCGGAAACGCGGGTCGATTACCGACTGCTCGTGACGGATCTGGCGGTCAAGTATCCGACCCGGATCGAGATGCGCCAGATCGGGCCCCGCGATGAGACCAAGATGCGGGGCGGGCTCGGGCCGTGCGGGCTGACCCTCTGCTGCTCGACCTTTCTGAAGGGGTTCCACCCGGTCACGATCAAGATGGCCAAGAACCAGAATCTCTCGCTCAACCCCTCGAAAATCTCGGGGATGTGCGGCCGCCTGATGTGCTGCCTGGCCTACGAAGACGAGGGCGGGCGGCCCGCCCCGGATGCCTTCGCGCCGGCCCGGAAACCGGAGAATATTTCCCCGGAGAGCGCCGTTTAGGAAGCAAAGAAGCCCCCGTTTTACCGGGCTCAAAGAGAGACTGCAGTGCCGAAATTTCATCCTGCGGGGGGTGCCTCTCGCGGCGAAGACGAGGCGCCCGGCAACCGCAAATTGATCCGTCCGAACCTCTCGGAGCTAGCCGAGCGGTACCCGACTCGCACGTTCGCCCAGCGCAAGCAGACGCCGGCGGAGCAGACGAACGCCGAGAGCTACTACTACCTGAAGCAGATGGCCGCCAAGACGCCGATGGTGCTGATCTTGACCGACGGCGAGCAGATCCATGGCTGGATCGAGTGGTACGACAAGCATTGCCTGAAGGTGAACCGCGAGCGCGGCCCGAACCTCCTCATTCCCAAGGCTTCCATCAAGTACCTGTACAAGGAGGCCGAGGGCGAGACGCGGGGCGGGAGCGGGAACCGGTAGCGGTTTTCGGTTCTCAGCTCTCGGTTTCGGGCGCCGACCCGGAGGCCGAGACCAGATGAGGCCCCCTTCGCCCCCCACACGTCGTTCGAGTTGACGCTCGGCGCTCCGTCGCCCCGGCTCACTCCCGCCGGGAGAAAGGGACTGATTTCGGCCGATCCTCTCCCATGCGCTCGCAGCGTGAGGAGTCTCCCGAGCGTCGCGAAGGGAGGAGCCTCACGCTGCGGGAGCCGAAGCGAAGCGCGGGCGACGTGCGAGGAGCGTCCCGCTGCGGGAGCCGGAGCGGTCGCGCCACGCGCGACGCGGAGGCGACGGTTTACCGAGCGCCCCGGCCGGTCAGGACCGCTGGAACCGTCTTCAGGAGAATCTTCAGGTCGAGCATCGGCGACCACGTGTCGATGTACTTCAGGTCGAGCTCCATCCACCGGTCGAAATCGACTTCGTTTCGGCCCGAGACCTGCCACAGGCACGTCAGCCCGGGCGTCATCGAGAGACGGCGCCGCTGCCACGGCTCGTAGCGCGAGACCTCTTCCGGAAGGGGTGGCCGCGGGCCGACCAGGCTCATGTCGCCCCGGATCACGTTCCAGAGCTGCGGGAGCTCGTCGATCGAGAGGCGGCGCAGGAGCCTTCCGACGAGCGTCAGGCGCGGATCCTTGGTGGCCTTGAAGACGGGCCCGGTCATCTCGTTCAAGTGCGAAATCTCTGGAAGGCGCTGCTCCGCCCCCGGGTCCATCGTGCGGAACTTCAGGAGCGTGAAGTGCCGTCCGTTCAACCCGCAGCGGATCTGCCGGAAGAAGATCGGCCCCGGCGAGGAAAGGCGGATCGCCAGAGCGGCGAGCGCCTGGATGGGCAGCGTCAACAGGAATAGAACCGTCGACAGGCCGAGGTCGATGGCGCGCTTGACCACCAGCTGGCCCGGATTCGACGGAGTCGTCGTGAAGGAGAGAAGCGGCACGCCGTCGAGCTCCTCCAGGACGGGACGGGCGAGGACGTGCGGGAAGATGTCCAGGGAGACGTGGGCGCGCACGCCGTGCCGCTCCGCCGCCAGCAGCGCCTCTTCGTACGCCCCGAGCTTTCCCTTCTCGATCACGAACACCAGCTCGTCGACGACCTCTCGCTGGAGCACCGCCTCGAGATCCGTCAGCCGGCCGAGGCACGGCCAGCGGTTGGCGCGGCGGATCTCCCCGCCGTTCTCGTCGTCCAGATAACCGAGCACGCGAAATCCCCAGTAGGGATGCGCTTCGAGAAAGTCCGCGAGCTGTGCCGCCTTCTGCCCCGTGCCCGCGAGGAGGACGGTGCGGAAGTTGTACCCGCGGGACCGCACCCACCGCGACACGAGTCGCAACGCGACCTTCTCCGTCGCCAGCAGCGCGAAGTTCACCGCCGCGAAGACGACCAGCAGCCACCGGCTGACGAAGTCGAGGCGCACGCCGTAGACGATCAGCGCGAGGAGCGCCGTCCCGCCGACGGCCACCTTGGTCGCCGCCCAGATTTCCTCGGCGAGCGGCAGAGTCCGGTGGCTTCGATAGAAGCCCGCCGCGTAGAGCATCACCGCCCAGAACGGCAGGATCAGCCCGAGGAGGAAGAGGTAGCGGTCGAACGGGTGGAGGGGCGTCGGAAACAGCGACGGCGACAGCGTCGTCAGGACGCCATGACGGATCATGTAGGCGACGGGAAGAGAGACCGCCGTCAACGCGAGGTCCCCTGCCAGGACCCCGAGGGCGATCACGCGCGCTTTTTGCTTCAGCATCGAATTGTTCCCCGGCCATCGGGCCGGCGAAACGGGGGCATGTTAAGAGATGACGGGTCGGCCTTCAAGAATGGCCTCGTAGCGATCGGTGACATCGTCCCAACGATACCGTTCTTTGGTTCTGTCCCTGGCGCGCTCTTTCCATACGGATTGTCCGGCCGGATCGTCCAACACTCCGGCCAGGAGGCGGGTCAGGGTTTCCGGCCGGTGGACGTCGAACGCAAGACCCGCGCCGCCCGCAACCTCTTCGTTCTCGGGTGACAGGTGGTAACAGGTCACTCGACCGTACCCGAGCGCCTCGACGAGAGCGGGGTGCGTTCCTCCCACTTCGGTCGCCTGGATGTAGACCGCCGCGTGAGCGAGCAGCTCCCGGTAACCCTCGCCGTAGATCGCCCCCGGAAACAGGACCCGGCGATCCGCCGCCGCGCGAACGGCCGCGATGTACGCGTGCGCGTAGGGCGCGTCACCGACGACGACCAGGGGAGTCGAGCCCGGGACCGAGCTCCATGCGCGGACCACCTCGAGCGCATTGTTCTCCGGCTCGAGACGCGAAACGTAGAGGGCGTACTTCTCCGGCTGCAAGCCGAGCCGCTCGAGCGTGCTCATTCCCTCCGGCTGCGGGAGGTCGCCTCCGTACGGGATGAACACCGTCGGAAAACCGTAGCGCTCCCGGTAGTAACTCTGGATGACGCGCGCGTCGGAGACGACCGCGTCCGGCAGCTTCGTCGAGAGCCGTTCGGAGATCCGATAGGCACCCCGTCCCACCCAGCTCCACTTGCGCCGGTGGCGCTCGAGCCCGTCGACGTTCAGGACGACGCGCGTCCTCCCTCCGAGTCGCGGCAGGAACGAAGACGCGGCGTTGATCGCGTTGCAGACGAGCACCGCGTCGTAGCGCTCGAACGCGGCGTCGACGCCGGAGAGAATGCCGTGCGCCACGGTGTCGAGGTATTTAGAGGGGATCGTCGGCAGCACGCGAATCCGCGCGCCGCGCCAGCTGTCGAGGCCCGGCACCGAATAACGGGTGCGGGTGTAGACCGTGACGTCGTGGCCCCGCGCCGCCAGCCGGGCGGAGAGCTCTTCGGCGAGCGTCTCGAACCCCCCGTACCGGGCTGGGATCCCCCGGGTGCCGAGGATGGCGAGACGCATGGCCGGAAAATATCAGGGGTCGGGAATCGGCGCCGTGGCGATCCTCCTCATTTCAACCGCCGCGAGGATTCCTTGGCCGCGATCTCGCTGCGCTTCGCCAGAAGTCGAGCCCGGTGTCTCCAGAGCCACACGAACGCCGGCAGCGAGCTGCGCTCGACCGTCAGGCAGGCGCCGACGACGACCAGATCGCGCGCAAGAGTCGGGAGAAGTGTCCACAGAGCTTCTGCGCGCGTCTGGTTGTTGATCCGGAGGAGAAAACGATTCTTGACCGAATGGAGGTTGACGATCGCCGGCATCGCGCGCCGGCGCTCGGGCAGGTTCCGCCGCCGATGCGAGGCGACGGCCGCGGGAACGTAGAGGCATTTCCAGCCGAGCCGGGCGAGACGCCACGCGAGATCCGCGTCCTCGCGGTACAGGAAGAAATCCGCGTCGAAGAAACCCGTCGAGATCCGGGCCTCCTCGAGCGCGGCGCGGCGGTAGAAGCCGGCGGCGCCGCTCGTCCCGGACACCTCCTCCTCCCGAAGGTACCGGCCGGCCTCCGGCTTCCCCGCGCCGCGGTCGAAGTGCCGGCCCGAGACCGTGAAAAAGATGCCCGCGGAGTCGAGAACTCCCGTCGCCCGCAACCCGGGGCCCTCCCCCCGGAGCAGCCGGCCCGACGCGGAGCCGACGTCGGGCCGGGCGTCCAGGCGTTCGGCGAGCACGGCCGCGAAATCCGGTTCGAGCCGGCAGTCCGGGTTGAGCGCGATGACGTAGCGGCCCGTCGTCGCCTCGATTCCGGCGTTCATGGCCGCCGCAAAACCCGTGTTTTTTTGAAGGGGGAGCACTCGTGCGCCGAGCCGCTGCGCGACGTCCCGGGAGGCGTCCGAGGAGGCGTTGTCGACGACGAGCACTTCCGCGTGGACGCCCTGCTGACCGAGCGCGCTCGCCAGCGAAACGGGAAGGTCGGCCGCGTCGTTGTAGGAGACGACAATGATCGAGACGTCCGTCACGCGACGCCCCCGGGCCTCGCGCCCCCGAGAAGCCGAAGGACTCCGGCGTAGGCGCGGGCCGCCTCCGCGCGGCGGCGAGGCATCTCGCGCCGGAGCGGGAGGGCCGCGAGCCGCAGGATCATTCCCGCCGCAAGAAGCCCCCGATACACGGCGCGGGCCACCGGCGGGTAGTGCTTGGCGCGATATCGAAGAGCGTTGGCGTAGAGGATGGGAAGAAAACGGTCGTAACCCAGGCGAGCGGAGGAGATCCCGCCGGCGTGGCGGAATCGGGACTCCGGCCAGTAGAGGATCGCGCCCTCTCCGAGGAGCCGTGCGCAGAGATCCACGTCCTCGAACCACGCCGGCACGAAGGACTCGTCGAAGCCGCCGATCCGGCGAAACGCATCGGCGCGCACCGCGAGAGCGGCGCCGGCGGCCTGTTCGACCGCGAAGGGACGATCGCGATCCTCGTCTGCATACCGGGCGCGGCGCCGCTCGACCCCGGACGGGAACAGGTGGTCCCAGAGAAGCAGCTCCCGCGCGTCCGACGACAGCCGCGGAAGCCGCCGGAGCTGGAACGTGAACTGGTCTTCGTCGCCCGGAGGCGCCAGGGCGCCGGGAGACGCGCTCCGGAACTCGCCGTTCGGCTCGAGCAGGCGCGGAGCCAGCGCGACGGCCTCCGGGCGCAGGCGGAACCCGCGGTCGAGCGGCGAAAAGGGATCCTCCTCGGCGCGCGTGTCGGGATTCAGAAACAGCAGCACGTCGCCGCGGGCGGCGGCCGCACCCTGGTTCGCCGCGGGGCCGAAACCGAGGTTGTGCGCGTTCTCGATCACGGCCGCATCCGGCCAGAGCGCGCGCACGCGCTCCGGGCGCACGGAGCCGGGTCCGTTGCCGACGGCGACGAGCGAGAGAACGGGGCCCGGCGCGGCGATCGCGCGCCGCGCTTCGGCGAGCGAGCGCACGGCCTCCTCGAGGTCGTCCGCATCACGCCACGAGACGAGGATCGCCGTGATCTCGGAGACCGGAGGCGCGCTCACCCGGCCAGTCGGCGGTCGCTGGAATCGGCGGCCGGGCCCCGCGGAGGGGTCCGGGCCGAGCGCGGCCATTCGGACAGGGGTCCGGCCCCGGCGGCGGAGGCCGGGGAACCGGCGGCGAAGGGAAGCGCCGGCCAGACCGACAGCAGGAAGAGAGGCGCGCGCCACCCAAGCGAGCGGGCGTGCGCGAGGTCGGCGCGGAGGATCTTCCGCGCGTTGCGGCGGATCAACCGCCGGTCGAAATTGCGGAAGAGAGTCTTCCAGCGGTTGCGGGCCATCCACCTCGCCCGGCGCCAGGGCGTTCGTGAGCCTGTCCGCGAGCCCTCGTGGCGGGCAACCGCCCCCGGGTCGCACGCGAACCGCCAGCCCGCCCGCGCGAGACGCAGCGACAGGTCGACGTCCTCGTAGTAGGCGAAGTACGACGGCTCGAACACCTCCCCGAGCGGCGACACGCGCATGAGCGCGTCGCGGCGGTAGAGCGCCGCCGTGGCGGACACTCCCGCGACCTCGAACACCTCGGCGGGCGCGGCGTGAGGTTCGGAATTTCCAAATAGGGGAACCGCCTCGCCACGGGCGTTCCAGTCGACACCCGCCGAATCCACCCGCCCGCCGTCCGCCGTCAGGATGAGACCTTGCACGCCCGCGAGGCGATCGTCGAACGTCAATCGCGCCGCCAGCCGGGCCACGTAGTCCTTCGCGAGCACCGCGTCGTTGTTGAGCAGAAGCACGAAGGACGAGCGGGTCCGCGCGATCCCTTCGTTCGCCGCGCCCGCGAAGCCGAGGTTGCGCGAGAACGGAACGACCCGAACCTCCGGCGCCTCGCGCGCCAGACGCTCCCGTTCGGCCGGACTCGAGGCGTTGTCGACGACCACGATCGAAAGATCGATTCCGTCCTGCGATTCGAGCGACCGAAGCGCCGCGAAAAGTGAGTCGCCGCCGTCGCGGTTGACCACGATGCAGTCGACTTCCGGCAGCTGGAAGGGAGGGCTCACACGGTTGACTCAGGATCGCGCGCGATGTAAACGAGCGTCACTCATGTTAGCACGCGAGCGCCTGCGCGAAGACGCCGAAGCCCTGCTGCGCGACTATCCGGAGCGTTATGCGGGCTCTGGAATCGAGCGGTTCGTCTCGCTCGATCGCGAGCGCCGCGAGAGCGTCACGCGTCTCGAAGAGAAACGCCGGCGCCGCAACGAGCTGAGCGCCATCCGCGGAAAGCCGGACCCGGCGGCGCTCGAGGAGATGAAGGCGCTCAAGGAAGAGATCCGATCGCTCGAAGAGGACACCGAGACTCGGGAGAAAGAGCTCGCCGAAGTCGAGCTCCGGATCCCGAACGCGCCGCACTCGAGCGTCCCGCGTGGCCCGGACGAATCGGCGAACCGGCTGGAGCGTTCGTGGGGCGAGCCGCGAAAGTTCGACTTTTCTCCGAAGCCGCACTGGGATCTCGGTCCCGCTCTCGGAATCCTCGACTTCGAGCGGGGCGTCAAGATCGCGGGCACGCGCTTCACCGTCCTCCGCGGGGCGGGAGCCCGGCTCTCGCGGGCTCTCGGCTCCTTCATGCTCGACCTGCACGTTCGCGAGCACGGCTACGAGGAGGTTCTACCGCCGGTCCTGGCGAACGCGGACTCGCTCTTCGGAACGGGGCAGCTGCCGAAGTTCGAGGACGACCTCTTCAAGACCCGCGAGGGGCTCTATCTGATCTCGACATCGGAGATCCCCGTCACGAACCTGCACCGGGATGAGATCCTTCGCGACGAACAGCTTCCGATCCGTTACACGGCGATGACCTCGTGCTTCCGCTCCGAGGCGGGGGCGGCCGGCCGGGACACGCGCGGAATGAACCGCCAGCATCAGTTCGAAAAAGTCGAGCTCGTCGCGTTCTCCCGGCCCGAGGAGTCCTGGGAGATGCACGAGACCCTGACGCGCCACGCCGAAGAGGTGCTGCGTCGCCTGAAGCTTCCCTACCGCGTGATGGCGCTCTCGACGGGCGACCTGGGGTTTCAATCCGCGAAAACGTACGACCTCGAGGTCTGGCTCCCCGGCCTGAACGAGTACAAGGAAATCTCCTCCTGCTCGAACTTCGAGGACTTCCAGGCGCGCCGCGCCTCGATCCGGTTCCGCCGGTCCGAAGGCGAGAAGCCGGAGTACCTGCACACGCTGAACGGCTCCGGGCTCGCGATCGGCCGCACGCTCGTCGCGGTCCTCGAGAACTACCAGCGCGCCGACGGTTCGGTCGATATCCCGGAAGCCTTGCGTCCGTACTTCGGCGCGGACGAGATTCGCGAGCGCTGACGCCGACCTCCGTCCCGGCAGGGGACCGATTCCTCACGGAATCCGATCCTCCAGAACCACGTTTCCGGAAAGCTCTTCGAGAGTCAGGAGCCTTCCCGCGCCGTCCGGATCCGACGAGACGCGGGCCCGGATCTGGCCCGCTCGCATGCGGTTCACGATCGCGGGATCGAATTTCTCCGGCGGATAGGACGCGAGAATCTCGCCGTTCGGATGCATCACGTGGACGCGGATGACCCGATTCCCCACCGTCTCGATCCGGCACCACGCCTCCATCGCCCGATTGTCGTCGAAGAGGCGATGCCGGCGAATTGGATCCCGCGATGCGACGCGATTCTGATTCCGGCATCGCGAGCGGGCTCGATGGCGGAGAGGACGGGATTCGAACCCGTGGTAGGGGTATTAACCCTACGGCGGTTTAGCAAACCGCTGGTTTAAGCCGACTCACCCACCTCTCCGTAAGCGTCGCAATCGTGATTTTAGTGGAAGGCCTCTTGAGTCACAAACCAGCGGTTTCGCGCTCAGCCGCTCACCCACCTCTCCAAGAGATCGGCTGTTGTGTGACAGAGCCCCGGACTAAACATCCGGGCGCTACACTCGTGGCGTGGCTCATCCCTTCTGGGTCCGGCTCCGGCGATACTACGTGGCGGGGCTCTTCGTACTGACGCCGACCGCGTTGACGCTCTGGGTCGTCTGGAGCCTCTTCAACTTCTTCGACAACATCCTGGGCAGCGAGCTGCGCGCCCACGGCATCTCGGTCTTCGGTCTCGGCTTCTTGCTTTTGAACGCGCTCCTTCTTTTCCTCGGCTTTCTCGCCACGAATTTCCTGGGACGCCGGATGTTTGCGCTCTGGGATCGCGTGATGCATCGCGTTCCTCTCATCAACAAAATCTACGCGACGCTGCGGCAGATCGCGGAGCTGCTCCTGGGGCCTTCTCGGACGGGTTCGTTCGGACGGGTCGCCGCGGTGGAATTCCCATCGCCCGGCTCGTGGGGGCTCGGCTTCGTGACGTCCTCGTCGGCCGGCGAAGCGGAGGAGAGGCTCGGAAAGGTCCTCCGCAGCGTCTTCATTCCGAGCGCCGTAAACCCCACGACCGGGTTCCTGCTGCTCGTCCCCGATGACCGCATCACGTATCTCGACATGTCCCCGGAACAGGCGATGAAAATGATCGTATCGGCGGGCGCCCTGGTGCCTGACAGGAAGGCTCGCCCCGAGGGAAAGCTGTGACTTCGTGTCACGCCCGTTCGCGGGCGCAAGAATTTCGCAGGATCGGCGCTCCCTTCGCCGCTAGACTTCGCATCGTGCTGAAATCGGGCGCCAGCCTCCTCGCCGCGACCCTCCTGTTCGTCCTCGCGGGACCGTTGGGGGCGGCGGACAAGAAGTGGGTCGGGATCCACGAAGGCGGGTACGTCACCGCGATCGCGATCGACCCCGCATCTCCCTCGCGCGTCTACGCGGCGACCGCCCGCGGCCTGTTCGCGAGCACCGACGACGGCAAGACCTGGGTTCCCCTTTCGCACAGCCTGACCGGGCAGTTCGTCGGAACTCTCGCCATCGAGCCGGGATCGCCCTCCGCTCTATATGTCGGCACCAATGCCGGCGGCCTGCTTCGCACGCGAGGCCCCGGAAGCGCGTGGACGCGGCTCGATGGAGAGCGCGGAGCGTTCTTCGTTTCCGCGATCGCCTTCGACCCGGCCTCGCCGGGAACCGTCTACGCGGGAACGAACGGCGGCGTTCTGCGCAGCGTCGACGGAGGAGCTCGCTGGGAGGAGCGCAACCGCGGGCTCGGCAACTTGAACGTGACCTGTCTCGCGGTCGAGCCGGGCGGAGGCGTCTACGCGGGGACCAACTCTGGAGGAATCTTTCGAAGCACGGACGGCGGCGCGAACTGGTCCGCCGCGAGCACGGGACTCCTCTCGAATTTCATCTGGGCGATCGTTCCTTTCCGAATGGGAGGGACCTCGGCTCTCTACGCCGCCACCTACGAAGGGCTCTTTCAGAGCGTCGACCATGGCGCCACCTGGAAGAGCCTCTCGCGCGGGCTGCCGAGCACTTTCGTCCTTTCGATCGCCGTCGAACCGCAATCGGGAACGATCTACGCCGGCACGGCCGCCGGCATCTACCGGAGTGAAGACGGAGGCGCGCACTGGACCGGAGCCCGGACGGGCCTCGTCAACGAATTCGTGACCGTCCTCGCCATCCACCCGGCGTCTCCGCAGGTCCTGTACGCGGGAACTAACGGCGGCGTCTTCAAGACGCTCGACGCGGGCGAGCACTGGACCCCGGTTCGCCTCGTCGGCGAGCAACCCCCGGGCCGCCGTCCGGCGGCCGCCGCTCCGAAGGGAATCGAGCGCGCCGCGGGCACGGAAAAGGATTCCGTCTCGGTTGCGCAAGGGACCTCCGTCTCGGGCTCCACGCCCGCGAGTCCCGCCGGAGCGCCCGCGTCGCCGATCTCCTCCGCCGCCAAGCAAGCCGCCCAGCCCTCCTCGACCGCGAACCCCGTTGCGCAGCCGTCCTCGGCCGCGACGCCCCCGAGCGCGTCGGCCTCGTCGGAGGCGGTGCGCAATCCCTTCGACGCGGCGCAGCCCGCCGCTCCGTCCGCCGCGCCGGCCCAGGCTCTCGCCCAGCCGGCTCCGGCGCCGACCGGGACGGCGCCCGCGGCGCCCGCATCCACGGTCGCATCCGCACCCGGGACCGATACCGCGGAGCCGCCCGCCGAGGACCCGGGCGCCGGTGTCGTGGCGGCGTTCGCGCTCGATCGGGAGGGCACGATCCTCCACGCGGCGACTTCCAACGGCGTCTACCGCAGCATGAACTCGGGCGAGAGCTGGATTCCCGGTCGCGGTGCGCTCGAGGCGGTTTCCATCTCCGCGATCGCCGTCGATCCCACGCGCGCGACCGTCGTGTACGCGGCCAGCGAGGGAGCGGGTGTCTTCCGCAGTGTGGACGGCGGCGCGTCGTGGGCCGCCTTCAACTCCGGACTGAGCAACGGAGACGTCTCGGCGCTCGCGGTCGACCCGGGCGCCCCCGGCGCGCTCTACGCGGCCACCGAAGAGGGAGTCTTCCGCAGCGCTCTGAACACCGAGAAGTGGCAGGCGGCGAGCGAGGGTCTCCCCGGATCGGTCGCGGGACTCGCATCCGCCGCGCCGGGAGCCCTCTATGCCGCCGCCAACGACGGCCGCATTTTCAAGACGACGGATAGCGGCTCCCACTGGGCGCCGGTGGCGCCTCTCCCCTCGAAGGCCACGGTGCGCAGCCTCTCCGTGCCTCCGGGATTTCCCTCCACGGTCTTCGCGGCGACCGAGACGGGCATCTTCCGAAGCCTCGACGGCGCGACGACGTGGACTCCCGCAAACGGAGGACTCCCGGGCGTCGGCGTTCTCGGGGTCTGGGCCGACCCCTCGAAATCCTCGCGCCTGTATGCGGCGACCGTCGACGGGCTCTTTCGCAGCGTCGACAGCGGAATGACCTGGGCTCCGGTTGTGGCCCGCGCGGGAGCGCACTCGCTCGCGATCGGGCCGGGAAGCGGATCGACGCTCTACCTGGGCGGAGCGGGGGAAGTCTGGAAGAGTGGGGATTCCGGTCGGAACTGGACGGCCGTACCGCTTCGGTCGCGGCCTCAGGGCCCCACGACGCCCTGACGACGGGCGGCCGCGTCGGATAGGATCCCCGCCGCGTGAAACGGCGCCCGATCCTTCTCGGCATCCTGGGCATCCTCCTTCTCGGGGCCGGCGTCTGGCTGTACGAGAACGCTTCGCTCGCGCGTCTGCGGCGTGACTTCCTTCCGAGAATGCAGCGTCTCGAGCGCTGGCGTGACGCGGTCGAAGCCACGCGGCGCGCGCTCCGAAGCCGGACCGGGGACTCCGCCGATCCCGGCGGGATCGCCCCGCTGCGCGGCTGGGCGTGGAACGGGATCGAGCGGAACGTCTGGGTCTCGCATCGCGTCGAAAAGCCCGACGAGGATTCGTCGGGGCTCCGCGAGCGGATCTCCGGCCGGGTCGTCTTCACCTTCGGCGGCGTGCGCGCCGACGGAGCCCGCGTCGAGCGGAGCGCCGCCGCGCGCGTCACCGCGGAGTGGACGCGTCCGAAAGACGGCGCGGGCGAAGAGGCGGCGCGCGTGTCTGTGGCCTTCGACCGTCCACTCGACGACCGGTCGAATGCGACGCCCCGGTTCCACGACGCGACGGCCGAGGCGGGACTCGGCGCCCAGCGACAGGATCCTCCGCTGCGCCGCACGAACCGGCTGATCGCCGACATCTGGCCCGGCTCCGGCGTCGCCGTGCTCGACTACGACCGGGACGGTTTCGAGGATCTCTTCGTCGCCGACGGCGTGCGCTCGATCCTCTACCGCAACGACGGCCACGGACGCTTCACGGACGTGACCTCCGCGGCCGGACTCGTGAGACCGTCGGGCAGGGACCTCGCCGCCACGGGAGTCGCGGCGGGAGACGTCGACGGCGACGGATATCCGGACCTCTTCGTCACCGACGCGTTCGGCCCCGCCCGCCTCTTCCGGAACAGGACCGACGGCACCTTCGAGGAGATCACGTCCCGGTCGGGGATCTCGGTCGCCGGAAACGCGCGCTCCGCGGCGTTCGCCGACGTCGACGGCGACGGGGATCTCGACCTTTTCGTTTGCGTGACGGGCGACTACTACGCGCAGATGCCAGATCCGCCGTTCGACGCGAACGACGGCCGCCCCAATCACCTGTACTCGAACGACGGGCACGGCCGCTTCGCCGACGTGACGGCCGCGTGGGGTCTCGCCGGATTGACCCGCTGGTCCCTGTCCTCGCTCTTCGCCGACTACGACGGCGACGGGCGAACCGACCTGCTCGTCACCAACGACTTCGGGCTGAAGAATCTCTACCGCAACGAAGAGGGCCGCCGGTTTCGCGACGTCACGAAAAAGACGGGCACGGAGGTCCGCGCCTACGGGATGTCCGGCGCATGGGCCGACTTCGACGGCGACGGGCGCCTCGACCTGTACACGACGGGGACGGACACCCAGTGGTACTTCCTGCACGAGTACCCCTCGCTGCCGATCGGGCTGCCGGGTCGCCTCTTCCTGCCGATCGCGATCCGCTGGATGGAGACGATGTCCCGTGGGAACACTCTTCTCCTTCAGACGCCGGATCACCGGTTCGCGGACGCGACGGAGCGATCCGGCGCCCGGTACGCGGGCTGGAACTGGAGCGCGGTCGCCGCGGACCTGGACGACGATTCGTGGCCCGACATCTTCGCGACGAACGGCATGTGGGGGGATGGCCGCGACCACGACCGGGAGCTCGAGTTCTGGTGGGATTCCCTCGCCTACTGGGACGACTATGTCGCCGGGCGCAAGACCTTCGACCGAAAGGGAGCGGGAATCGCGGGCATCGAACGGGACCGATTCTTCCGAAACCGGGGCTCGGGTAGCGGCTCGCCGATGTTCGAGGAGCGCGGGTACCTCGACGGGCTCGATCTCGAGACGAACGGCCGTGCGGCGGTGGCCTTCGACGCCAACGGCGACGGCGCGCTCGATCTCTACGTGCGGTCCGTCCAGGCTCCCGAGGCTCTCTTCCTGGGAAGCCGCCGCTCCGGCGAGCACTACCTTCGCGTGCGCCTGCGCGGCACTCCCGGGCTCGACAACCGCGACGGCGTCGGATCCGCCTTGATCGCGTCGCTGCCCGGAGGCCGGCGCGTCCTGCTCGAAACCGGCAACGCGAGCGGTTACCTTTCGACGGCCAGTCCGATCGCCCACATCGGCCTCGGGCCCGCCACGCGCGTCGAGAAGCTCACCGTTCGCTGGCCCTCCGGCCGGCTCCAGGACCTCGGACGTATCGAGCGCGTGGACCGCACCATTTCGGTCGACGAGACGAGCGGCATCGTCGACGATTCCGGCTCCTCGCTGCCGTAAACTACGCCGATGGAGACCATGGCGCCCCCGTCCCCTTCTTCCTCGGCCTCGCCCTCGCCGGCCCCTTCCACCTCTTCTTCGCAGTACGACGTGGTCATCGTGGGCGGCGCGGTTTCGGGCGCCTCGACGGCGATTCTGCTGAAGCGCCAGATGCCGCACCTTCGCATCCTCGTCGTCGAGAAGGCGGACCGATTCGACTGGAAAGTCGGCGAGTCGACCGTCGAGATCTCCGCCTATTTCCTGACCCGCGTCCTGAAGCAGTACGACCACCTCTCGCGGGAGCAGCTCCCGAAGCAGGCCTTCCGCTACTGGTTCGTCAACGACCAGGTGACGTGCCTTCGCGAGGCGTCCGAAGTGGGGCCGACCCAGCTCGCCCGAACGCCGTCCTTTCAGCTGGACCGGTCGAAGCTCGACGAGCACCTCTTGAAGGTCGCCGCCGAGGAGGGCAGCGAAGTCTTGCGGCCCGCGCGGGTCACCGGCTTCGAGCTGCAGGGCGAGTCCGGGAACCGCCTGACCGTCGAAAGGGAGGACGGGGAGAGAGTCGAGATAAGCGCGCGCTGGATCGTCGACGCCACCGGACGCCACGCGATGCTCGCCCGCAAGCGCGGGGGCGTGACCCCGATCGAATCGCATCCGATCTCGGCGATCTGGGTCCGCTATCGCGGCGTCAAGGACATGGACGGGCCGGAAGTCGCGGGGACCGATCCCTCCGATCCCTTCGCCCGCGCCGTCCTGGCCTCGCGGCGGCTCGCGACGAACCACTTCAACGGCTACGGCTATTGGATCTGGTTCATACCCCTCCGCGACGGCGAGACGAGCGTCGGTCTGGTCTGGGACAAGAGGCTGGTCCAGCCCGAAGGCGACACGCCGTTCGACAGGCTGCGCCGCTTTCTCGACTCGAACCCGCTGACGCGCGAGCTTCTCGAGCATGCGACCCCCGTGGAAGGCGACTGCCGCTCGTACGGCAGCCTCCCCTATTTCGTCGACGCGTTCATCGGTCCGGGTTGGACGTGCGTCGGAGACGCGGGCGGCTTCCTCGATCCGTTTTACTCCCCGGGCCTCGATCAGATGGCGTTCTCCGTCTACACGCGCGTCGAGCTGATCAAGAAGGCGCTCTCGGGCGCTCTTGCCGAGGAGATGGAGAAGGCGTATGCGGAGCACAACCGGTGTTACGGGCGCTACTTCCACTACTTCTACGACTCGATCTACAAGGACAAGTACTACGTCATGGGGGACTACGACCTCATGACGTCCGCCTTCCTTCTCGACACGGGTCTCTACTACGCGGCTGCGATCATGCCCGTGTACCGGTGGTCGCACGACCGGCTGGGCTTTCCCCCCTTCTTCCAGGATGGCGCGGAGGTCGGTTACTACCCGATCCGCTTCTACAACCGACGGCTGACCGCGATCGCCAAACGGAAGAAGACCCTTGGCATCTATGGAAACCACAACCACGGCCGCCGGCCGGGCTTCGTCGGCTACTCGGTCCGCTCCTCCCTCTTCGTCATGATCGCGCACGGGCTGCTGCGCTGGTGGAAGGCCGAGCTCGCCAACGCCTGGACGTACGTCGTTCGGCCCCGCCCGATCGCGGCCGCGGAACCCGAGGCGCCGGGCGAGGAGCAGCCCGAGCGGCCTCCGGTCCCGCGCGCCGCCTCCTGACCGAGTGACCGCCGGCCCGGGGCGCCCGACCGCGCTCGTGACCGGAGCGTCGAGCGGCATCGGCCGGGAAATCGCCCGGCTCCTCGCGGCGGACGGGTACACGCTCGCGCTCGTCGCGCGCAACGCGGCGAGGCTCGAAGAACTGGCGCACGAGCTCCGCGCGGCGCACGGGACGATCTCCGCGGTGATCCCGCGCGATCTCGCCGCGGACGACGCGTCGCGCGAAGTCCTCGCCGAGGTCGAGAGGCAGGGTCTCGCCGTCGACGTCCTCGTCAACAACGCCGGCGCCGGCGTCTACGGGCCGTTCGCCGAGACCGACCTCGGTCGCGAGCTCGAGACGATTCGCCTGAACGTCGTCGCCGTTACCGCTCTCGCGAAAGGCGTGTTGCCGCAGATGCTGCGCCGCCGCTCCGGGCGGATCCTGAACGTCGCTTCGACGGCCGCCTTCCAGCCCGGGCCCCTGATGGCCGTCTACTACGCCACGAAGGCCTACGTGCTGTCCTTCTCGGAGGCGATCGCCAACGAGCTCGCGGGGACCGGCGTCACCGTGACGGCCCTCTGCCCGGGACCCACTGTGACCGAATTTCAGAACGCCGCCGGGCTCACGAGAACGCCGCTCTTCACGGACCCGCTCGTCATGGACGCCCGGCGCGTGGCGCGGGCCGGATACGAGGGGATGCTGCGCGGGCGTCCGGTCGTGATCCCCGGTCTTCCGAACAAGTTGATGGTGCAGGCTCTCCGCCTCGCTCCGCGGCGCGCCGTCACGGCGATCGCTCGCCGCATCCAGGAGACCCGGGGCTGACGGATCCGTCCCTGCGCTCGAGACTTCGAGAGGCGATGCGCGCGCCCGCCGAAAGACGAGGAACCGGATGAAGCGAGTCGTCCTGTTCGTCGCGGAAGCCGCGGTTTGCGTTCCCGGCTACCTCTTCCTGATGAGCGACACGAAGGGAAGCGCCGCCGGGGTCGGCGTCGTGCTGCCCGCGCTGCTGCTCGCCGTGGCGATGGCGGGCCTGAACTGGCTCTTCTTTCGCCGGGAGGGCGAGTCGCTCGCCGCGATCGGGTGGGATGCTCCCTCTCGACGTCTGCGGCAGTTGCGACAGCGTCCGCCTGGGGCTGCGCCGTCGTCGCGTCCTGGGGCCTCATCCTGTGGATCGTCGCCTCCGCTCGATGGCATCCCTACGAGCGATGGGACCGCCAAGGCGCCGTCCTCAGGCTGGCGTTCTGCCTCTTCAACAATGCGGCGGAGGAGTTTGCCTATCGAGGCCACCTCCTGTGGAAGCTCGCACACCGGTTCGGATCCACCGCCGCGGTCCTGTCGACGTCGGCACTCTTCGCCTTGGTGCACGTGCAGGCGGGTGTGCCACTCGCGAGCGCGGCCGCGGTCGTGTTCACGTCGGCCCTTCTCTTTTCGGTGCTGGTTCTCCGCTGGCGAAGCCTGCCGCTCGTCATCGGCTTTCCCACGAACGTCGCCCAGGAGGTCCTCGGTTTCCGGGTCAGTCCCCTGACGTTCTGGCGGCCGGGCTTCCCGGAGATGACGACGACGCAGAGAGGCGGAGTGCTCGTCCTGACGGCTCTCGTCAACCTCGTGATCGCGTGGTCCCTGGTCCGGTCGATGAGCAGGCGCGAGGCGGCGGCCAGGCGAGTCCGGGAGGACCCATCCGACGGGCCGAGTCCGGGCTAGGGACTACCGGCGCGTCTGGGCCGCCCTCCGGGGCATCCCCCTCACCCGGACCCTCTCCCCCGGCCGCGGGGGAGAGGGAATTTCTACTGGCCGCCCTTCGCGACGCGGCCTCGGCTCGAACCCCCGGGATCTGCACTTCGATTGGTGGACGCGTTCGCCAAGAATTCGAACCGTCGCGGAGATCCCTTTTGAGGCCGTCCTGTTCGAGACCTCCGTCCCCTTGCATCGCCAGATCGCCTCTGAGGCCAAGCGTTTGCGCGCACTGAATCTCAGTCTCGCCGCGATCGCAGACCATTTGGGCGTTTGCAGGAGGACAGTCACCAACGCGCTCGCCTCGATCAAATCGCGGGAGTAGAAGCGCACTCCCTAGAAATAGTGTCGGCCCGCCGACACCGTCCGGGGCGCCGAAGCACACGAATTCTGTGCCGTTGGCGAGGGCGCCTCGGTTGGCTTCGTTTCGCAGAAGGTGTGCCGCGGCCCGACAGGAGCCGGTGGCTTCGTTTAGCAGAAATGAGTTGACGGCTGATAGCTACCAGCTCCGGCCCTCCTTCTTGCGCCGCCCATCCTGCAGCCGCTCGAGCATGGCGATCGCCTTCTCCTCGAGCCGGTTCAAGTGTGCCGCGTACCGCATGATCTTGTTCATTTCCGCTTCGTCCGGGATCAGAGAGCGCTCGATCGCGGCTTCGTCCGGGACGGTCTTTGCGCGCAGATCCCACATCGCATCGAGGACGCTATCCATGGTCGAGCGAAACCGCTGCTTCAGGTCTTCGAGGTCAGCCCGGGTCGAGGCCAGCGAAGAGCGCCTTGAGTTCGTCCTCCTTCGGGTCGTCGGCGTCGCCGGCCTTCTCGGATTACACGAAAGCCATAAAGGCGGCTTCCTCCTCGATTCTGGCGCTGTCGTTCCTAAGCCGTTCAACGAGATCGAGCTGCTCCCGCAGCTCCGCCGCAGTTACAACGGGGCGACGCTTAGGATCGTGGATCGAACCAAGCTTCCTTCCCATCGGGATCATGCCCAGGCGATCCTCGGTGGCTCGAGACCTCGCGGCTTCGATCGTCGCGGACAGCCGCTCAGAGATGCCTGCCGTCTCGTAGCGCTGCAGGCGCAATTTGTTCCAGTTGATCACGGCGATCTCCTCCATCTTCACCTCCTCCAGCACACCGATGGGCTGGTAGTGTGCCCGGAGACTCTCGAGCAGTGCGTAGAATTTGGCCGGGTCCTCCACTAGGGGCGGCCCGAGCACGACGACCTTCTTGGCGAGGATTCCGTGAGCCAGGGCGTTGAGGCTCGAGATGACCTTCCCGCTAGCGGTCCGGGGCCCCGTGCTCTTCTTTGAGTTTTCGCGGTTCGCCGCGAGTTTGCGATCTGAGATTGGAAGTTCCATGGTTGGCTCCTAAGAAATGGATTTCGAGTCG
This sequence comes from Thermoanaerobaculia bacterium, assembly GCA_038329555.1. GTDB lineage: Bacteria > Acidobacteriota > Thermoanaerobaculia > UBA5066 > Gp7-AA6 > JALYUA01. The sequence continues at coordinate 27,882 of JBBQNC010000002.1, forward strand.
TTGGTCGGCGCCGAATGCCGGCCGGCCGCTTGGCTTCGGTCGGGGGGCTCCGGCGGACCTCGGGCGCATCCCGGGGGTTCCTCGGGACGTCCTGCTTTTTCCCAGGCAGATGCGTATCGGCCCATACAGAAAGATCCGCCGGGGTGAGAGCCGGAGCGCCTCTTTCGAAGAAGGTGGGACCCGCAGGGGCCTTCCCATGGAACGGTAGGCGTAACGCTTGTCACCCATAAGCATCCGCCGACACAGGTACCAGGGCCAGGAAGTGCTGAATTTTCAGGGCTTTGCCTGATCCGCTCTCCTCAGAATCAGGCGCCTCGCAACCCGGGCCCCGGAGGACCCAACGGCGAACCTAATTTTCCGGGTTCGCCGAGAAGCTCACGCTGCTGCTGAGCTCGGCAACGAATGAGCTGAGGGGATCGGTCCGATCTGCTAAGTCCCGTAACCACCGCAGCCACCGTTCCATCGGCGCGTTTTCGGCGATCGGGCCCAGGCGCTTCGAGGCGGCATTCTCGAGGGCGGCCAGAAAGGCCCGGAGCTCCTGGTTGTTCCACGCCTGGAGGTTCTTTTTCAAGGGCCAAGAGCCGAGCCTGCTCGCGCATCCAGCGCCGCTCCTCTTCGAGCCGACGTTGGCGAGCTCGATGTGCTTCGAGCCGGCGCGGGCGAACGACGGTCACCGAGATTCGAACCAGCGCGACGATGATTTCGTTGATGCGTGATTCCAGCGGCCGGTTCTTGCGATCCGACCACCGATGCTGCAATCCCTCCGTGTATTCGTGGATCGTGAACGACCGCTCGATGTGTAGTCGTATCGCGGGATACCCCAGCCGTGGCCCTTTTCGCGGTCGGATTCCTCTCGGACAGTGAGGACGTGGTCCGATTGGCGGTTGGGTTCTTCGCACCGAAAGCTCCTCGCCATACACTCCGATTCTTGTGCCTAGTTGCGATCGTCGCCGACCTTCACTGTGAACCCGCGCTCCTCGCAGGCCTTGAACAGCGAATCGAAGAACCGCAGCGCGCGAGGCACTGTTTCGCCGATACTCGGATCGGCAGCGGGTTTCCGCGGGTAGCGAACACGCCCTCGATCCCCGGTGTCCGCGGTCTGAGACCGCCCCTCGCCTGAGCTACCAACGCATGGGGCCGAACCAAGTGGTCGGGAACGACGATCGGATGTTCCCGCTCGTACGCAATCTGAGCCGGCACGTCCGGATGCTCCTCCCTGTCCTTGCCGGGATCGCCGGTGATCGAAACCTGGGTCTCGGGAGGCGGATCGGCTGGCAGCGGGTCGCTGCTCCATTACGTGTCGGAACGAACTCAGGCCCTCGCGCTGACACTCGGCAATTGGATGGTGATTGCCGACGATCGCGGCATCTGCCGTCGGCTGCTGCCTGGCCTTGATCCTTGGGTTTCCTACACCCTACGGGTTCAGTGCACAGCCCACGCAACTCCTCCGGTCAGCGTGATCGAGGCCTCGTCGCCTTCTACCGTCTCAATCGTGAAGGGTAGGTCTTCCGGCATCTTGAAGAGAACCATGTCGTTGTATGTCTTGGTGAGAAGTGGGGCGAGCAGGTTAGCGACCCACCCGACAATCCCCTTGCATTTCGGGCGGATCTGGACGTTGGAAAGAACGAACGCTCGCGCGTTCTTGTCGATTACGAGGTCGGCCTTTCCTTCCGGTCCGCACTCTTCGCGGAATAAACTCTTTTTCTTTTCCCGTTTCTCGGCGACGAATCGGAATTTCGTGTAGAAGCAGTTCTTGCCGCAGGGCCGAAAAGCGGTCGGCTCGATTGACAGGGACACGCGCTCGATTACGGGCGCATTCTGAATCCACCGCGCGCGGATCGCCTCGAAAGCCGCCTTCTCGATCGGCGCCCACGGCGCCTTGAAGGTGTAGGTCCCGGCGATCGTCCCTTCGTTTCCAGCGCCTATGTCCTCGAGATGTAACCGGGCGGAGAGCGGACCCGTGAAGTCGAGAGGGATGCGGCGTTCTTTCAGGCTTTCGACCGGGTACTTGACGACGAACGGGTAGCGCAATCTGTAGTTGAAATCGATGGTCATGTCCCCGGTCGCGCGATTCTCCGATAGCTTCAGACCTTTCGTTTCGAGGCGTACGTCGGAGAGTGCAATGCGGCTTTCTTGGCGCCGGATCTCCCCAGTCTTGCCGAGAAGGGTCGCGTCGAGGATCCCGCTCAGTCCGCCGCGGGGCGCCATCGCGAGACTTGTGAGCTCGAACCGGGAACCTTCTCCGAGATCAACGACAACGCCCCCAGGCCCCTGATAGCGGCCACTCGTCAGAACCAACGCCAGCCGCGCAGCCGAGAACTTTGTCTCGAGTACGCCCGACTCTCCTCGAGCGACGTCGAACCGTGCCGCGGTGAGTCGGCCCGTGGAGAAGGCAAGACGGCCCTCGTTGAACGCGAGCTCTCCCTTCTTCAAGCGGCAATCCAGCGTCCCGCGCATCGTCAGCGTCCCGGCCTCCGTGCCAACCGCCGGACGGAATTCCGCAGACTCGATCCCCAGAACGAGCGGGTCATGCCCCTCCGGGTCTCGCGCCGTCTCGAAGAACAGGGAGGGCCCGATGTCGAGGCGGCGGTCCTCAAACAGCCCCAGGGTCGAATCGGAGATGCGTACGGCGGCGACAAGCGCCAGCGCAGCGGCGGGTGAAGGTCCCGCGGCCGAACTGCCCGGGGCTGCGGCCGGAGCGCGTGCTTCATCGCCGACAACCAGATTGCCGCGCATGAGCTCAGCAACTTCGGTGTGAAAATGGATCTTTCCGAGCGAGGTGAGCACGAGAGGGCGAAACACCGAGACGAGAGGGCGGAGGATCCCGCGCCCATGAAAAACGGCCCTGGTAAGCGTGCCGCGCGCGTCCACCGAGACTTCCTGGACGACGACGCTCGGCCGCAAGCCCCGGCCGACGAACACGAGATCGCCGCCGTCCACGCGGTAGTCGAGAGACCGGACCCGTCCCTCGTCGGCCTCGACCAGGATGTGCGCAGTCGGGGTTCCGACTGTCTCGAGCGACCAGCTCTGGATGAGGGGCGACTTCCCGGGGCGGAACTCCACGTTCATCGCGAGGTGTCCCGACCGGACGGCGCCAGCGACCTGATCGACGAGGGCTCCTGCGGGCGCGCCCGGCCCGGGCGAAGGAACAGGTGTCTGGGATGGAGTGGCTGTTGCGGGGGCCTGCGTTCCATTCGAGAGAGCCGCCATCGCGCGCATTGGGGCCTGCGCGTACGCGGGCGGTGCCACGACTAACGCCGGCGAAAGAAGAGCGCCCGGCAGGACGTTGACGATCAGAGGCAGGGAAGTCTCGATGGTTCGCTCGCCTCGCGATCTGTCCGATGAGGGGTCTTGGGACTCCGGAAGCGCGGCGAGAAGCAGGAATCCGATGCAAAAAAAGCCGGTGGTCGAGTGTCTTGCTCGGTTCAAGCGGGTCCTCCAGCCTCGGGAAGCAGGGACGAGGACGCAAGCCGAGCATAGCGCATCGCGCAGGGCTTGAAAGCTGGCGCTGCGTACTTGGTCCCCCAATACGCTGTGCCGTCGTGAGCCTGCCTCGAGCGTGCGGCAGAACGGGCTGTCAAGATGCGGCGCCGTTCGCCGCGACGAGAGCCTTGGAAGCTTGCGTTCTTTCAACCCCGCCGTGAAAGCATGAGATCCTTGGCGGTCGCATGAGACATCGCACGGCGGCACTTGGGTTGTTGGGTGGACTCGGGTGATCGCTTTGGCAGCGCGCGCCGGTGCGCATCGACCGCTCGCCATCCGCCCAGAGGGTTCCGATCATCACCCATCCATCTGACGCAACCGCGACCGCACGGCTTCAGAAGATCACCACTCCGGGTACCATCGTCGTTCCGGCAGGAGCGACCGAGCTTGAAATCGTCGTCGAAATGCTTGGCTACATTACGGCCGTCGCGGATGAACGGTCGGTGGTCAGGCGTCGAAAGTGCTATGCGGCACATAGATGGTGCTGGAGTGCCGGATGAAGGTTCGATGGAAAGAGTGGCGTCGCGTGCTCTGGCAGACGGTAACGAGCTTCGGCAAGCACCGGTGTTTGGCCGAGAGCGCCGGACTCTCGTTTTACACGCTCTTCTCGCTTGCTCCCGTGCTGATTGTGACGATCGCGGTGGGCAGGGCGTTTTTCGGAGCCGCCGCCGTGCGAGGGCAGGTCGTCCACCAGTTCACAAGCGTGATGGGACCGGCTCAGGCGGAGCTCGTCCAGCGGCTCCTACAGAGGGCGATGCGCGACCAGAAGAGCGGCCTCGCCGCCGTTCTTGGGGGACTTACGATGCTCTTCGGCGCGACGGCCTTGTTCGCGCAGCTCCAGAGCTCGTTGAACCGCGTTTGGGAGGTGGCGCCCAAGCCCGGCCACCTAATCCAGTCGTTGCTCAAGAAGCGGATCGCCTCCTTCTCGATTCTCCTCGGAATCGGCTTTCTGCTGCTGGTCTCGCTCGCGCTTTCGGCAGCGATCGCGGGGTTCCAGGAGTGGATTGAAATGCATTACAAAGTCTCAGCAGCTCTGCTGAGTTCTTTGAACGTCGGCGTATCCTTTCTGCTCTCCACAGTTCTCTTCGCAATGATTTATCGCATCTTGCCAGACTGCGAGATCGCGTGGAGAGACGTTGCGCCCGGCTCGATCGCCGCATCAATCGCGTTCGTAGGAGGAAAGTGGCTCTTCGGCCTCTACATCGGCAAGACCGCGGTCGCGTCGCCCTACGGGACCGCCGGCGCTCTCGTCGTGATCCTCCTCTGGGTCTACTACGCCACATCGATCCTTCTTCTCGGAGCCGAGTTCACGCGAGCGCACTCGAAGATGACGCCTGGATCATCTCGAATTCGCCTCGTCGCTCGCTAGAGCTCGGCTCCGCGAGGCGGCCCGGCCAATTAGGCCGCCTACTCCTCGTCACCTGGGAACGGGAACCAGCCTGCCGGGGGTCAGACTTTAGGAGCTCGACGAACTCGACCCGCATCAGGATGAAGCGGCGCTTCTACAAAATCAAACGAAAAGTTCGCCGCTGCGTGAACCTCTTCGGTGACCCTCTCGGCTTCTTCCCAAGCTCCAGCGGGAAAGGAAAGGACGCGGAAAACCGCGTCCCTTCGAAACGTTGTTTGTTGGCGGAGGAGGAGGGATTTGAACCCCCGGTGCCGTCTCCGGCACAGTGGTTTTCAAGACCACCGCCTTAAACCACTCGGCCACTCCTCCGGATCATCATTCTAGGGGGAGCCCGGGCGGGCCGCCCTGCGGGCGTGTTAGAATCTCCCCACAGTACAAATTCTGATCGATACCCGGCTGGCGGCGGGATTTTCTGTCCCGCCGTTTCGAAGGGGGCTGTTCCACGGATATTCCGCCGTGGAATGTGCAAAGGAGCGACGAAATGCGGCGAACCTCCCGGTATTTCCTTCCTCGTCTCGCGGGCGTGTGTCTCGCCGTCTTTCTCGGTGTCCTGCTTGCCCCTCGGGCCGAGGCACAGCCTTTCGGCGCCTGGATGACCACGACCACGGTCACCGGACGCTATATCGAGATTGCGAGCTCGCCGGCTTTGAATCCCACCGACCAGATCACCATCGAGGCCTGGGTGGTCGTCAACAACGGGGGCGGCTGTAAGAGCCTTTTCGGGAAGGGCTACCAGACGACTTACTGGGTGGGCGTATGCGGAACGACTCTGCGCGGATATCTCAAGGGGAGCTCGTCGCTCCACGACGGCGGGACCGTGCCGGTCGGCGAATGGACCCACGTCGCGGTCACGTTCGATGGAACGACGCAGCGCCACTTGATCAACGGCGAGCTCATATCTTCCTTTCCCGTCGCAGCACCCTTGACGACCAATTCCTCCGCCGTCCGAATCGGAAGCGACGTCGACTACGACCTCGAGCCGAACGGCGCCATCGATGAAGTGAGGCTCTGGAACGTCGCCCGCACCACGGAAGAGATCCGGAGCACGATCAACGTTCCCGTGACGACAGCTCTTCCGGGCCTGGTCGCGGTGTGGCCTCTCGACGGAAGCGGCACGGATGTCGTCGGCGGACACAACGGCGCGATCGTCGGCGGCGTGACATTCTTGAACGGCGCAGTCGCTCTCGGTTGCTCCCCTTCCGCGACGTTTCTCTGTCTCAACGGGCGATTCAGCGTCGGCGTCTCGTGGCGCGACTTCGCAGGCCACACCGGCGTCGGAACCGTCGTGCCGGGGGCGAGCGCCGATTCGGGGATCTTCTGGTTCTTCGCTCCGAACGCGTGGGAAGTCATGGCCAAGACCGTGGATGGATGCGGCTTCAACAACCGCCACTGGGCCTTCGGCGCGGCGACGACGAACGTCTTCTATCGGCTGGAGTTCACGGACGTCCGCGCCGGACAGAGCAAGATCTACTTCAACTACCCCGGAGTCTCTTCGCCGGCGGTCACGGACGCGGCGGCTTTCGCGACCTGCCCCTAGCTCGAAAAGGGCTTCCGGCGGCGCCGGGAGCCCCTTTTCCTCTTTCTTCTAGCGGGCTGCTGAGAAAGGGTGTGAGGCGGGTAAACGCCGGCAGTAGCCGGCGTACCCTACTGCCGGGGGTCTGCCTCTGGTGGTCGGGAGGCGAGCGCCGCGGGGTCGGATGAATCCGTTTTTCAGCAGCCTGCTAGCCGCGGCCGAACCCGGTGTCGTCCAGGCTCTGATACTCGCGGAGCTGCCGCTCGAGCTCCTTTCGGTCGGTGATGTCGCGGTGAACGAAGATCGCCGCGCAGATGCGGCCGAATTCGTCCAGGTGCGGGACGACCACGGTCTCGCAGGTCCCTCGCGCGCCGTCCTTCCGGCGAAAACGCACGAGCCCGGACCATCGGCCCTGGCGGCGCATCCCCTCGATCATCCTGGACAGGAGATCGCGGTCTTCTGCGGGCGAGAGGATCGTCTCGGGCGTCTTTCCCATCAGGCCCTCTCTCGTGTGCCCGAACATCTTCTCCGCGCCCGGGTTGCAATCGACGATCTTGCCCGACAGGTCGGTGACGAGGACCCCGTCGAACATGTGCTCGAACGTCCGCGCCTGCCGCCGGAGAATTTCCTCCATGCGTGCCCGGTCCGTCACGTCCCGGAAGCTCCAGACGCGGCCGATGATTCGCCCCCGGACGCGCTGCGGTTGAGAGTACCGCTCGAAGGTCCGCCCGTCGTGGAACTCGAGCCAGTCGAAGCTCTGCGATTCGGGGTGCTGGTAGAGGTCCCTGACCTTGCGGAGGAAGGCGTCGGGCGCCTTCAGCTGGTCGAGCACGAAGGCGAGCGCTTTCTCGTCGTCGCGGGAACCGACGATCACCTCGGGAATCCGCCACATCTCGACGAACTTGCGGTTGTAGGTCACGATCTTCCCCTCGACGTCGACGATCAGCAGGCCGTCCGCGGTCGACTCGAGAGCCGCCTCCAGCAACGACAGCGATCGCCCGCGCTCTTCGTCCGCCCGCACGCGCGCGGTGACGTCCCGGAAGCTCCAGACGCGCGCGTGGGTGGGATCGTCCGGTCCACGCCGGGCCGGTGAGTAGCGCTCGAACGTCCGGCCGTCCTTGAAATGCAGCACGTCGAGACTTTCGTCGGATGGCCTCGCGTAACGGTCCATCGTCTTCGTCACGAAGTCACCGGGGTCGACGATCTGATCGAGAACGAACGCGAGCGCCTGGTTGTCGTCCCCGGAGGCGACGACCTCGTCCGGTATTCTCCACATCTCGACGAAGCGGCGGTTGTAGTTGAGAATCCGCCCATTCTCGTCGACAACCAGAATCCCGTCGGCCGTCGAGTCGAGCGTGGAGCGCAGAAGCGCCATCGATCGCTCGAGATTCTCCTGCTCGCGCCGGCGGTCGGAGACGTCGAGGGCGATACCCAGGACGCCTTCCACGGCGCCCGACTTGTTCCGCAGGGGCTCGAGGTGCACCGAGAACGTCCGGTTCCGCCAGACGAGCTCGTAGGCGGCCGGATCTCCCGCGAGCGCGCGGCGGTGGCCGGCCAGGGCAGCGTGCTCCGGGTCGTTCGTGCCGAGGTAATCGGCGACCGTCATACCCGTGAGCTGTCCAGGGGCGAGCCCCAGCGCGGCGAGCCCTCCCCCCGTGGAAGAGGTGAACTTCAGGTCCGTGTCGGTCGTCCAGATGATCGCCGCGACCTGGTCGGCGAGGACCCGCAGCATTTCCTTTCGCCGGGCGGGCGGCTCGCCTGCCCCCTTCCGCGTCGGCGTGCGCGGCCGTTTATTCATGGCGTCGGCAAATCTTACGCGAGCCGGGCCGTTGGTCAGTGCGCGGGGTTGGGAGCCTTCGCGGGCGTCCCGGCCAGCCGGTCGCGGATCGCCTTCGAGAGCGGCACGAGATCGCGATTGCTCTGGGTCGCGCGGACGTAGCCCTCGAAAAACGCGCGGGGACCGCGCTGAAACGCTTCGCGGAGGGCGCTCAAGCCCTGCTGCTGGATGATCGCGTCGACGAGGTATGCCCCGTCCTGGCCCGCGACCCTTCTCGCAAAGTCTCCGCGACGGATCTCGGTCGCGAGCTCCATCCGGCGCTCCAGGTTTCCCTCGGCTTCGGCGAACCGCTCGGCGCGCCGGTTCAGGTCCTCGAGTGCCTTCTTCATCGGCTCCCTCAGCCACACGGAAAGGGGGAAGAAGTTTTCGTCCACGGTATAGAGCGAGACGGGGCCGGCGATCGCCACCGCGCGCAGGAGAAGATCCAGCTCACCGAGCTGCGGATCGCCGCGTTCCCAGACGGGGCTTCCCGCCCGGTAGGCCGTCCATGCCTGCCGGAAGGCCTCGCCGGCGATGACGCGCGAGAGCCGGGACAGGCGGCTCCCCAGCGGCTCCCCGTCCGAGTCGCCCAGGGCGCGGGCGAGATCGAGGATCATGACCTCGCGACCGTCCGTGCCCCTCAGAACGATGTGATCCCCGAGGCCCGCCAGGCCGAAGGACAGGAACACCTCGAATTTCACGGAGACCGTGCGGTCGCCCGGCAGCAGCGCCGCCGCGCGCACCGACGCCATCCTCGCGAGGTCGGCCGCACGCGGTTCGATCGCGTCGAGAAGCGTCTGCCAGCGGTCCCTGGACTCCCGGATCGACCGGAAATCGAAGACCGCCGTGCGGGACTGCTCGTCGAACGCGGCCGCGAAATCGCGCTCCCAGACCTCCGCTTCGCGCCCCGAGTCCTGAATCGCGAGGCGGACGGCGGGAAGGTCCTGGAGAACCTTCGGGTCGGACGCATCCGGCCGGGGACGGGCCAGAGACGCGAGGATGTCGCGGGCGGCGCGCGGCCGGATCGTGATCTCGATCGCGTGCGCCGCCGCCGGCGGGGCGTCGTAGGGGGCCTTCGGCGAGCCCGTGCCGGCGGCGGCAACCGGCCCGCCGGAACCGGGCCTCGAGAGGGATCCGCCGCCGCCCGTGCCGGTCGACCCGGAGCAGGCGAAGGCGGCGGCGCCCGCGGCCGCGAGCCACAAGAGAGCGAGCCGTCTCACGCGAGGATCGCCTCCGCCGCCCGCTCGACGTCGGCGAAGCTCTCGAAGAGCGCGTCGGGCTTCTCCGCCGCGAGGCGTTCCGGCCGCGTGGGACCGGTGGCGACGGCGATCGAGCGGACGCCGAGCGAGCGGCCGCAGGCGACGTCGTGAACGGAATCGCCGATGACGACCACGGATTTCCCGGCAAAGTTTCGACCGGTCCACTCGCGCGCGCGCGCGATCGCGATGGCTGGAAGTTCGTACCGGTTCGCCGAGTCGCTGCCGAACGCGCCGAACGGGAAGTAGGAGTTGAAGCCGGGCGGCTCGAGCTTCAGACGCGCGCCACGCTCCAGGTTCCCGGTCAGGAGCGCCAGAGTGACACCGGGCTCCGACGCCAGGCGCTCGAGGAGGAGCGGGATCCCGGGCTTCGGCACGACGCTCTCGGAGCTCAGCCGGCCCGACAATTCCTCGAGATATCGATCGAGCGCGCGGCGAAGATCCGCCTCGCAGCGCTCGTCTCCGACCGCCTCGAGGATCAGCTCCCGAATGATCTGGGGATCGGTCTTTCCGGAGAAGTCGTGCGAGTCGGCGGATCCCGACCACCCGTAGACCTCCGTCAACGCCGCCAGGATGGATTCGCGCGCGGCGCGGCCCGCGGAGAGAAGCGTTCCGTCGATGTCGAACAGGACGAGCCGATGTCCGTTGCTCGCGGCAGACTCCGCCATCAGAAAGATCCCGTTACCGGCACGGGCCGAACTCTATGCACCGGCTGCTAGCAGGCTGCTGAAAAAGGGTGTGAGGCGGCGTTGCGAGCGCCGCGGGGTCGGATGCCAGGAGCCGCGACGAAGGCGATGCCTATGCGCATCGGAGAGGAGCGGCGACGCCGCAGACGGCTCCGCGCCGCCGCAACCGCTTGCGGTGGCTGGCCTTTTGCCTCCGATCTTGTAACAGCCGAAATGCGTTTCTTCATTTCAGTCCCTCTTCGGCGTGATTTGCAAAAGGCCAGACACGACGCCCTCATCCATTTTTCAGCAGCCTGCTAGGGCTTCGGCTGGTAGAGAGAGTCATCCCGGGTGGCGGAGACGGACACGTTCTCGAACTTGATCTCGAGGGGCTTTCCCACGATCGGCTTGTCGAGAGAGAGCATCATTCCGCCGAACTTCTGCCAGTCCTTCCAGAGCGCCGTGGTCGGCTCTTCCTCCGCCCCGTTCAGCAGATATTGCCACTGCACCATGCGCCGCCCGTCGCGGGTGATCCAGAGCCAGTACACGTCTTTGGGCGTCATGCCGACGTTCTCGAAGGAGAGCTTCAGCACGTCGCACACGCCGCCGTCGGGGCAGGGCTTTTCGCCGTCGTAGACGCGGCGGACACCCGGATCGAAGATCTTCCAGGGAGCGAGGAGCCAGTAGGAGTCGTTGATGAAGCGGCCGTACGCCGACTTGAGCAGCGCGTCCCGGGCCTCACCGTCCGAGGGCCGGCCGTTGACGAACGCCCGGCCTTCCTTCGTGTTGACGTTGAAGAAAACGGTATAGGGTGCGCCCGACTTGTCGGTGCCGTTCAACCGGTAGTCTCCGGTGTAGCGATCCCAGACATGGGAAAAACGCGCCATCGGCTGCCCTTCCCGCGCGACGATGAAGTCGAAGCGGAACTGCCGCGCCTTCTCCCAGGCGCCCTCGCCTCCGAGAGCGGCGACGAGCTCTTTCCCCAACGCGTCGGCCCGCGCGTCACGATCCTGAGCGAGCACCGGCGCGGCGCAGAGGAGGAGAACCGGCAGCAGCAGCATCGTGGCTTTTCTCATGAGCCCGATCATATGGCTCCGCCGCCGGGGCGCAGCCGTTCGAGGCGTTAAACTCCCCGGCCATGCACGAATTCTCCCGCCTGCCCGCCGACCTCCAGCGGTTGCTCGGCGGGCAGATGTTCCGGCGGCGCCGGAGGATCGTGCTGCCCCTCCTGACGTCGGACCCCGACGGATTTCCTCGAGCCTCGCTGCTGACGCCGGCGGAGGTCCGCGCCCTCTCGGGGACCCGCATGGCGGTCGCGGTCCTCTCCACGAGCCGTACGGCGGTCAACCTGATCCGCCGCCGTCAGGCGACGCTGCTTTTCCTCCAGCGCAACATCGCCGCGTCGATCCGGCTGCGCGCGGAGCGAGGACGGGTCTCGAGCCACGACCCGGACCGGACTCTCTTCCCGCTGGCGGTGTTTCGCGTGCGGCTCGACGAAGCCGCTTCGAGGGAGGGCGCCGTGGCGATGCTCGGAGGTCCGACCTTCACCGGACCGGCGGCGGACGTTCTCTTCTCCGAGGAGCTCTTCGCGGAGCTCGCCGCCGTGGACGCTTCGTGAGATTCCGCGGGCGGACGGTCCTCGTCACCGGCGGAGGCCGCGGCATCGGCCGCGCGATCGCGCGCCGGTTTGCCGAGGAGGGAGCCGCCGTCGCCGTCGTCGCCCGGACGGTCGGCGAGCTCGAGGGGACGATCGGCCAGATCGAGGCCAGCGGCGTCCGGAGTCTCTCGATTGCGGCCGACATCACCGCCGCGGGAGCCGCGGAAGAGTGCGTGCGGCGCACCGAAACGGAGCTCGGCCCGCTCGACGTGCTCGTGAACAACGCGGGGATGTTTCTCTGGCGGCCGTTTTTGAAGCTCTCGCCGGCCGAGTGGGACCGCGTCATCGCCACCAACCTGACCGGGACCGCGAGCTTCTGCCGGGCCGCGCTCCCCGGGATGGTCGAACGCCGGCGGGGCCGGATCGTCAACGTCTCCTCGGTGCACGGCCTCCGCGGCGATGCGAACCTGTCGGCCCATAGTGCGGCGAAGTTCGGCGTCATCGGGCTGACGCAGAGCCTGGCGCGCGAATTTCGCGATCTCAACATCGCCGTCAACGCGGTGTGCCCGGGCGCCGTCGACAACCGCACGGACGAGACCGCGGACGTCGATCGCTCGTCTCCGCTTTCGCAGAAGCTCTGGCCGAGCGACGTCGCGCGCACGGTCCTCTTCCTCGCCTCAGACGACGCCGCCGGGATCACGGGCGCCGCCCTCGAGGTGTATGGGGGGACGCACCTGACCATCCAGGGCTAAAAGGATCCCCGGATCCCGGGAGACCCCGTCTCGGACTCCCCGGGGACTCCCGCGGCCTTCAGCCGATCCGGGCGCGGTGCTCGAGGCGGATCGAGACAGGCGCGATCGGGAGGCCGTCGCCCTCGGCGTACGGATAGATGAAGAAGTTCAGGGGCTCGCGGCAGGGGGGCGGATCCAGCCGGATGTTGCGTCCCCGAGTGAACTGGATTCGGTCCGGGTCGAGGTCCCCGAAGAGGTAGTCCCGGCGCGCGGCGTCGTCGGTCTTCGACGCGTCGGAGGCGTCGACCGGGATCCAGCCGCGCCCGGCGAGATAGAACTCGGCCCAGCAGTGGTACCCGGGAACCGTCGCCTCCGCCTCCTTCTTCAAGGGGAATCCGATGACGAAGCGCGCGGGGATCCCCTCCGCGCGGACGAGCGAAATGAAGAGCGAGTGGAAGTCGGTGCAGTTGCCCTTGCGGACGTCGCACGCCCGCTCCGTGTCTCCGTTTCCCCACCCCGGAGAGACCTTGTCGTAGGTCATGGTGTTGACGACGTACTCGTAGATGGCGCGCGCCTTCTCCTCCGGCCTCCGAGACCCGTACGTGATCGATCGCGCGAGAGCACGAATCCGCGGCGAGATCGTCACGAGCGGCTCGGCCCGGAGTAACCGCTGCAGGGTCGCCGGCGCCTCGCCCGACGTTGCCGGACGAGGCCGTCCCCGCAGGACCTCGCTTCTCTGCGCATCGAACCGGACGACGATCTCCAGGGGACCGGGACGGGGCGACTCCGTCGAGACGTACCAGTAGGCGTTGCCGAACTCCTTTTCGCGGCGGATCTCGCCCGGGTATGGGCTCTCGACGCGGAGGTTGCGGATCGCCTGCTCGTCGGTGTCCGAGGGAAGCGGGACCCAGACCTCGAGGCGCGAAAGACCCGGGGGGATCGCGTCGACTCGCGCGACGTACACGCCCTCGAAGGCCCGCACGGCGGGAGCCGAGGAAGCGGCCGCGAAGATCCGGAGTGCCGCGGCGAGAAGAATCGTCGAGATCATGCCGCTCCCCCCTCGCCGGACGGCCCCGGAGACATGAAGACCTCCACATCGTGATTCGCATCCGGCCCGGCGGCCGGAGCGAGGCCCGAAAGGATGGCGCGGGCGACGTCGGGAACGTTCGTCGTGATGGACGGGAGGCCGAGCGCGAAGAGGCGCCGGATCTCGTCCGGCTCGTCCACCGTCCAGGGATGCACGGAGAGACCGGCCGCGCCCGCCTGCGCGAGAAGCTGCGGCGCGACGAGATCGCACCTCGGTCCGATCGCGTCGACCGGCGGAAAGAGCGGCGTCAGGCGACCGGGCTCCGGGATCGCCACGGGATGGTCGAAGAGAAAGCTGGTCGCGATTTCGGAATCGATTTCGCGGACCTTGCGAAGAAGCTCCGCGTCGAACGAGGCCACGAGGCAACGGTCCCGCAGCCCGAACTCCGCCGCGACGCGGGTCACGCGGCGCGCCATCAGCCCCAGCTGAGTGTGCGCGGACGTCTTCACCTCGATGACGTAACGGAGGGCGTGACCGTATCGGTGCAGGACTTCCTCGAGCTTCGGAATGCGATAGGGCCCGAACTCGGAAGGAAGCTGGAGCTTCTCGATCTCTCGCGCCGTGAAGGTCCGCACCGGGATCCGTTGCGCGCCGAGCACGATGTCCTCGTCGTGGAACAGAACGGCCTCGCCGTCGCGCGTCTGGCGCAGGTCGAACTCCACCGCGTCGACCCCCAGGCTCTCGGCGAAGTCGAGGCTGTCGATCGTGTTCTCGCGGGCGCGGCGCGGTGCGCCGCGATGCCCCACGACCCACGGAGGATGCGGTCGCTTCCAGTCGCTCATGGCGCGCTCACTCGGGCCGATTCTATTTCCTCGAGGATCCGGTCGAGCGCCGCGTCCGGATCGGTCGCCGCGATGACGGGACGTCCGACGACCAGGATGTCCGCGCCGGCCTCCAGGGCCTCGCGGGGAGACGCCGTGCGCTTCTGGTCCCCCGCGGCGGCTCCGGCCGGCCGGATTCCCGGCACGACCGTCAGAAAATCCGCTCCGCAGGCTGCGCGAATGCCCGGCAGGTCCGACGCCGAGCAGACGACGCCGTCCAGGCCGCAGTCCTTCGCCAGCCGGGCCAGGCGGCGCGCGATCCCTTCAGGCTGCCCGGCCACGGGGAGATCCGCCAGGGCCGCGGCGTCGATCGAGGTCAGCAGCGTGACGGCGACGATCCGGGGTCGGGGCTCGAAGGCCCCGGCCGCGTCGCGCGCCGCAACGAGCATCGCGCGGCCGCCCGATGCGTGCACGTTGACGAGAGCGGCGCCGCTGCGGGCGGCGGCGGAGACCGCGCGACCGACGGTATTCGGGATGTCGTGAAACTTGAGGTCGAGAAAGACACGGGCCCCGAGCGCGGCGACCTCTGCAACCAGGGCGGGTCCTTCGGCGACGAACGCCTCGAGCCCGATCTTCAACCAGCCGGCCCGCGGCGCGAACCGCCGGGCGGCGGCGATGAGCTCGGCCCGGGACGGGTAATCGAGCGCGATGCACAGCCGCTCGCTCCTCACCCTTCGGCCCCCGCCTCGAGCGCAGCCGGCGCCGGTCCGTGCGCACGTCCGACCAGATCAGAGGGCCGCACGCCGCGGCGCGCGCAATACGCCGCGAGCTCGCCGACGAGACGTCCGGAGACGCCCGGGTCCCGGAAGTTCGCCGTGCCCACCTGCACGGCGGTCGCGCCGGCCGCGAGAAACTCGAGGACGTCGGAGAGGTCGGAAATGCCTCCGATCCCGACGAGCGGCGTCCCCGGAAGCGCTCGGGCGACCTGATACACCATGCGGACGGCGAGCGGCCGGATCGCGGGTCCGGAGAGACCGCCGGTTCCGAAGGAGAGGCGCGGCAGCGCCGTCTCCGGATCGATCGACATCCCGACGAACGTGTTGACCAGCGAGAGCGCGTCGGCTCCGGCGTCGCGGGCGGCCCGGGCCGACTCGATCAGATCGGGAGCGTTCGGCGAGAGCTTCACGAGGAGAGGCCTCCCCGTCGCGGCGCGAACCCGGCCGACGAGAGACGCGGTCGCGGACGGAGAGTTTCCGAACAGCATTCCGCCGCGCTCGACGTTGGGACAGGAGATGTTGAGCTCGACGGCGGCGAGCCCGGCGGCGTCCTCCAGCGCGCGCACGACGGCGACGTAGTCCTCCTCCAGATCCCCCCAGACGTTCGCGATCACCGTGGCGCCCGCCACGCGAAGGGCGGGCAGCTTCTCCGCCAGGAAGGCTTCGACGCCGACGTTCTGCAGCCCGATCGCGTTCAACATCCCAGCCGGCGTCTCGCAGATGCGGGGCGGAGCGTTGCCGGCGTGGGGCAAAAGGGAAAGGCCCTTCGTGCAGATGCCGCCGAGTGTCGAGAGATCCACGAAGTCCGCGAACTCGAGGCCGTAACCGAAGGTTCCGGACGCCGTCAGAATGGGGTTCGCCAGTGCGAGCGGGCCGAGTTGCACGGAGAGATCGCGCGGCGGGCGATCCTCGTTCACGGCCCGTTGCGTCCCGCCCCGAGCCCCGGAGCAAAGGACGCGGCCGCACGGTCTCTCATCCGGCGAGGCTCCAGTCGATCCGCTCGGGGGCGAGAATCGGCCCCTCCTGGCAGGAGATCAGGAACGGGGTCTCCCGGGCGGGGATGACGCAGCCGAGGCAGACGCCGAAGCCGC
>JBBQNC010000003.1:0-43901 GCA_038329555.1 Thermoanaerobaculia bacterium
ACAGATCCACCGCATGCTCGGCCTTGTACGCCAGATGCGTCGTTCCGTCTTTCATCTTCGTGATCCGCGCATCCGCATCGCTCGAGCTCTTCCACTCTTTGTTGGAGACCTTCTTGCCTTTCCTCTTGCGGTCCATCCGACCCAGATCCTCCGGCGTGGGATCCTTGATCCCTTCCGCCCTGGCCAGCTTCTTCAAGTACTTCTGGTACGTCGCCCCGTCGGCCCGGCGCACGATCGTGCGCATCGCCGCGTTGGCCTCTAACGTCGTCGCGTCGATGGCCACCTTCCGCCCTTTCAGCAGCCCCTCTTCCTGCGCCACCTTCAGTACCCAGTCGAAAACCTCCCGATGGATCTCTTCCGGAAACTTGCGCCTCAGTCCCGAGAGCGTCGAGTGGTCCGGGGTCGCCTGCGTCAGCCCAAAACCCAAAAACTCCCGCAACGACAGCGAGTCCGCGCACTTCCACGCGATCGCTCGCTCCGACGACAGCCCCTCGAAAAACCCCACGAACATCATCCTCATGTACGTCCCGGGCGGAATCGACGGCCGGCCCAAAGTGTCCGCGAAAATCTTCTTCTCTTCCACCAGACCTTCGACAAACCGATCGAACCCCTGCTGCCTGAGAAGCTCGTTCAAGCGGCGGTAGAACAGATGTCCCTCACCTCGCGCCAACTCGCTCGTCGTCACCCACAGGGGCGGTTGTTCGCCACCTTCCCGGCTACCCATCGACATCGTGCCTCCCTCCACTGTCTTTGCCGATGACAACGAGTCTGGCAGTTACTTCATGCCGAAAGAATCAGACTTTTTCCACGGGCTGTCAAGCTCCCCTCACCATTCGAACTGAATGCGAGGCCCGTGCCCGGGTCGTAACCATTCGAGTCCACCCCTTCACCGATCGGAACGGTGGCGACGACTCTCCCGCTCTTAGAGTCCACAACCGCCATCATCTTGTTGCTGCAGCCGACGAAAAGCCTCTGGTGCTCCCGATCGATCGCCATTCCCGAGGGCTCCTCGCAGGGCGACAAGGGCCACTGCTTCTCGACGGCCATCTTGCGGGAGTCGATGACGGCCATCGCACTCTTGTCCTCTAAGTTTACAAAGACCTTTCCGGAGCCATCGGAAGTGGCAAATTCCGGTCTGCCACCAAGGGCAATGGTTGCCAGCGGTCGCCCGGTCTTTGCATCGATCGCGGTAGCGTCGGCTGTTCCACCGTTGAAAGCAAACACCCGTTTCGTCGCTGTGTCGTAAAGAATCGCGTCGGGGTTCTTGCCTGTGCTCTTAATAGTCTGGAGCTGTTTGAGCGTCTTCAGGTCGAAGACCGTGATGGTGGACGCGCGGCCGTTGCTCGTGAAACCGCGGCCCAGTTCCGATGCGATCGCGATCCCGTGGACGCCTTCCGTGTTCGGTATATCGCCAACGACCACTCCGGTGTCCACATCCAAAACCATTACGTGGGTGGCGCGGCTTACGTAGAGCCGTCGGGCGCCGCTATCGACAGTCAGATAGTCCCAACCCCCGTCGCCACCCACCGCAAACTTCTTTGTGACGCGGTAGCCAGCGGCCTCCGTGCCTCGGGAGGCGAGGGGAATCAGAAAGAGAACGAACATACCCTGACGGGCGAGTTTCGAAATCACGACGTCTCCTCTTATAGGAAAGTGTCTCTCATGCTTCCACGAGGCAGCATTTGGCCTACTTCGCGAGTTCGTAGTTGTAGAGCATTCGCCCGTCTGAGGCGACAAACCGCACCGTCACGGCATCCGGCACGATCTCGAGTGTCGCAAAGCCATGTTCATTCACCCCGAAGATCTCGCGTGGGTCGGGGTGGAGCGGACGGGTCCCGGCACCACCTCCCCCGGATACGAAGAAATGGACACCCCCCTCCTCGCGGAGGTGCTGCAGGTCGTGGTCATGGCCGCATAGATAAATATCGGCCCGCCCCCGAAGAATCGGGAGGAGGCGCGCCACGAGATCGGCGGTGTCCCCGTGGTGGCCCGCCGAACGGATGGGATGATGTCCATACACGATCTTCCAGCGCGCGCGACTCGCGCCGAGCGCGCCGGCAAGCCACGCCAGCTGCGCGTCGGAGACCTCGTTTGTATCCACGGCGAAGAACTGAGCGGGTCCGGCGGTGAACGTGTAGTACGGCGCCGGCATGGACCAGGTCCCGCTGCTGTAGAGGATTTCCGCTGCCGGACTGTCGGACATCTTCCAGTCGTGGTTGCCCATGACGGCGTAAAATCGGATTCCGAGGGGCGCGTAGAGGTCTTCCCACCACGACTTCCACCGCGGGTCCTGCGGACTCGCCATCCCCTCCTGGTAGAAGTTGTCGCCCAGAGTCAGCCCGAAATCAAACGGCGTCTTCAGCGCCACGGCACGCATCGCCGAAGCCGTCTCCCTCTGCTCCACGGAGCCGTCGCCGAAGTCGCCGAAAGCAAGAACGTGAATGGACGAGCTCTCCGACGCGACGGCGAACGGCCCGGGAGGCTTTCGAAGAAAGGATGGCAGCGCGACCCCGCGAGTCAGGCCGATATATCTCTCGTCCTCGTCGAGCAAGCGCCGCAGGGCGTCTGTGTCGCCTTCGTGGAGGGCGGCGTCGATCCGGCGTCGCAGAAGCTTCCGGTTGGCGGTCGTGTCTAGAAGACGGAGCCTCTCGAGGGAATCGAGCCCTACCTCGGCGTCTGGATCATCTGCGGCATGACGCATAAGCGCCCGGCGCACCGCCACAGACCCAGATCCGGCGAAGGCGTTCACGATCGCTCGACGAACCAGGGCGGACGGATCGCGGTCCAGAACGCTCAGGAGGAACGTCTCGGCTCGGACAGGCTCTTCCGTCATGAGGGAGCCGGCCAGCTTCGCCCTCGTCTTCTGGTCGGTCT
The DNA here is from genome assembly GCA_038329555.1 of Thermoanaerobaculia bacterium. Classification (GTDB taxonomy): domain Bacteria; phylum Acidobacteriota; class Thermoanaerobaculia; order UBA5066; family Gp7-AA6; genus JALYUA01. The sequence goes on from JBBQNC010000003.1 coordinate 2,875, forward strand.
CCGCGAGAATCCCCCGGCCTCGAGCTTCCAGATCCGCCGGAAGAAAGCTCGAGGAGACATTGGAGCGAACTCCGGCGCCGGGCCGCCTCGGATGACTCGCCCGGCCGACGCCGCCCCCCGTGGCAGCGACGATCGCGAGGAGGGCGCCGGCGACCCCCAGACTCCGAAGCCCGGCGCCCCGGCCGCGTCCCCGCGTCCCCGGCGGTGCCGCTGTTGTCATCGATTCAGCCTGAAACCGAGGGCCACCGTGCGGCTGTAGAACTCCCTCTGGAGGTTCCAGTGCGGATCCCCGTTGTAAAACCCGAACACCGCGTTGTTGATGTTCAGCGCGCTCAGGACGACCGCGAGCCCGTTCGACAACGTGTAACTGGCCTGAGCGTCGACCTGCGTGTGGGGGTACAGATACGTATCGCCGTTGGGGCCGTTCAGTCCGCCGTCGGCGCCGTCCTGGAAGTTGTAGAGAAAGATCGTCGCCGCGTTATACGTCAGCGCGGCACGCATGGAGAAGCCGCCCCGGTCGTAGGTCAGTCCGAGGTTAAAGATCCTCGGCACCGTCCGCTGGAGCCGCGCCGTGCCCGATCGGCCGGTCGCCGGATCGAACGTGGCCTTCGAGTCCGTGTACGTGTAGTTCGTGTCGACGCCGAGACCGGAAAGCACGCCGGGAAGAAAGCTCAGGTGCTGCTGCCAGCCGACCTCGGCGCCGTAGATCTTCGCGGAAGGTCCGTTGATGGGCTGGACCTGTTGGAACCCGTCGAACACACCGCCGTGGATCGTGGTCGAGGCGCCCGGGTAGATCGGGTCCTTCAGGTCCTTGTAGAACCCTCCGGCCGATACGACCCCGAGAGAGCCGAAGTAATGCTCGAAGAGCAGGTCGTAGCTGCGGCTCTTCGTTGGCTTCAGGTTGGGGTTGCCGGCGTTGATCTGCTTGCGCGAGTCGCTTTCGATGAACGAGGGGGCCAGGAGACCGTAGTCCGGCCGGCCGATCTGCCATCCATAGACGAGGCGCACGGTCGAGCTGGGATCGATGGCGTACTTGAACGAAATGCTCGGCAGGGCGTTCGTGTAAGTCGATCCTCCGCTCGTCGGTGACGTGGACATCCATTTCCCGTTCGGGTCGCTCTGGACGAGGAATCCGGAATAGGTCGCGTTCGTATGCTCGACTCGGACGCCAAGTCGAACGTCGAGGGGTCCGAAGCTGGTCGTGTTCATCGCGTAGAAGGCTCCGATTTTCTCCTTGGCCTCGAAGTTGTTGGGGTCGTTGCGGAGGTGCTCGCGATTCACGTTCTCGACGAACGCGTTGGGGTTCGTGTCGAAGAAGTGGGTCACCGCCGCGAGGCTGGCGTTCGGTCCCTGGGGGTAGTCGTTGAAGTAGTAGTGCGAGTCGGTGAACGAGTCGAGGCCCTGGCTCAAAAGGTAGGTCGTCCCGTCCGCTACGTTGAAGAAGCGGTCATGCTGGCTGTTGGTCTTGTCCTCGTCCCGATACTTGCCGCCGATCTTCAGGACGCTCGGGTGCTCGCCGAGCAGATAGGGCATCGATGCGTTGACGCCGAGCGCCACGGCCCTGGCGTTCGAGCGCTGGTCGGAGCGGGAGAACGACGAAAGCGTGTAGAGAGAAGGATCGAGCGGGTTCGCGATTCCTATGGGCGTGAATCTGGGGAAATAGCCGTTGGAGGAGTCGACCTCGAAGGCGGCGGACGGGCCGTCGAACCCCGCCTGTTGCTGATTGACCCGGTCCTGACGAGCGTGCGAATAAGAAACGTCGTAGTCGACGAGCAAGGTTCGCAGGCTACTCTTTCCGCCGAGGGAGATGCTGTACGTCTGCTCGTTGGGGCGGCGGTTCTGGACGGTCGCCTCGTAGCCGCCCGAGTCGTCCGTCCGGGTCGGGGTTAAGAACTCGCCGGCGCTGATACCAGTGACCCATCGGTCGCCGTAATTCTTGAATTGAGCGAGCAAACCTCTCAAATAGAGACTCGTGCCCTCGCTGGCCCGGTAGTCGAGCCCGCCGGCGACGCCGTACCGAGAACGTTCGTACCGGTAATCGCGCAAGTCCAAGGCGGTGAAGACACCAGCGCTCTCTCCGCTCGGTAACGTCACGATCGCCGAGCCCGGCTCGATGTCGTTGATGGCGCGGCCGTTCCAGTCGTAGCTGCCGTTGAGAACGACGCCGAGCTCCTTGTTTTCCCCGAAACGAGACGTGTAGGTCCCGCTCGCCTGATAGCTGTAGCGGCCGCTTTGGAGCCCGTTGTAGCCGCCGAGCAGGCTCAGGGAGGTCGAGGTTTCGTCCCCAGCGACCCTCGTGGCGAGATTGAGAGAACCGCCGATTGCATCGCCGTCCTGGTCCGGCGAAGTGGTCTTGTAGAGCTCGACTGCGCCTACGAGATCCGAGGGAAAGGCATCCAGTTTGATCTGCCTCCCGAACCCCTCGTTGGACCCGGAGACCGTCGGAACGTGCACTCCGTTGATCGTTACACTCGTCAGCCTGGGTTCCAGCCCTCGGACCTCCACGTACTTGCCTTCGCCTTCGTCCCGCTCGAGCGCGACGCTGGGAAGGCGGCCTATCGCGTCGGCGAGGTTCGCGTTCGGAAGACTGGTGATCACTTCCGCGGGGAGCACGTTGACGATGTTCTCCGATGCCTTGCGCTCGTTGAGCGCCTCGACCTCACCCCGCTCGCGCGAAGCGCTGACGACGACGTTCTCGGCCACCCGGATGTCCTGTACGAGCTTGAAATCGGCGCGGGCGGCGCTTCCGGCGGCGACCGCCACCTCCCGGGTTTCCGCGACGAACCCGATGTACGAGACCTCCACGCGGTACGTCGCAGGCGGGAGACTCGGAACGGCGTAAAAGCCCTCGCGGTCTGTCACTACGGCAAACGCTCCCGGCTCGACGTGAACTGTGGCCCCGGGAAGAAGTCGGTTGTTCGCGTCCGCGACCCGGCCGTGGACGCTTCCGCGTTCCTGCGCGGTCGCACCGTACGCGCAAAACAAACTGAACATCGTAACGATGAACGCGACGAGACCCACCGAGCGGAGCTCGAACCTGCGGCGAACGTCCATAGCGCGACTCCTTCTTTGTAACGCGTATCGGAGCGAGAGCAGGTCCAGCGTTTCAGCGGAGCCGATAGAGGCGGAAAAGCCCGCGTTAAATCGAGGCAAGGAAGCGGTTCAGGATTCTCGAAGGCCGTCGTCCGGCGGGGCCGTCGCTATCGTGCCTCGAATCGGGCCCGCACGCTGATAGGGGCGCAATACCTGGCGACCGCCGTCGAAATCCTGAGGCGTACTCGCTAACCCGATGAAAAGCCCGAACACGAACGAACGGAATACGGACAAACGGACTCCCGCCCGTGCCGTGGTTTCTCTTAGGTGTGTGGGGAAAATGGTGCGCCCGCCGCGATTCGAACGCGTGATCTTTAGCTCTGAGTCCGATATCAGCTGAAACGTATTCTTGAGAACCCCCCCGTCCGCATAGACGTCGTACGCCGGCCAGTCCGCTCCAAATGCGCGTCGCGAAGAGGGCTTCCTGGAGCGCCCGCCTCGAAGCCCGGACTCGTCTTAGACGCGAAACCGGCCGCGCGGCGCGGCCTTGTGGTCACGGCGAATTCGCCATATAAGACGAATCCATACCGGCGTTTGGAGGCAACTCGACATGACGAACGCGCCGATTCTCTCCGAAGATCTGCTTCGCAGGTTCCACGAGCGGGCACCCGTGTACGACCGCGAGAACCGCTTCTTCACGGAGGACTTCGAGGACCTTCGAACAACCGGGTACCTGAAGATGCCCGTGCCGAAGAAGTTCGGCGGGCTCGGCATGACGCTCGCGGAGTGCGCGCGGGAGACCCGCCGGCTCGCGTACTACGCTCCGGCGACGGCCCTGGGAACCAACATGCACGTGTACTGGTGCGGCGTCGCGGCCGAGGTGCACAAATCCGGCGACGGCTCCTGCGACTGGATGCTGGAGGCGGCCGGCAAGGGCGAGGTCTTCGCCGCCGGCCACGCCGAGCCGGGGCTCGATCTGCCGGTGATCCTCTCGACGACGAAGGCGCAGCGGGTCGAGGGCGGGTACCGGTACACCGGCCGGAAGGCCTTCGGGAGTCTCTCGCCGGTCTGGACGTTCCTCGGAATCCACGGCCTGAACGCGAGCGACCCCAAGGCGCCCAAGATCGTTCACGGCTTCCTCGCCCGCGACGCGAAGGGATATCGCATCGAGCAGACCTGGGACGTCCTCGGCATGCGGGCGACGAAGAGCGACGACACGATCTTGGACGGCGCCTTCGTGCCGGATTCCCGCATTGCGCGCATCGTCGCGCCCGGCGCCGCGGGCGTGGACGTGTTCGTCCTCTCGATCTTCGCATGGGCCCTGGTGGGGTTCGCGAACGTGTACTACGGACTGGGCCGCCGCGCGCTCGACCTGACGCTCGAATCGCTGCCGAAGCGGACCTCGCTCGCCGTGTCGACCTCCATGGCGCACCACCCGGCCATGCAACACGGCGTCGCGGAGATGGTCATGGAGCTCGAGGCCTTAGAGCCCCTGATCGACCGCACGGCTTCCGATTGGTCCTCCGGCGTCGCGCACGGCGCGGCGTGGCCGTCCAAGATCTTTACCTGCAAACATCGGGCGACGGAGGGCGTGTGGAAGGTGGTCGACATGGCCCTCGAGCTCTCGGGCGGCTTCGGCATGTTCAAGAAGAGCGAGCTCGAGCGGCTCTTCCGGGACGCGCGAGCGGGACGCTTCCACCCGGCGAACCCCGCGCTGACGCACGAGTTCGTCGGGAAGACCGCGCTCGGCATCAACCCGGACGATTCGCCGCGCTGGGGCTAAGTGCTCCGCATCCGGCTCCGGAGACTCTCGGCCGCCGGCTCCGTCCTTGCGGGCACCGGATCACCAGAGATCGCCGAGGCCGCAAACGCAAGGCCGGATGGGAACATGTCTACGTCGGCGTCGAGGACCATTCCCGATTGAGCTACGTCGAACCTCTGCCAGCGGAAGATAAGCAATACGTCGCCGGCTTTCTCGAACGAGCTGTTCACTGGTATCAAGCCCACGGCATCTACCCCAGACGCCTTCTCACCGATAACGGCAAGGTCTTTCAATCCCTCTCCTGGAAGGCCGTCTGCCGGCGCTTCTCGATCCGCCAGAGCTTCACTCGCTCTTACCGCCCTCAGACCAACGGCAAATCCGAACGCTTCATCCAGACCATGCTGCGTGAGTGGGCCTACCGACGCCCATCCTCTTCCTCTGCTCAGCGCCGTCGCGCTCTGCCCAGATGGCTCCACGATTACGATCTCCACCGGCCCCATTCCGCCCTCGGCAACCGACCACCAGCTTCCCGCGTGAACAACGTCCTTAGCCGCAACAGCTAGTGCCGCCGCGAGCGGAGGCCGGTCATGGCCTGTTGGCTTCGCGGCATCCGCCGCTGGCGATTCTGGGTGCCCTGGAACTCGTCCGTCGCGGGCGGGTTGCCGCGGACTCGCGAAGGAGCTCGTCGGCCTCGAAGAGAAACGTCTTTGGATCACCGTCGCCGAAACGCTTGAACGTCGGCTCGGTTGTGATGGTGCAGGGGTCCGCGATCGACTGCGCCATGTTGTCCGCGGAGCCACCTTGGAAGACGCTCATGGTTCTTGACAGAGAGCATAATTCAAAGAGAAGCGCCCGGGCGTCGCTCACAGCTCACAGCTCACAGCTCTCAGCTCCGGAACTCGTTTCCGGAGCAGGTCCTGGCTTCCTGCAGTGACGTCAATGCGTGCCGTTTAACCGGGCGCCAGGTGAAAAGGTTGCTGCAGGTGGTTCCTACGGGTACTCCCAAGGCAGGGTGAAGGGGTCACTTCCCCTTGCCCATCCTCCTGGCTTCCGCGATGGCGGCTCTCGACCCCTTGCTCTCCCGGATCGAGGAGATTGTCTTTTTCTGGTTGGCGGAGAGTCTCCTGACGAGTCCCATGTACTGACCCTCAGCCCTTCGGAAGGCTTGCAGCCTGGGATTCGTCTTCCTCTTCGTTCGAACCGGAGCTTTAGAACGTCGTGGTTTTCTGCCACCCTCGTTGCGGCTTGGTTCCCTCGTTGAAACCAGTAACCTCCATCAGCATTGCCAGCCTCTCCCGAATCTTCTTGATCTCCTGATTGACAGCCTTCTCGAACGTCATTTTCAGAATTCCTCCTCCTTCGGGGGCGGGTCGGTAACTTCAGGCGACGGCTGCGACGATCGTTTGTCCAGTGTTTGAAAATATGGTGCGCCCGCCGCGATTCGAACGCGGGACCTTTAGCTCCGGAGGCTAACGCTCTATCCGGACTGAGCTACGGGCGCGAGAAAAGAACCGAGCGAGTCTTGGGGTGAGTGGAGGGATTCGAACCCTCGACATCCAGATCCACAGTCTGGCGCTCTAACCGGCTGAGCTACACCCACCGTCGGGCCGGGCAATATACCAGACGGGGAAAGCCGGCGCCCCGGTCCCCCGGCGTCCGTTCAGCCGGCGCGCTTCATCCTGCTAGCCTAGCGGACATGCGGAGAAGAGTCGCGTTGGCCGTTACTGTTTGTCTCTTCCTGGCCTGCCGGAAGGCGGAGGAGCCGCGAGGGCCAGCCCCGGCGAGAGCGGCGTCCCCGGAGTCCCGGGACTCCGCCGACGTCGCGCGGACCCCGCGTCCGAAAGGAGGCCGCCAGCCCGTGATCTGGATCGGCCTCGACGGGCTCGATTTCGAGCTCCTCGACCGGTTCGCGTCGGACGGCACGATGCCGAACTGGAAGCGCCTCGCGGCGGGGGGAGCGACGGCGCGTCTTGCGAGCTTCGTTCCGATCCTCTCCCCGATCCTCTGGACGACCGCCGCCACCGGCCTGGCCCCGGACGTCCATCGCGTTCTCGACTTCCAGGAGACCGACCCGAAGACGGGCTCGAAGGTCCCCATCTCGGGCCTCTCGCGGGCCGTGCCCGCCGTCTGGAACGTCGCCTCGGCCGCCGGACGCAGGGTCGGCGTCGTGGGCTGGTGGGCCACGCATCCCGCCGAGGTCGTCAACGGATTCTTCGTCTCCGATCACGCGAGTCCCATCCTCTTCGAACGGCTGTCGCTCGCGGGCGCCGCCTATCCGCCGGCCCTGGAAGAGGGCATCGCTCAGATCGCCGCGCGGGAGGGCGAGGTCTCCGACGCGGAGGTCGCGCGGTTTCTCGACGGAACCGCCGCAGACGTGTCGGCGGAACGGGCGGCCGGCGGCGGCCTCGAGAACAAGACGATCGCGCTCGCCCGGATCGTCGGCGCGACTCGGGTCTCCCACCGCATCGCGCGCGATCTCTACGACCGGGAGCACCCGGATCTTCTCGCCCTCTACATCGAGGGCACGGACGAGATCGGTCACGTCTTCGCGGCGGTGTCGCCGCCGAAGCTCTCCTGCGCCTCCGACGCCGACTTCGCCCGGTACGGGAACGTCGTCCGGCGGTACTACGGGATGGTGGACTCTCTTCTCGGCGCGTGGATGCGCCGTGCGGAGGAGGACGGCGCGACCCTCGTCGTGCACTCCGACCACGGCTTCAAGTGGGGCGACGACCGGCCGTGCCGCCAGGCGTCGGGGAGCTGGACGACGGCCGCGTTCTGGCACCGTCTGGACGGCGTGTTCGCGGCGTGGGGGGCGCGGGTCTCGCCGCCGGGGGATCGCGGGAAGGCAAGCCTCTTCGACGTCGCCCCCACCGTCCTCGCCCTTCTCGACCTGCCTCCCGACCGCCGCATGCCCGGAAAAGCCCTGAGTTTCGCGTTCCGCGGCCTGCCCACGATCGCGCCGGCCGATACGCTTTCGCCGATCGTCGTTCGCCGTGTCTCGGCGGAACCGATGTCGGCAAAAGAGGCGAGCGAGTACGCGAAGAAGCTGATGGCGCTCGGATACCTCTCCGGCGGCGAGACGCGGCCGCTCGCCCCGACCGGGGGGGACCGTCCCGGCATGACGGAGGGCGCCTGGAACAACCTGGGCGTCTTCCTGCGCGACATGGCGCGAAAGCCCTCCTTCGCGAAGGCCGCCTTCGAGAGGTCCCTCGCGCTGCGTCCGGACTACTACTCGCCCATGTACAACCTCGCCGTCCTCGCGCGCAGCGAAGGCCGGACGAAGGAAGCGGAGGACTGGCTGTTCCGGTCGCTCTCGGCGTCGCACGAGGAGCCGGAGCAGGCCGTGCTCGCGTGGTCGCACGAGTACCAGCAGGGAGGAAAGGCCGCGGCCGCGCGGTCGCTTCTCGTCCGGGCCGCGGCGCTCCATCCCGGGAGCGAGGAGATCGCGCGCGATCTCGCCTCGCTGCGGGCGCGGTCTCGGGAATGCGCCGACGCTCTCGCGGGACTGGGGCCCTTCGAGGCCGGGTCGAAGGATTTCCGGACGTTCAACACGCTCGCGCTCGCGCAGACCTGTCTCGCCAACCGCGCGGAGGTCGTGCGCCTTCTCGACCGGTCCCTGGCACTGAATCCGAACCAGCCGGAGGTCGCCCGATCGCTCGCCGTCGCCCGGGGCGATCGCCAACCGGGGAAATGAAAAAGCCGGGGGCGCCCGCCCCCGGCTTGGATCGAAGCGGCCCCGTTAGAAGCTGAACAGTCCCGTGACGAGGAAACGGCGCGGGGGTGCGTAGCTCCGCGCCTGTCCGAATGCCGGATTCGGGATCGTATTTGCGCCGTCCGCAAACAGCACCTTGTCGACGCTCAGCGCCGGCTGCGTGTTGAAAACGTTCAACACGCGTCCCTCGAGACGGAAGGTCCCGAAGGCTCCGATGGGGATGTTCTGGGCGACCAGCAGGTCCAGGTTCGTCCAGGAGGGGAGGCGTCGGGTTCCCGCGGGCTCGGTGTACTGGTACGGAACCTCGTAGACCGGATCGTACTTCTGCGCCTGCCAGGGACGGCCGCTCTGGAACCGGAGATAGCCGCCGAGAATCGTGTTGGTCGGAAGCGTGTAGGAGCCGAACAGCTTGGCGACGTGCGTGCGATCTCCCTCGAGGACGCCCTGGCGAAACTGGTCCTGAACGAGCTGGCCGGGGCCGTCCTGGATGTAGGAGGAGGAGTAGAACAGCTGGACGTCGTAGTCGAGGTCCCAGTTTCCGTCGAGCCGAGAGAGCGTGTAAGACAGGTCCGCGGTCCAGGGGGCGCTCGTACCCGTCTTGCGGAGCTGGACGGTCAGCGCGCGGTACCGGCGCTTTGCCGGGATGTTGCCGTAACGGAAGTCGGACGGGTCGAGATCCACGAAGTTGCTGCCGTTGGCGGCGAAGTCTTCGATGACGTCCCGCGTCTTCCGGTAAACGCCGGAGGCCTCGACCGAGAAGCCCTGGCCGAGAGGCCGCGCATAACCGATCAGGTACTCGTCGGTGAAGGTCGGATCGATGCCCGGGAGCACCCGCTTGTCCTGGTTGTTCGACCGCGTCACGTCTTTGATGAAGGCGCCGGTGGTGAGATTGAAATAGGCGTCGGTCCGGAACAGACGGATCGGAGAGGCGGAGCGGGCGATCGACTGGTTATCGAGGTTGTCGTACCGCGCGAAGTTCGCGTAGACCTTGTCATGCGCGGTCTGATCGACCTCATACGCGACTCCCACCCGCGGCTGGAACTGCTTGGCCCAGTTGATGACGAGCGTGTCCCGGTACGTGCACGCGGCGGCCGCCGTCCCCGACGAGCACGTGGGAATCGAGACCGAGTTGGGAACTGTGAAGTCGCCGCTCATGAAGACGAACGTCCCGCCGGCGGGGATGTACTCGTCCCGGTTGACGAGGAGGCCGAGGTTCAAAGTCAGCCGGTTCCAGCTCGCCTGGTCCTGGAGGAAGATTCCCCAGGTCCGCGCCTTCGAGATCTGCGGGGGCTGGTTCGGGCTGTATCGGGCGCGGTAGCACGGTTTGACGGCGCCGCAGTTGCCGCTGGTCGAGACGGTGATCGAGCCCCAGCCGTTGGCGATCCGGGCGAGCTCTTCGCGATTCTTGCTGTAGGTCACGCCCGCGCGGATATCGTGCGACGCGCCCAGAAAGTTCGCCAGATAGCTCGTCGTCAGCTTGTACTCGTCGCGGAAGAAGTCGTCGTTGTTGATCGCGAGAGCGGCGCTGCCGATCGCGCGGCCGGTATTCGGGTCCGTGAAAAGTCCCACGCGCTCCGGGTGAACCGGGTCGAAGGGCGGCTGGAACCCGAAGTCGATGAGCGGCGACGCGCCGTTGTGATTCTCGTTGTGGTTGAACTTCGCCTCGATGTTGAACTTCGACGTCGCCGTCCAGAACCAGGATGCGACGATGATGCGGTCGAGCTCCTTCGGGTTGTCGCCGGTCGACGCCGCGTCCTGGTTGATGTCCGCGTTCGTCTGCTTGACGGTGCGGTATCGGAAGGATCCCTCGAGAAGGTGGCTGGAAACGGGCGTCGCCGTGAGCTTTCCGAAGTACTCGTTGATGTCGAGGTCGGAATTCGGCAGCGCGTTGGGGTCCCCGCCGATGTTGAAGTCGTTGAAGCGCTCTTTTTCCGTCTGGTTGTAGACGTTGGCGGACGCGTAGAAGAACACGCGGTCCGGGAAGATCGGCCCGCCGACCCCCGCGCCGGGGCGGAGGCGGTTGATCTTGCTCGCGTTGTTCGGGTCCTTGCTCTTCGCCTCGAGGCTCGACGGCTGGTACTCGAGACGCGCTTCACCGTGGAAGGCGTTCGTCCCGGACTTGGTGACCCCGTTGACGATGAAGCCGCCGGTCCGTCCGTACTCGGGGGAAATCCCTGCGCGCGTGATGTTGACTTCCTGGATGTCGAGCTCCGCGAAGTCCTGGAACACGTCGGCGAAGAACGGATTCGTGACGTTGACGCCGTCATAGAGGAACTGGTTGTCCTGACGGCCGCCGCCGGCGTTGAATCCGGGGTTGGTGTTCGAAACGGACACCCCGCTGTCGGCAACGCCCGGGGCGAGCTCCATCGTCCCGGCGAACGTGCGCGAGAGGGGCAGCTTCTCGAACGTGGCGCGATCCGTCACCGTCGACACGGACGTGGATTTCGTGTCGACCTCGGGTGTGGCGGCCGTGACGGTCACTTCGGCCGTAGCCGTCGCGCGCAGCAAAACGCGGACTTGCGTCTCCTTCTGGATGGAAACGACGACGTCCTGCTCGAACGCTCCCAGCCCCGAGAGCTCGGCCTTCAAGTGATAGGTCGCGGGAAGCAGACCGTAGAACTGAAACGAACCGTCTTCCAGGCTCGTCGTCGAGCGGCCGAGAGGCATGCTCGGGCCGGTGATCGTGACGGTCACACCGGGCAGCGCACCGCCCTGGGCGTCTCGGACCGTGCCCGAGATCGATCCCGTTGTCTGAGCGAAAGCGAGCGGGACTGCGAGAGCGACGCACGCGATCGCGATGAGCAGGGGACGAAAACGCATGGGCCTGTCTCCTTGTAATACGGGCTCTTAGCCCGCGAAGCGGATGGCGAATCAGGAACGCATGGGAAAAGAACGGAGGCGCGTGTTCGCGCGGATTTTACTCTCGTTCCAAACGAACGAGGTCCTCGAAAGTTTCACGGCGCCGCACGACCCGAAATCCACCGAATTGGACGAGCACCTCCGCGGCGCGTCCGCGGAAGTTGTAGTTCGACGACATCGCGGACGCGTAGGCTCCCGTGTCCCGGATGGCGAGCAGGTCGCCCTCGGCCACGCCGGGCATCGGAAGATCGCGCGCGAAGAAGTCGCTCGTCTCGCAGATCGGTCCGACGACATCGGCGACGATCGGCGGTCCCGAGGGAGGGCCGACCGGCTCGATCGGATGAATGGCTCCGTAGAGCGCCGGCCGGATGAGATCGTTGATCCCGGCGTCGGCGATGACGAATTCCCTGCCGGCGTTGCGCTTTCGATAGAGCACCCGCGTCAGGAGCACGCCGGCGGGTCCGACGATCGCCCGTCCCGGCTCGATCAGCAGCCGGAGAGGGAGCCCCTCGACGTGGGGGAGCACCGCGGCCGCGTACTCTTCCGGAGACAGGCCTGGGCCCTCGGCGCTCGCGATCCCGATCCCTCCGCCGACGTCGAGGGTCTCCAGGGGAAACCCGCGCGCGAGGAGCTCCCCGGCGAGGAGGGCGAGCTCCCGGGCCGTCTCTCCCAGAGGACGCGGATCGCTGATCTGGCTGCCGATGTGCGCTTGGATTCCCGTCATCCGGAGGCGGGGGAAGCGCCGCGAACCTTCGTAGATTTCGAGCGCGCGGGAGATGTCGACCCCGAACTTGTTGTGCTTCAGGCCGGTCGAGATGTACGGATGCGATCGCGGGTCGATGTCCGGGTTGACCCGGAGAGCCACCCGGGCGAGGCGGCCAACGGCCCCGGCGGCCGCGCCGATCTTCTCGATCTCGCGGTCGGACTCGGCGTTGAAGGCGAGTATCCCTCGTTCGATCCCGAAGCGGATCTCCTCGTCGGTCTTTCCCACGCCCGAGAAGACGACGCGCTCCGGCGAGAAGCCGGAATCGAGAGCCGCCCGGAGCTCGCCACCCGACACCACGTCGGCTCCGGCGCCCAGGTTGGCGATGGCCCCGAGCAGGGAAAGGTTGGAGTTCGCCTTCGTGGCGTAGCAGACGAGATGGGGAACGCGGGCGAACGCGGCGTCGAACCGCCGGAAGTTCTCCTCCACGAGGGCCCGGCTGTAGACGTAGACGGGCGTTCCGACCTCGCGGGCGATCGCCTCGAGCGGTACGCCGTCGCAGGTCAGCTGTCCGAAGCCGTCGCGGTCGAACCCGCTCATGGGCGGGGACGATAGCAAACGTCGGCAAGCGATCCGCCGGACCCGACGTCGGTTCGCGAATCCCGTGTTCCGCCTGTCGAGCGATCTCCGACGATCCTGGGGTACGCCGTACGACCGTTACGGCGCGCCGAAGAGAACCCGCCGCTCGCCGGTCGACGGGTCGAACCGGACGAGCTTCTGATCGTCGGAAAGGAAGAGCTTCGTCGGCTCCGAGCCGGGCGCGATGCGCTGAGGGTGCCACCACCAGATGAGGGGCCGCAGACCGTCGGCGACTTTCGTTGCGGTGCCGTTCGAGAGATCGACGAGGTGCAAGACGTGGCGTTCGGGGAGGCCCGGGCCGCCGGAGGGGAGATGGACCGCGACCAGCAGCTGGTCTCGCGCCGTCTCGCCGCCGAGGCGAATCCGGCCCGTCGGTCCCAGCGGAACCCGGTTGAGCGGCGCGCCGTCGGGCGAGAAGGTCTGGAGCCAGGCGGACCGATCGTCGGAGAGACCGAGGACGATCTTCTCGTCGGAGAGGATGGCGACGGTGGAAGACCTCGCGGGCTCTCCCTCCCGGAGGGTCGAGCGAATCTGGAGAGTGCGCGCGTCCCGGATCGTGACCCGGCTTCCGCGACCCTCGTTCATCACGATCTGGTCCCGATCGCGGCTCCGAAGGACGGGAGCGGCCGAGAGAAGGCCGTCCGAGGCGCCGACCGTCTCGATCTTCTTCGCCGCGACGTCCAGCTCCAGGACCTCTCGACGGGCGCGGCCCGGGATGGCCCCGGGTCGAATCCGCAGGATCCTCAAGACATCGGGCGACACGAAAGCGCCGGAAATCCCCTCGTCCTTGTCGCGGACCTGGACGGAGGCGAGTAGTCGTCCGGATTCGACTTCGTAGACCGCCAGGAGGCGCCCCGAGACCGCGGCGAGACGGGAGCCGTCGGCGGACAGGATGAGCGGCCACGTCCGACGGGAGAGGACGATCTTCGTCTCCCGCGCCCGCGCGGACGGGTCGTCCAGGCGGAGGGTGTGCACCGTCCGGGGGCCGTTCGCCGTCTCCGGCACGAGCCATGCGGCGAGGCGGCCGTCCGGTGTGGCCTCCAGGACCTCGGTCCTCACCCGCTGGTGGCGGGCGGATCGGGCGTCGTAGAGATAGGCCGCGTCGAGCCCCCGCGCGCGCCCTTCGACGGCCACCCAGCCCCGGTCGCCGACGGGGAAAGCCATGTCGATCCTCGAGAGCGCCGACGGCGGCGCGTTGAGCGCCCAGCTCGAGTAGACCGCGAACCCGGCCGCGGCCGTCCCGAGAATTCCCCACAGGACCGCGGAGAGCGAGGCGTGCGCGATGCGGATGTCCGTTCGTCCCCGCGCGACCGCGCGATACGAAGAGAGCACGAGCGCGGCTCCCACGACGACTCCCGCGGCCCACCAGACAGGCGCGGGGGCCTCGAACCCGGCGGCCCTCAGTCGGGAGACCGTCCAGACGCTCAACAGGGTGACCGCCGCGCTGAGCGCCAGGTCCACGACGGCGACCCCGGAGCGCGATCGAAAGATCGTCGCGAGGACGTTCGAACCGAAGAGGACCGCGAGGATCGATGCGGAGAGAATCGGAAGACCGATCGCGAGTTCCCCCGGGATGGCGCGGCCGCGATCCACCAGGGAAGCGAGGCCGAGGATCATCCCGAACGAGGCCCCGATCAGGAAAATGGCGCCCGCGAGCTTTCCGGCCCACAGCTCGACCGACGAGATCGGGCGCGAAAAGAAGAAGCCCATCCGTTTGGCCGCAAGGTCTCCGGCGAAGATCGACGCTCCCAGTCCGGCCGCGATCGCGGCGGACAGGCCCATGGAAAGCATGAACGCCGCGAAGTCGCGCGTCTCGCGCGCGGCGCCCGCGGGCAATTGACGAACGATGGGAATGAGGATCGGGATGGCCGACGCCACGGCCGCCGCCGCGAGCACGAACCGTTTCTCGAGGATCTCCCGCCGCGCGACCGCCAGGAACGTCTTCATCGAGTCTCCCCTCCGGCTTCCGCGGGGGCCTCTCCGGCCACCGCCAGGAAGATCTCCTCGAGCGACATCGCCGACGACTCGGCCTCCTCGACGCCGTCGATACGCCGGAAGCGGTCGAATTTCTCTTCCTCCCAGTCGGAGACGACCGCGTCGATCCCCCACCCGCGGACCTTGACCTGGACCGCCTCGAACTGATCGAGCTCGCTGCCGAACTCCGTGCGCGTTTCCGTCATCCGGTTGCCGTAGCGGATCCGGCGGAAGCGCGACTTGAGCGTCTCGACGTCTTCGTCGAGCGCCAGCCGCCCTCCCTTGAGGATCCCCACGCGCGTCGCGATCCCCTCGATCGACGCGAGGTCGTGCGTCGTCACGAAGACGGTCGTGCCGCGGTCGGCCAGGTCCTCGACCAGCTCCTCCCAGAAGGAACGCCGGGCGACGACGTCGAGACCCAGCGTGGGATCGTCCATGACGAGCAGGTCGGGCTGCGGGGCGAGCGCCATCGCGAGGAGCACCTGACCCTTCTGCCCCTTCGACAGCCGGCCGAACGGCGTCTTCGCCGGCACGCCGAAGCGGGCGAGACGCCGCGTGACCGAAGCGTCGTCCCAGGACGGGTAGAGGCGCCGGCAGAAGTCCGCGATCTGCCCGGCCGTCATCGACGGCGGTGCGTCCGGCTCCTCCGGCACGACGCCGACGCGGGCGAGCAACCGCGCCCGATGCCTCCAGACGCTCTCTCCGAAGAGACGCGCCTCCCCGGAGGTCGGCTTCTGCTCGCCGAGCAGGCAGCGGACGAGCGACGACTTGCCGGCGCCGTTGCGGCCGAGGAGCGTATAGACGCCGCCCCTCGCGATCGAGAACGACACGTCGGAGCACGCCTCGGTCGTGCCGTAGCGCACCGTGAGATGGCGGATCTCGCCGGGAGAACCCTCCTCCGGGCGGCTCGCTGGCGCGGCGGACGGTGAGGAGACCGCTTCGGAGATCATCGTCCCTCCCTCTTCGCGCCGTTGCCGAGGCGCTTCCAGGCGGCGGCCAGCTCGCTTTCGGCGTCGCCGGACGTCGCTCCGAGCGACGCGGCGAGCGACGCGTATCGGTTCGCGCCTTCCTTCAGAACGCGGCCTCTTTCGGACCGCGCCATCGCGGGCGGCTCGGCCGCGACGAACGTGCCCTCCCCGCGCCGGACGGTGAGGAGGCCCGCGTCGGCGAGGCGCTGGTACGCCTTCGCCACCGTCGCCGGGTTGACGCGAAGGTCCTTCGCGAGCTCCCTCACGGAGGGAACGGGCCCGCCCGGCGCGAGCGCGGAGGAGCCGACGAGGCGGCGGATGCCCTCTTCGATCTGGCTCCAGATCGGCGTGGCGGACGCGAAATCGACGTGAAGGTGGCGGGTCACTGTATTACAGATATACTACACCGACTCACCGAGGGCGTCCAGCCCCTGCCGGGGGCCCCCGGATGGCGTCTACTCGCGGGCGGAGAACCGCCGGAAATCGTAGGCTCGGAGCACGGGCGCGGCCGCCGCGACGGCCCCGGCGATCACGACCGTGGCGAGTCCGCCCGAGACCACGGCGACCGTGACCCCGAGGGCCGCCGTCGAAAAGAGGGAGGCGACGTAGCCCGCCTCGAGCTCACCGAGCTGCGGTCCGCACAGGAAGAAGATCATGTTGACGGACGTCATGCGCCCGCGCAGCGCGTCGGGCGTCGCGAGCTGGCGCAGCGTCTGCCGGATGACCGTCGAGATCGCGTCGGCCGCGCCGGTGGCCGCCAACGCGAACAGCGTCAGGAGGAAGTTCCGCGACAGGCCGAAGACGACGGTCGCCGCGCCGTACGCCGCGACGGCCCAGAGGAAGATGCGTCCCTGCCGGGCTGGAAGAGGACGGATCGAGAGGAAGAGGGAGCCGACGAGAGCGCCGACCGCCGGCGCGGAGACGAGGAAGCCGTACCCCGTCGCGCCGACCTTCAGCACCTGGTCCGCGAAGATCGGAAGCAGGGTCATGGCGCCGGCGAAGAAGGTCGCGAAAAAGTCGACGGCCATCGTCCAGACGATGAGCGGCGTGCGGAAGACGAAGCGGAGCCCTTCGCGCAGCGCGGCGATCGGGTGTCCGTGCCCGCCCTCTCGCGCCGCCGGCTTTCCCGACGCGCGCATCGTGACCAGAGCCCAGATGACGGCGATGAAGGACGCCGCGTTGATCAGATAGATCCAGGCGAGGCCTCCGGTCTGCGCGCCTCCGGCCACGGTGCGCGCCGCATCGCGGGCCGCCTCGCCCGGGACGAGCGAGTGGCCCGCGATGATCCAGCCGGCGAGCGCGGGCCCGGCGATCTGTCCCGCCGTGAAGACGGAGAGGATGATCGAGAGCGCGCCCGGCAGGTCCTCGTGCGGGACCAGGCGCGGGATGAGCGCCTGTCTCGCCGGAGCGTCGAACGCACCGGCGCCCGCGGAACAGGCCGTCATGGCATAGAGCAGCCACAGCGACTCGCGTCCCGTGAAGGTGAAGATCGCGAGCATTGCGGCGAC
The DNA here is from genome assembly GCA_038329555.1 of Thermoanaerobaculia bacterium. GTDB lineage: Bacteria > Acidobacteriota > Thermoanaerobaculia > UBA5066 > Gp7-AA6 > JALYUA01. The sequence continues at coordinate 20,033 of JBBQNC010000003.1, forward strand.
GAGCCCCATGAATGTCTGGGTGACCACCATGAGCCGGCGCCGGTCGAGCCGGTCCGCGAGAACACCTCCGGCCAGCGAGAAGGCCACGATGGGAACGACCCGGGCGAGGCCGACCAGGCCGAGCGCGAGGGGAGAGCGCGTGAGGAGATACACGTGCCAGTGGATCGCGACGCTCTGCATCTGCGAGCCGATGCCGGAGACGAGGTACGCGGCGGCGAGGCGCCGGTAGTCCCGATGGCGAAGGGCGAGAAAGGGTGCGCGGGAGGGCAATGGAATGGTTCGGCGGCCGTCTCGTTCCGAGGCCGCCGAGTCTAAGCTCAGAACCCCCGTTTTGCCCGAAAACGCCCCAGGAATAGACTTCCGGCCTGGGAGATTAGGAGACTGACCGGTCAGTACCGGAATCCATGGCCAGAATCAAGACGTTCAGGAAGCAGAACGAGATCCTCGAAGCCGCCTCCCGGATCTTCTCCGAGCGGGAGTTTCATCACGTGCTGATCGACGACGTCGCCGCGGCGGCGGGGGTCGGCAAGGGGACCATCTACCGGTACTTCGAGACCAAGGAGGAGCTCTTCTTCGCGACGATCCTCTACGGCTTCGACGGCCTGTACGAGATCCTGACGACGACGCTGCCGGAGGAGCAGTCACCCGTGCGGCGCCTCGAGCGGATCGCCCGGGAGATGCTTCGCTTCCTCTGGACCCGGCGATACCTGACGACGCTGCTCCAGAACGACGAACGGCGCGTGGCCTCGCGCGAGGAGGAGCTCCAGAAACGGCGGGATCTGCTCTCTCGTCTGGTCCAGGAGTGTCTTCTCGCGGGGATCGAACGGAGGGAGTTCCGCGGCATCGATGTCCGCATCGGCTCGGAGCTTTTCCGCGGAATGATCCGGGCGGCGAGCAGCTATCGCCGCGAGGAGGATACTTTGGACGAGCTCGTCGAGTCGATCGTCGGCATCTTCGTCCACGGCATCGCGAAAGAAAGCGTGTGAGGAAGTCGCTCCGGGCCGCGCCGTGTCTCCTGTCGCTCCTTCTGGCGGGAGCGTGCGCGAGCTCGGTGGACCGGGCGGTCGCTCCCGCTCCCGGGCGCGTCTGGTCGCCGCCGCCGGAAGCGCAACCGACGCCGAAGCCCGCCGAGAAGCCGGACGTTCCGGAGAGCTACCTCGCTCCGGGGACGAGGCTGTCGCTCCCCCAGATCCTGGAGATCGCGCTACGCAACAACCCCTCGACTCGCGTCGCCTGGCACGACGCCCGGGCTGCGGCCGCGGAGGTCGGCGTCCGCCGCTCCTTCTACTATCCGTCGCTCGAGCTCGACGCGCAGATCGGTCGGGCGAAGCAGGCCTCGGTCGGCGGCCAGTTCGTGACGCTGCAGACGAGCTACGGTCCGACGCTCTCCATGTCGTGGCTCCTGCTCGACCTCGGCGGCCGTGCCGCGGACGTCGCCGAGGCGCAACACCTCCTCTTCGCGGCGGACTGGACGCACAACGCGTCCATCCAGGACCTGCTGCTGCGGGTCGAGGACGCCTACTACCGGTATCTCGCGGCGAAATCGCTGATCGTCGCGCAGGAGGCGAACCTGAAGCAGGCACGCGAGAGCCGCGCCGCCGCCGAGGCGCGGCACAACGCGGGCCTCGCGACGATCGGGGACGTCCTGCAGCTGCGCACCGCGGCGTCGCAGGCGGAGCTCGATCTCGAGACGGTGCAGGGGACCCTCCAGACGATTCGCGGGGCCCTCGCGACCGCGGTCGGCGTGTCGCCGGACGTGCCCGTCGAGCTCGGCGACCTGCCGGAGAACGTCGACATGAACGCGGCGTCGGAGGCGGTCGACCAGCTGATCCGCGAGGCGGAGCTCAAGAGGCCGGATCTCGCCGCGGCCCGTTCCCGCGCGGAGGCCGCCACGCGGCACATTCGCTCGGTGCAGTCGTCCGGGCTGCCGACGCTCGGCGCGACGGGCAGCCTGAACCGCAACTACTACTACAACAGCGCCGGCGCGCCCTATTCGAACAACTACGCGGGCGCTCTGCTCTTTCGATTTCCCGTCTTCATGGGATTCAACCGGACGTACGAGACGTTGAAGGCGAGGGAGGAGGCGGAATCGGCCATCGCGACGGCCGACTCGCTCCAGGACCAGGTGAACCTGCAGGTATGGACCAGCTACTACAACGTGAAGACGGCCTCCCAGAGGGTCCGGACTTCCCGGGACCTCCTGGCGTCCGCCTCGCAGTCGCAGGACGTGGCGCTCGGGCGCTACAAGGCGGGAGTCGGCAACATTCTGGACGTCCTGACCGCGCAGACCGCGTTCGCCAGCGCGCGCGCTCAGGAGGTCCAGGCGCGATCGGACTGGTTCGTCGCGGTGGCGCAGCTGGCGCACGACACGGGCTCTCTCGAGCCTCCGGCGTCCGGCGGAAACGAGGGATCTCGATGAGAACCGGCGAAATCGGACGGCGGGTGGCGGCGATCCTCTTCGCGACCCTGGCGGCGGGGGCTGCGGCGTGCGCGAAAAAAGATCCGCGGGCGGGGATGGCGCCGGAGGCCGTTCCCGTCGTGGTCGGCACCGTCGCGCAGAGGCCCGTTCCTCTCGAAGTGCGCGCGATCGGCCACGTCGAGGCCCTCTCGAGCGTCCAGGTGAAGGCACGCGTCGGCGGGCAACTGACGCGCGTCACCTTCCGCGAGGGCCAGGACGTGAAGAAGGGCGACGTGCTCTTCGTCCTCGACCCGCGTCCCTTCCAGGCGGCGCTGTCCGAGGCCCAGGCGAATCTGACCCGCGACCGCGCGCGGGCGAAGAATTCCGAGGCCGACGCCAGACGGTACGCGGTCCTGATCTCGAAGGACTACGTCACGCAGCAGGAGTACGACCTGGTCCGCTCGACCGCGGCCGCCGCGGAGGCGACCGTCCAGGCTGATCTCGCCCAGGTCGAGAACGCCCGCCTGAACCTCGAGTACTGCACGATCACCGCGCCGCTCTCGGGCCGGACCGGCAGCCTGCAGGTGCAGGCGGGAAACATCGTCAAGGCGAACGACGACAAGCCGCTCGTCGTGATCAACCAGATCCAGCCCATCTACGCGACGTTCACCGTTCCCGAATCGACGCTCGGCCAGGTTCAGGCCCAGGCCGCGGGCGGACGGAAGCTCCAGGTCGTGGCGACGCCGTCCGACCACACGGCGCCGCCGCAGTCCGGCGTCCTCTTCTTCGTCGACAACGCCGTCGACCCCCAGACGGGAACGATCGTGCTGAAGGCCCAGTTCGACAACCGCAACGAGACCCTATGGCCGGGGCAGTTCGTGGACGTGGTGCTCGGGCTCTCGGTCGATTCGAACGCGATCGTCGTTCCGTCGCAGGCGGTTCAGACGGGGCAGACGGGGCAGTTCGTCTTCGTCGTGAAGTCGGATCTCACCGTCGAATCGCGCCCGGTCACCGTGGCGCGGACGGCGGGGCCCGATGCCGTCATCTCGAAGGGTCTTCGCGCGGGTGAGCGCGTCGTCACGGACGGCCAGCTGCGGCTGGCACCCGGGACGAAGATCGAGATCAAGAGCGAGGCCCGGCCCGCGGGGCCCGGCGTCGCGGGCGGGGAGGTGCGGTCGTGAACGTCGCCGAGATCTTCATCCGAAGGCCGGTCATGACGACGCTCGTCATGCTCGGCATCCTGCTCTTCGGCGTCATGGGCTACCGCCTGCTGCCGATCAGCGATCTTCCGAACGTCGACTTTCCGACGATCCAGGTCACGGCGAGCCTTCCCGGCGCGTCTCCGGAGACGATGGCCTCCGCGGTCGCAACGCCGCTCGAGCGTCAGTTCTCGACGATCGCGGGCCTCGATTCGATGAACTCGACGAACATCCAGGGCGCGACGAACATCACGCTGCAGTTCAACCTGAGCCGGAACCTCGACTCGGCGGCGCAGGACGTCCAGTCGGCGATCGCCGTGGCCGGCCGTCAGCTGCCTCCCTCGATGCCGAGCCCGCCGTCGTACCAGAAGGTCAACCCGGCCGACCAGCCGATCCTGTACCTGACGCTGACGTCGCCGACGCTTCCGCTCTCCCAGATCGACGAGTTCGGCGAGACGATGATGGCGCAGCGGATCTCCACCATCTCGGGGGTCGCGCAGGTCCAGGTCTACGGCTCGCAGAAGTACGCCGTGCGCATCCAGCTCGATCCGCGGGCCCTCGCGACGCGCGGCATCGGGATCGACGAGGTCTCGAGCGCCGTGCAGAGCGCGAACGTCAATCTCCCGACGGGGACTCTCTACGGCCGGCATCAGGCGTTCACGGTGCAGGCGAACGGCCAGCTGACGGACGCTCCGGCATACCGGCCCCTGGTCGTCGCCTACCGCAACGGAGCACCGGTGCGCCTGGAGCAGCTCGGCCGGGTCATCGACAGCGTCGAGAACGACAAGATCGCGGCGTGGTTCATCGACCAGCGCGCGATCATCCTCGCGATCCAGCGGCAGCCGGGGACGAACACGGTCGAGGTCGCGAGCGCCGTGCGCCGGCTCCTGCCGACTTTCCAGAAGCAGCTGCCCGCTTCGGTGAAGCTGCGCGTGCTGTTCGACCGCTCCGAGTCGATCCGCGCGTCGGTCAACGACGTCAAGTTCACGCTCGTGTTGACGCTCGGGCTCGTCATCCTCGTGATCTTCCTCTTCCTGCGCAACGCGTCGGCGACGATCATCCCGAGCCTCGCGTTGCCCATCTCGATCGTCGGGACGTTCGCCGCGCTCTACGTCCTGGGCTACAGCCTCGACAACCTCTCGCTGATGGCTCTGACGCTCTCGGTCGGCTTCGTCGTCGACGACGCGATCGTCATGCTCGAGAATATCGTCCGGCACATAGAGATGGGAGAAAACGTCTGGGACGCGGCGCTCAAGGGCTCCCGCGAGATCGGGTTCACGATCATCTCGATGACGCTCTCGCTCGCCGCCGTGTTCATCCCGGTCCTCTTCATGGGCGGGATCATCGGGCGGCTGTTTCACGAGTTCGCGATCACGATCGGCGTCGCGATCCTGGTCTCGGGATTCGTTTCGCTCACGCTGACGCCGATGCTCTGCAGCCGCTTTCTCAAGGCCGAGTCTCACGAGAAGAAGCAGCACGGGCGCTTCTACAACGCGCTCGAGAGCTTTTTCGACGGGATGCTGGGCCTCTACGAGAGGACCCTGAAGCTCGCGCTCGCGCACAAGGGATTCATGATGCTGGTGTCGGCCGCGATCCTGCTGGCGACGGCTTTCCTCTTCGTGAAGGTCCCGAAGGGCTTCCTGCCGAGCGAAGACCTCGGCATGGTGTTCGGCTTCACGGAAGCCGCGCAGGGCATCTCCGTCCAGTCGATGTCGGAGCACCAGCAGGCGCTCGCCGCCGTGGTCCAGAAGGATCCGAACGTTGAGGGCTTCATGTCGAGCTTCGGCCCCCGGGGAGGCTCCGCCGGCAACTCGGGAACGATCTTCATGCACCTGAAGCCGCGCTCGAAGCGCAAGCTGTCCGCGGACGAGGTCATCCAGGAGCTCCGCCCCAAGCTCGCGAGGGTCCCGGGCATCCGGGTCTTCCTGCAGAATCCGCCTCCGATCCGGATCGGCGGGAGCCTGACCAAGAGCCAATATCAGTTCACCCTGCAGGACGCCGACACCGCCCAGCTCTACAAGTACGCACCGGTTCTCGAGGCGAAGATGCGCGAGCTGCCCGGGTTCCAGGACGTCACGAGCGATCTCCAGCTGAAGAACCCGCAGGCCTCGATCGACATCGACCGCGACAAGACGGCTTCCTTCGGCGTGACGCCGCAGGCGATCGAGGAGGCGCTGTACACGGCTTACGGCTCGCGCCAGATCTCGACGATCTACGCGCCGAACAACGAGTACCAGGTGATCATGGAGCTGATGCCGCAGTTCCAGTCGGACCCGGCGGCGCTCTCGATGCTTCACGTCCGATCCGCCAGGGGCGACCTCGTGCCGATCGATGCCCTCGCGACCGTGAAGCAGAGCGTGGGCCCCCTCGCCGTGACCCATTCGGGGCAGCTGCCCTCCGTCACGCTGTCCTTCAACCTGCGCCCCGGCGTGGCGCTCGGCGACGCCGTCGCGGGCGTCCAGCGGGCCGCGCGAACGACGCTGCCCGCGACGATGCAGACGACCTTCCAGGGAACGGCGCAGGCCTTCCAGTCCTCGCTGCAGGGGCTCGGCCTGCTGCTCCTCATGGCCGTGCTGGTGATCTACATGGTGCTCGGAATCCTGTACGAGAGCTTCATCCACCCCCTGACGATCCTCTCGGCGCTGCCGTTCGCCGGATTCGGAGCGCTCGTGACGCTTCTCATCTTCCGCGTGGACCTCTCGATCTACGCGTTCGTCGGCATCATCATGCTGGTCGGCCTCGTTAAGAAGAACGGGATCATGATGATCGACTTCGCCATCGAGGCGCACAAGGCGGGAAAGAGCGCCGAGGAGTCGATCTACGAGGCGTGCATCGTGCGTTTCCGCCCGATCATGATGACGACGGTCGCCGCGCTGATGGGAACGCTTCCGATCGCCATGGGGCTCGGAACGGGCGCCGAGTCGCGCCGGCCGCTCGGTCTCGCCGTCGTCGGCGGGCTCCTGTTCTCCCAGATCCTGACCCTCTACGTGACGCCGATCGTCTACGTCTACATGGAGCGCTTCCAGGAGTGGATCAACGGCCGGCGCAAGAAGGGATCCCCGCGGCCGGCGCCCGAGGCCCGCGGCGAGCAGCCGCAGGACCGCGACGATCGAGTTCCCGCGACCGCCGCGATGAAGCTCGGCGAGGCTCCCGTCGCCGAGCCGGGAGTCTAGGCCGGGACCTCCCCGGGGCGGAAGGCCGGCTTCTACCGCTTTCGGGACGCGGCGCTGCGGCGCTTCCGGGCGGCTTCGAAATGCCGCACTCCCTCGTCCACCAGCGCGCGCGCCTTTCTCGGGCCAACCCGGCCCTTCGGTGCGAACCGCTTTCCCTTCGCCTCGTTGTACGAGACGAAGAAGTGCTCGATCTCGCCGACGAGATTGTCCGAAACGTCGCCGAGGCTCCGGACGTTCTTGTGCGTTCGCAACTCTTCCGCGACGGCGATCAGCCGGTCGTTGCGCTCCGTCTTCCCGTCTTCCGTCTGCTCCGCCTGGATGGCGCCGATCAATCGGGCCGCGACGAGGCAGCCGACGAACGCGGGCTCGTCCATCAGCAGCAGGACGTCGACCGGATCGCCGTCCTCTCCGAGGGTCGAAGGAACGAACCCGAAGTCGAACGGGAAGGACGCGCCCGCCGGAAGGACTCGGAGAGCTTGTAGAGCCCGAGCTCGTCGTCGAGCTTGAACTTGTTGAGGCTGCCTTTCGGGATATCGACGATCGCGTGGAGGATCCCCTTGTTGCGGTCGAATGCGGGCAGGTCTTCGCCGGAGCGAAGGGGGCGGGGGTGGCGGGATCTGGAGCTCATGCGGCAGGCCGTCGCAAGAACGGTTCCAGCCAAGCCAGAGGTGAGAGGTGAGAGGTGAGAGGTCAGAGGGAGAGGTTAGAGGGGTCTTTGGCTTGAAAACCGAAAGGGCGGCCGGCTGCGGGAGGAGCGGATACCCCCTCACCCCTCACCCCGGTCCTCCCCCGACCGAGGAGGAGAGGGGAGAGCTCGAAGGCGGGGATATGATTCGGCCGTTCCTTCAGGTGAGACCATGAGGGCCGCTGCTCTTCCCGCAGACGAGACGACGAGGATCCGGGTCCTCCGGGACTACGAGATCCTCGACACGGAGCCCGAGCGAGAATTTGACGATCTGACACTTCTCGCGTCGCATATCTGCGGGACATCCAAGGCGCTGATCTCGCTCGTCGACGAAGAGCGGCAATGGTTCAAGTCGCGCGTCGGGATCGAGCTCGAGCAGACCCCCCGCGAGGTCGCCTTCTGCGCGCACGCGATCCTCGACCGGGAAGTCCTGATCGTTCCGGACGCGAAGGCCGACGATCGGTTCTCCGACAATCCCCTCGTCACCCGGGATCCCGGACTCCGGTTCTACGCGGGCGCCCCGCTGATCACCCCGGAAGGGCAGGCGCTCGGCACCCTCTGCGTGATGGACGCCGCGCCGCGCGATCTGAGCCCGGCGCAGACGAACGCGCTGCGCGCGCTCGCCCGTCAGGTGGTCGCCCAGCTCGAACTGCGGCGCCGCTTGAAACAGGAGCGCGAGGTTTCGGACGCGGCGATCGAGGAGCAGGCGAGGGCCCTGAAGCTCTTCGCCGGCGAGCTGCCCGTGGTCCTCTGGTCGACCGATCGCGACCTGAAGCTGACATCCTCGATGGGCCGGGCGTTGGGCGAGATGGGGGAGCGGGCGAACCAGTATGCGGGCGTCTCCCTCTCGGAGTATTTCCACACGGACGACCCGGGGTTCCTGCCGCTCGTGGCGCATCGGAAGGCGCTCCTCGGCGAGTCCGTGGACTTCGAGGTGGACTGGTCCGGCCGCACGTTCGCATGTCACGTCGTGCCGGTCCGCGAGCCGGATCGGACGATCAAGGGCGTCCTCGGCGTGGCCCTCGACATAACCCGGCAGAAGCGCGCGGAGAGCGATCTGCGAACGTCCCTCGCGCTCCTCCAGGCGACGCTCGATTCGACGGGCGACGGGATTCTGGTCGTCGACGAGCGGGGGCGCATCTCGAACTTCAACCGGAGCTTCGTCGAGATGTGGCGGGTTCCCGAGGCGGTCGCCGCCGTCCGCGAAGGCAACGAGCTGCTCGGGTATCTCCTCGACCAGGTCCGGGATCCCGGAGCGTTCGCGAAGCGGCTCATGGGCCTGCACCCGAAGAGCGACATCGCTCAGACGGACCGCGTCGAGCTCAAGGACGGCCGGGTGTTCTCCCGATCCTCCCGCCCCCAGAACGTGGGTGGGCGGCCCGTGGGAACCGTGTGGACCTTTCGGGAAGCGGCCGCTCCGAGCTGACCGGGCCGCTTCGACCCGCGGGAAAGGCCGTACCGGTCAGAGCCCGAAGAGCTGCCGGTACCGGGGGTGGTCCCGGATCGAGCCCAGGTCGGTGTCGTGCAGGATCCACTCGCGGTTTCCCCATCCGCCGCGCACGGACTTCTCCAGGCAGTCGAGCGCCCGTTCCGTCTCTCCGGCCAACGCGCCCGCGCAGGCGCAGTTGTAGAGAACTCCCTGCTCGTCGGGCTGCAGGGTCAGGGCCCGCTCGATCCAGGCGAGCCCTCCGCTTTTCGTCCCAGGTTGATCAACGCGCCCGCGCCGAGATACAGCGCCCGTGCGTCGTCGGGATTGAGCTCGAGGTGGCGTCGCGCCGCCTCGTGCGCGTGCGTCGAGCACGCGAGGCGCGCTGTAGACCTCGCCCATTCCGCCGTATCCGAGCGGGCTCAGGATCTCGTAGGGGCCGAGGCGGAAGCCAGAAGACAGAGACACGGGGGGCGATTGTAGCCGCTGGCGCTCCGGCGGGAAGGAGAGCGGTCCCCTTGCTCTTCTACGAAGCCCGACCCAGCGTCCGGAGCAGAAAGGCGTAGTCGAATGCGGTCTCCCGGAGCTTGTCGTACCGGCCGGACGATCCCCCGTGCCCGCCCGCCATGTTGATTCGGAAGAGCAGAGGGTTCTTGTCGGTCTTCAGCGTGCGGAGCTTCGCGACGTACTTCGCGGGCTCCCAGTACATCACCTGGCTGTCGTCGAACGAGGTCTTGACGAGCATCGCGGGATAGTCCTTCGCGGAGAGGTTGTCGTAGGGGCTGTACGAGAGCATGTAGTCGTACTGTTCCTTGATTTTCGGGTTGCCCCACTCCTCGAACTCGCCGACGGTCAGCGGAAGCGACTCGTCGAGCATCGACCCGATGACGTCGACGAACGGGACCCGCGCGATGACGGCGTGGAAGAGGTCGGAGCGGAGATTCACGACGGCGCCCATGAGGAGGCCGCCGGCGCTGCCGCCCTCGATCGAAAGCTTCTCCTTCGACGTGTACTTCTGCGAGATGAGGGCCTCGGCCGCCGCGATGAAGTCGGTGAACGTGTTCTTCTTCGCCAGCATCCGGCCCTGGTCGTGCCATTTCTTGCCCATCTCCCCGCCTCCGCGGATGTGGGCGATCGCGTAGACGAAGCCGCGGTCGAGCAGCGACACGCGGTTCGAGTTGAACGTGGGAAATGTCGGGGACCCGTAGGACCCGTACCCCATCAGGAGCGTGGGATTCGCCCCGTTCTTCGCGAGCCCGATCCGGTACACGAGGCTGATCGGGACGCGCGCGCCGTCGCTCGCGGTCGCGTAGATGCGCTCCGTGCGGTACCGGGCGGGATCGTAGCCGCCGAGAACCTCGGTGCGCTTCAGGATCAGCCGCTCCTTCGTCGCCATGTCGTAGTCGTAGACGGTGGGGGGCGTGGTGAGCGACTGGTAATTGAACCGGAACTTGTCGGCCGCGAACTCGGCGTTGGCCTCGGGAAGCAGCGCGTACGCCGTCTCGGGAAACTCGACGCGGTGCGACGCGCCGGATGCGAGGTCCGTGATCCGGATCCGCGGAAGCCCGTCCTCGCGCTCGAGCAGGACGGCGTGGGAGGCAAACACATGGACTCCGGAAACCATCACCGCGTCGCGGCAGGGGATGAGCTCCTTCCAGGTTGACCGCCCGGGCTCCGCAACGAGCGCGGTCCCCACCCGGAAGTTCCGGCAGCCGGCGTTCGTCCGGATGTAGAAGGTGTCCCCGCGATGGTCGACGTCGTACTGGTGATCCTTCTCCCTCGGCGCGACGACTCGGAACGCGCCCTCGGGCTCGCCGGCCGGGAGGTACCGCCATTCGCTCGCCGTGTGGGAGCTCGACTCGAGCAGGACATGCGTCCGGCTGCGGCTCCGCTCCACCCCGAGCGTGAACATCGCGTCCTTTTCCTCGTAGACGAGCGCGTCGGCCGACGAGGGAGCGCCGAGTCTGTGACGGAACAGCCTGTAGGGCCGCTTCGCGTCGTTGTCGACGACGTAGAACAGGGTCTTGTTGTCCGCCGCCCAGGCGACCGACGAGACGCGCGGAACGTTCTCGGAGAAGACCTTGCCGGTTCGGAGGTCCTTCACGTGGAGCGTGTACTCGCGGAAACCCGTGTTGTCGAGCGTGTACGCCAGCAGGCGGCCGTCGTCGCTGATTTCGTAGTCGCCTCGCGCCATGAACCGCTCGCCCTTCGCGAGCTCGTTCAGATCGAGGGTGATCTCCTCGGGAGCGTCGACGCTGCCATGCTTCCGGCAATAGATCGGGTACGACTTTCCCTCTTCGGTGCGCGAGTAGTAGAGGAAGTCCCCCTTGCGGTAGGGAACGGAGAGGTCGGTCTCCTGGATGCGCCCGAGCATCTCGGCGTAGAGCTTCTCCTGCAGGGGAGCCGTCTCTTTCATGAACGCGTCCGTGTAGGCGTTCTCGGCGTCGATGTAGGAGCGCACTTCCGGGCTCTTGCGCTCCCGCAGCCAGTAGTAGTCGTCGCGGCGCTCGGCGCCGTGCAGGGTCTCGGTGCGGGCGGTCTTTCTGGCCATGGGGGGTTTCAACGCCTCCGTCGTGTCGGGGACGGCGAGGGCCATCGCCGGCGCGATCCAGCTCACGCCGGCGAACAGGGCGGCGGCCATTCGACGTTTCACGATGGCGGTCGCCGAGGCCGGCCCGATCACTTCGCGGGGGCCGGCGGCGCCGTGCTCTTGAAGTCTCCCGCCTTGACGATCGTGATCTTCGACGGCTCGATGTGGCGGCGCATCGCGGACACGACCTGTTCGGGAGTCAGGGCGGCGATCTTCTTCTCCAGGTCGGCGTCCCAGGCCAGCGTTCGGTCGATGAACAGATTCCCCGCGAGCTTGCCCGCGAGCGCCCCGTCCTGCGCGCGCCCGACCTGCGCGTTCTGAAGGTAGCCGGACTTCGCTTCCTTGACCTCCTGGTCGGTGAACCCGTCCTTCAGGGCGCGAGTGAGCTCCTCCTTGAAGGCCGCCTCGAGCTTCTCGGCGTTCTGCGGGGCGTAGATCGCGAACGTGAAGAAGGTGCCCGACTTGTCGAGCGGGCTGGCGACGAACTGGGATCCGACGCCGTAGCTCAACCCTTCCTTCTGACGGATGCGCGTCGCGAGGCGCGAGTTGAGGAAGCCTCCGCCCAGCATGTAGTTGCCGAGAACGAGGCCGGGGTAATCGGGGTCGTCGTCGCGGATATCGAGGTTGACGCCGGCGAGAAAGATCGCGTTCGCCTTGTCCGGGGTCGGCAGCGCCTGATTGAGTGCCGCCGCGTCCTGGAAGGGCCGCGGGACGCGCGTGAACGGCTTCGGGCTCTTCCAGTCGCCGAAAAGATCCGCCGCGAGCTTCGAGACCTCCTTCGCGTCGAAGTCGCCGACGACGGCGAGCTCCGAGTTCGAGCCGCCGTAGAAGTCCGCGTAGAATTTCTTCGCGTCGTCGATCGTGGCCGAGCGATAGTCGTTCAGCGACTCGTCGGCCGTCTGGACGTAACGCACGTCGCCCCTGGGGTAGACGCTCATGTGTCGCTGGTAGGCGTTCTGCCCCACGAAGTTCGGGTCGCTCTTCTGCTGCTCGATCGTGGCGAGGTTTTCCTGCTTCAGCTGCTCGAACTCGGTCGCCGGGAACGTCGGTGTCCGAAGGATTTCCGCGATGAGCCGCATGACGGCGGGGAAGTTCTCGCGGGTGGTCTCGACGCCGATGTTCGCCGAGGTCGGCCCGCCGGAGATGCGGACGCGGGCCTTCAGCCGGTCGAACTCGTCGTGGACCTGCTGCCGGGTGTGCTTCGCCGTTCCGCGCTCGAGCATGTCCGCGGCGAGGTCCGCGGCGGTCGCGCGGTTCATCAGGCTCTTCTCATCGCCGAAGCGGATCGTCATCGACGCGACCACGGTTTCGCCTCGCGTCTTCTTCGTCAGGAGGGCGAGCTTCATCCCGCTGGCGAGCTTCGTTCGCGTGGTGCGGGACTCGATGTTCGAAGGAGTCGGGTCGAAGGCCTCGCCCTGCGCGACGGCCGCTTCGCCCTTGTAATCCTTCAGCATCGCCGCGGTGTCCGGAGGCGCCGGGATCTCCGCCCGATCGGGTTTCGGCGTCGGGAGGAACTGGCCGACGGTGCGGTTGGAGGGCTTGAGATAGGCGCCGGCAACGCGCGCGACGTCTTCGGGCGTGACTTTCTTGATGCGATCGCGGTTCAGGAAGAAGAGCCGCCAGTCTCCCATCGCGATGAACTCGCTCATCTGGAGTCCGACCCGGTCCGCGGAATTCAGCGTGAGCTCGATGTTCTTCAGGAGAGCCGTCTTCGCGCGCTCGACCTCCTCCTTCGTGGGAGGCGTCTTGGAGAGGGCGTCGATCGTTTCGAGCATCGTGCGGCGCGCGTCCTCGATCGACGAGTCCTGGCGCACCTCGGCGGTGAGCATCATGAAACCGGGCTCCTTCAGCGGCTGCATGTAGCCGCCGACCGCCGAAGCCTTCTTGGTCTCGACCAGGGCCTTGTGGAGCCGGCCGGAGGGCGTATCGCCGAGGAGGAACGCGAGGACCTGGATCGGCGCGCCGTCCGGATGCGTGGCCGATGTCACGTGATACGCGACGGCCAGGGCCTGAACGTCCCCGACGCGGCGAAGCGTGACTTCACGCTCGCCGTCCTGGGTCGGCTCGGCGGTGTAGGTTCTCTGCAGGGAGCGCGTCGGCCGGGGGATCGGCGAAAACTTCTGGTCGATCCAGGCGAGAGTCTTCGCCTCGTCGAACTTGCCGGCGACGAGCAGGTACGCGTTGTCCGGCTGGTAGTACGTCCGCCAGAATGCCTGCAGGCGCTCGATCGGAACGTTCTCGAGATCCGCGCGCGCTCCGATCGTCGAGTGGCCGTAGTTGTGCCAGAGGTACGAGGTCGAGAGCACGCGCTCTTCGAGGATGCTCGCGGGATCGTTCTCGCCGAGCTCGAACTCGTTGCGGACGACCGTCATCTCGCTGTCGAGGTCCTTCTTCGCGACGAAGGAGTGGACCATCCGGTCCGCCTCGAGATCCAGGGCCCAGCGGAGGTTTTCGTCGGTCGCCTGAAACGTCTCGAAATAATTGGTGCGGTCGAACCATGTGGATCCGTTCGGTCGGGCGCCGTGCGCGGTCAGCTCCTGCGGGATGTTCGGGTGCTTCGGCGTGCCCTTGAAGAGCAGGTGCTCGAGGAGATGGGCCATCCCCGTCTCGCCGTATCCCTCGTGCCGGGAGCCGACCATGTAGGTGACGTTGACGGTGATCGTCTGCTTCGTCTGGTCCGGGAAGAGGAGCACGTGAAGGCCGTTGCCGAGCACGTATTCGGTGATGCCCTCGACGGACGTGACTTTGACGGGGTGTCCGGCGTCGCGGGCCGCCGGGCGGGTCGCGGGCGCCTTCTTCGCGGGGGCCGCCGCCGCCGCGGAGAGCGGAAGAGCCGTCGCGGCAAGCAGGACGGCAAAGAAGCGGAGAGGCCGAGAGCTCATGATTTCCTCCCGCGGAGCGGACGCCCCGCGCGCTTTAAATCGACGGGAACCGCGGACTATAACCCGTCCGGCTGCGCCTTGCTTCCCGATCCGGGCCCCCTGGCAGGTAATCTCCCGCGCCCCGGAACCGTCCAATTGGTATGCGCACCTTGACCCGGGAGAGCCGCCGCCTCGCGACGTTCTGGGGCCTCGTGATCCTCGCCTGCGTCGACCTGCTTCTATGGGCGGTCCTGGCGCGCGTCTGATCCGTGCCGGGGGACCAGTTTTCAGTTTTCGGTTTTCAGTTCAGTTTCTGTCCCGGTTTGGTGACCCATAACCCATAACCCATAACTCATTACTGACAATCTTGCGGCTAGTCGGCGACCGTTCCGCCGAACTTCAGCCCCTCTCGGTTGAGCTGGCCGGCGAACTCCGACTTGTTGACAGCCATGGTGTAGGCCTCCCGGATGTCCACCTGTTTGCTCTTCACGAGAGAGAGAAGCGAGTCGTTCAAAGTCATCATCCCCTGCTGCTTGCTGGTCTGGATGATCGAGTAGATCTGGAAGATCTTCCGCTCGCGGATCAGGTTGGAGACGGCGCTGTTGCAGATCAGGATCTCGTAGGCCGCGACGCGGCCGCCGCCGATCTTCTTGCAGAGCGTCTGCGAGATGACGCCCTTCAGCGAGCCGGCGAGCATGGTTCGGATCTGTTCCTGCCGGTCCGCGGGAAACTGATCGATGATGCGGTCGACGGTCGAGGGCGCCGTCGTCGTGTGAAGGGTCCCGAACACGAGGTGGCCCGTCTCGGCGGTCTCGACCGCAATCGCGATCGTCTCGAGATCGCGCATTTCACCGACGAGGACGATGTCGGGGTCCTCGCGAAGGGCCGCTCGAAGCGCGTCCTTGAACGAGTCGGAATGGGCGTGCACCTCGCGCTGGTTCACGAGGCATTTCTTGTTCTCGTGGACGAACTCGATGGGGTCTTCGATCGTGATGATGTGGTCGGTGCGGTTGAGATTGATCCAATCGATCAGGGTGGCGAGAGTCGTCGACTTTCCCGAGCCGGTCGGTCCCGTGACGAGAACGAGGCCCTTGGTCAGCTCGCAGAGCTCGAGAACGCTCTTCGGGAGGCCGATCTCGGCGGGCGTCAGGATCCGGTAGGGGATCGCGCGGAACACCCCGCCCGGACCCTTGCGGTCGCGGAAGAGGTTCACGCGGAAGCGTGAGACGCCGGGGATCGCATGCGCGAAGTCCGTGTCGTTGCGCCGCTCGTACTCCTCGCGGTTGCGGGTGGGAGTGATCTCGTAGAGGCGGGCGAGCAGCTCGTCGTCGGCAAACGCGGGGAAGCCGGGAAGGACCTGGATCACGCCGTGGAGCCGGACGGTCGGCACCGCGCCCGACGACAGGTGGAGGTCGGAGGCTCCGAGCTCGAGCATCCGCAGAAGGAGGCGCTCGATCGCGGAGTCCACCTGAACGTTCGCGTAGGACAGGACGGGCGCGGCCGCGACGGGCTCCGGGGGAGGCGCCTGCGGCACGGGGGCTGCCGGCGCGCCCGTGGAGACGGCGCCCGCCGGAAAATCGGTCGCCGTCTCGATCTCCGCGGGCGGATGGACCTCGATCGCGACCTTCCAGGCGGTGATCCCGGCGTCGACACGCACGGTGACCGGCGTGCCGTCATGCTGGTAGACGAACGTCGTGCCGCCGTTGCGGTTCAACTGCGTCGCCGCCGGGACGATCTCGGTCACGAGCTTGACCAGGGCGTCGTGCGGCGTGGTCTGGGACGCGTAGCGCTTCCCGGTCGGGAAGACGAGCTGGACTTTTTCGCCGCTCGAAAGCAGCGCACCCTGGGCGCCGAACTTCGTGAGACTCTGCAACAGGGCGTCGATCTGGGCCACGGATGTTCCTCCGAGTTCAGTCTTCGAGGACACGGAGGACGTGCGACTTGTTGATCAGGTACACGTCCTCGCCGCGCCAGAGACGGAAGAAGCGGCTTTCGTAGTTCATGTAGTCCGTCACGCGCGTCTCCTGCTCCTGGGCGGAGTAAAGGAGCTCGCCGTCGAGCGGATCGCCGGAGGTGAAATCGACGTGGACCTTCTGGCGGAAGTCGAAGAGCTCCTCGCTCTCCTCGCCCTCGGGCCCGAAGCTGCCGGGAAGGATCCGGATCCAGAGCACGGCGCTGCGGTTGAAGATCTCCCAGCGGCCCGAGGCCGATTCCCGCGCGGGGAGGAAGTCGGGCCCCTCTTCGATCAGGTCGAGGACCTGCTGGCGCCGGTCCTTGCCCGCCGGCGGCTCGGGGAGAAAGATCTCGACCCGCCGGGGAGCGGCCGCCGCCAGGGCGAGATCGACCGCCACGCTTTGCCGCCGCACGCGGAGTAACTCGGTTTGTCCCCTCATGGAATTGCCTTGAAACTATACAGGGTCGGATCGCGAGACCGCGTTTTCCGGAGCCGGGCGATAGCCGATAATCCTCCCCGACTGCCCGTAGCTCAGTTGGATAGAGCAACGGCCTTCTAAGCCGTAGGTCCCCGGTTCGAATCCGGGCGGGCAGGCCATCCGTCGCGAACGGGGCCGTTTTGGATCGGACTCTCTGAGAACACGGACTGACCGTCTTGAGAATGTTCCGCCCGGGCAGAGGGTGGACAGGTGTTCGGAGACATGGTGATCGGCTCAGCGCGCGAGAGCCAGATCCCGCCGGTCGGGAGCGAGAAGAACGAGGCGCGCGCGCCCCTCCGCCTCCGGGAAGTCGCGGCTCTGAAACTGGTTCGTCCACTCTCGCAGGGCGGGACGCTCCGGAGCGCCGCCCAGGACGACCCACGCCGGTAAGCCGGGCTTCCAGGACCACGTCAGGCGGACGACCTCTCCGTCGAGGTTGGACACCTGCCTTGCCACCGGGAGAGGCGGTTTCGCGGTCTGACGCTCGAGCCAGTCGGGACCGTCGAGGTAGTACGCCAGACAGAGCTGTGTCCACTGGTTCTCCGTGAAGACTTCTTCCGCTTTGGGCGTTCGCGCCAGGAACGCCGCCAGCGGCCTCCAGTCGCGCCGTCCCTCCGTGTAGTAACGGCGGAGACCACCCGCCATGCCGAAGAGAAGGACGATCCCCACGGCGGCCGCGAGAGCGCGCGTGAGGGCTCTTCGCCGCCACCCCGCGACGAGGGCGATCGTCACGAGAATGGTGAGGGCCGGCGCCGCGCAGAGGAGCCTGCGCGGTGCGTACCAGTGGGGATGAATCCGCCCTAGAACCTCGATGCAGAGAAAGCTCCCGAGAAACCAAGCGGGAACGAATCGGAGCCCGGGTCGCCGGAACGCCAGTACCCCTCCCACGACGGCCACCAGGCCGTACAGGATTCCCGTGAACCGGAGAGGATCGCCTTCAAAACCGCCGACGGAGAAGAACGAGAGCTCCCCTTTGAGACGCGCCAGAGAAAGAGGCTCGGGACCAACGGGCGAAGCGCGATGCGCGACATCGCGGATCACCGGCCACCAGGGGAGATAGGCCACCCAGAGAAGCAGGACGAAGACGGGGAGAAACATCAGACAGCGGCGCGCCAGGAGACGGCGGCCGGGATTCTTTTCCGCCAGGGCGTCTTCGAGAAGCAGGGCGATAGCCGCGACACCCAGGACGACGGCGCCGAGGTAGAGCGTGTAGGCGGTAGCCAGGGAAGCGACGAACAGCAGGAGAAGGCGCGCTTCGTTCGGTTTCCGAAGAAAGACCTCCAACGCCAGGAGGCCGACGATCGCCAGGCAGAGACCCAGAACGTGAGGCCGATACTCCTGCGAGTATCGAACATGAAACGGGGCGACCGCCAGCAGCGCGGCCGTGGCGCTCGCGATCGCCTGTCCGGCTCGGAGAAGCAGAAGCCGATAGCACGCCGCGATGCTCACGACTCCGAACACGACATCCGGGATCTTCCGCCACGCCTCCGCCGGATGGAGGCGGTCGACACTGCGCGCAATCAGATAGTCGAGAGGTGGATGGACACCGTCGAATTTGAGGGCGCTCCAGAAGAATTCAGAGGAGCCTCGGATCCAGTAGGCCTCCAGGATCTCGTCGAGCCACAGCGAGAAGAAGGAGAGTCGATAGAAGCGAAGGCCGAGTGCGAGCCCTATCAGGACCCACGCCGCCGCAAGCTGACGTCTCCTGTCCCGGTTGACGAAACCGGCGTCGATTGCAGAACGGGATTCGGAAATCGCCGCGGATCCGGCATGAAGAGGCTTCAAACGGTGAGCAGAGCGTCAAATGTTCCGAGCTCTCGACCGCTTCACGGATGTTCATACGGAGTCGAGAAGCCGCGCGTCCGATCGGACACTTTCACCGGGCGCGATCGGCACGCTCGTCGCAGGGACCTTCACCCGGAGGCCGCGCATGATCCGAAAGCTTCCCGCGGGCGGGTATCGTCTCTACTCCCGGAAGAAAAACCCCAAAACCGGAAAACGGCGCAATCTCGGTACGTTCAAGACCCGGGCGGCCGCCGAAAAGCACGAGCGGGCCGTGCAGTTTTTCAAACGTTCCTGAGGAGATCGTCCAGCGGCGCGCTCAGTTGACGAAAGCCGCCGTGTCGGCGCCGCCGCAGAGATGCGTCGGATCGCTCCGGTCGTTCTGGTATGTGCGTGTGACCCCTTTGACCAGATCCTCGATCGTCAGCGTGTACTGGAGATCGGTCAACCCCGTGTGGAAAACCCAGAAGGATCCGCCGTATGGCGGCGGAGCGGCGGTCGCATCAGCCATCTTGAGGATCACCTCGGGAAAAGACGCGTCGCCGGTAAAGTCCGGCAGGCTGAACATGCCGTAGCGATCAGTCTGAGAAATCGCGTGACCGGTCGCCGTCGTTCCCGTACGGGGGTCCGTCGCGTTGACGGTCGCGCGGAATCGGCCGCCTAAGAGACAGAGTTGCGCGGGGCCGGCCGTGCAAGGTCCGGCGGCGTCGTAGTAGAGCCAGACACCGGCTCCTAAGATCAAGGAGTTGGATGTGCCGGCGTAGAGACGCGCGCCATCCGCCGAGAAGACGAGACTCGTCACATAGATGATGGGCAAGCTGTTGTCGGTGCGGCTCCAGGTAATACCGCCGTCGGCGCTGCGATAAATCCTTCCCACCCCGCCGCTTGTCGAGCCTCCACCGGCAAAGACGATTTGCGGGTGAAGTGGATCGACCGCTAGACAGAGAAATGAGATTAGACCCGGGAGCTGAAAAACTTGAGTCCACGTGGCGCCATTGTTGACGCTCTTGTACAGCGAATCGACCGAAGCCGCATACGCGACGCCAGGCGCCGTTGGATCCAAGGCGAACGGGTCCGGAGAAGCCGTGGAGAATCCAGATACCGGCACCGTCGCCCATGTCGTCCCGCCATCGACGCTCCGGTAAATAACGCCGGCTCCGCTCGCAAGTACGGTGGTCCCGCTCGTGTCGGTAATAAGGCCGTAGATCGAACCCTCCGGTGCTCCAGAAGGACCGACCGGCTGCCACGAGCCCCCGGCGGTCGAGGCCCTAAAGATTCCGACGGGTGTGGAAGCGTATATGACGCCCCCCATAACACTTGCTGCAAGCGAGCGAATTTCGAGGGAATTGAGGCCGTCGTTGTGCGTGTTCCAGGTCTCGCCCCTGTCGGTGGATCGCGCCACGCCCGAGTTCGATGATCCGACCTCGAGCCTTCGGGGCCCGGTCACGACGAGGGCACTCGAGGAGCCTGGCAGGCCGGTCTCCTGTGTTGTCCAGGTCAGCCCTGCATCCGTACTTCGGAACAATCCCGCGCCGGAGCCACCGCGTAGTGCGTACACGAGGGACGAGTCATTCGGGTCGGTTTCAACGCGACGAATATCCCCACCTGGGGGACCGAGAGGTCTCCACCCACCTCCTTGAGCCTCATAAGGAAGCAGTGCTAGGACCGCGATTATTGACGACTTTTGAAAGATCTTCGAGAATGGCATCACGAGAGTAACCTCAGTTAAGATTGTCAACAAACAGGGCAAAGTCCTGTCGGAACGGAGTGCCGAGATTATCGGGGTTGAGCCCGTCTGCCACCAGGTTATCGGCATTGACGAATACCCGCAAAGTGGCGCCCGTGGAGTAATAAGACGCCGGGATGATTATCTCCTCGACGTTGTTCACGTGATCACGAACGCTCGCATTGGGTGCCGAGAGGCCAGTGCTGGCGTTGATATTGTTCCCGTACCAACAAGGGAAACACGCCGTCTGATAAGCGCCCACCGTCAAATCGTTCTTGACCTTGTACGTGGTCGTGCTGACCGCGCTCGGGGCGTCAGTGTATACCAGCGTAATGCGGATTGGCTTAGAACCATCTCTTACCGTGAGCACGGTCTCCCAATAGGTGGAGACCCCGGCCTGGAGAGTGGTGCTTTGATCCTTAGTGTAATAGTTAAGGGAGGCGCCTAGGAGCCGGTCGAAATTCAAACTGCCCCAGCCCTGTCGATTGTCGGCTGTGATGTGAGTCACGCTTCCGGCGGTCACAAAATCCTCGGCACGCACTAAGCCGCCGGATATGTCGCGGGCTCCGTTGATCAGAATAGCCTTGGTCATAGCAGGACTGGGATCGATGCCGCGGATGTTCCTATACCACTTTCTAACGACGGCGGCCGCCCCGGCGATAGCAGGTGCCGAAAGGCTGGTCCCGGCAGAGAAACCGTAGGAAAACTGCAACCCCGATCCTACAAAGAACTGGTCGATGTTTTTGTTACAGAACACGGTTAAAAATCCTTGGCAGCCCGCGTTACGACTAAGCGGGCCCGTCACACGAGAGCCCGGCGCGACGAGGTCTGGCTTTAGGGCAAAATCGGAGGCGCTTCGCCGCGTCGGCGAATATGTCGGGATGTTTCGGGCGTCCTCAGGCGTGAAATTGCCCTCAGGTGGCCCCCAGGGAGAATATCCAGCCCATTTACAGGTCTCGGTCAGTGGCGGGCTCATTTTAGGCCAGCTCCCTGCGGTGCCGGTAATATTGGTGTAGGTTTCAGTTGCTCCCACGGCGATCACGTTCTTGGCGGTGGCCGGCGCGCGAACCTCAGCTGGCTGGCCGGTGACAGCGTTGCCGGCCGCGACAGTGAAGAGCCAACCCTTCAGCCGTGTGTATTTATCCATCAAGAGGGAATCAGAATCGTACCCGGTCTGACCATTGTTCGCGAAGCTGTAGTTAATCACGTGTGGCTGTCGAGACTGAAAATTCGGATCCATGAGCATCTGCGCTAGGGTTATCGTAAGTGAACACAGGCCATAGTTGTTTGCGATGATTAAGTGACACTTTGGTGCGAGTCCGAGTCCGTACCTATACTGTCCGTTATCAGCGCGAAAGCCTGCCGATCGAGACCCGAAGTCCGCGTAACCGGCGATGACGGACGCGTTGGGGGTGCCGTGCGTGAAGAGGTCCTGACAGACAGCGGCCGTGCCGGATAGACACTCAAGCTGACCGGAGGTCGTAAAATCGGGATGCACGTTCCCACCGGACATCACTCCATTGTCGAATCCGGTGTCAATGATTGCGATCTTCGTGTTGCTAAAGTCCGTAATTCCCTTGTTCTGTAGAAGCTGATAGTAGTTGGGTGAGGTAGGGGCTACTTCTTGCCGACCGGAGGTGAAGGTCGGTTGAAGAGCGAGAACTCCTTGCCGTTCGCTCGCCGGCTCGGCGACGCCAATCGGCGAAACGCTGTAGACGAGATCGAAGTGCGTCAAGGTTTCTATGTCCACGTCCGTGAGTTGAGCCCGGTAGGACCGGCGGTCCCCGTCTCGCTCTTCCGTCGCTTCGGGATCGATGCTCATCAAGAAGCTGAGGATCGACTCGTCGGGGCGTTCGGCGGTCTGGATGAACACGTTCCATGGGCCATTCGGGCGTTCGATTCCCTGGAAAAGTGTGCGCTTCAATGAGGGTGTGACGGGAATGAGAGCTGCCACATACGATGTCTTCGCTTGGAGCTCCTCGACCCGCTGACGTGGGAACCTGACCAGGAACGAGGCGGGAGGAAGCGCTTCGACGAGCCGCACCCCGCGCAGATCGAGGTCCTTGATCCAGCTCTGGAGTGGGTAGGAACGAAGAGCCACCAGGTACAGGGCATCTGTTGCTGGCGAGTCGATTTGAGTACCTGGGGAAGAAGGCATGGGTTTCCAATCATCGAGGTGGATCGTGGCGTCGTTGAAGTGTATCTCCTCCAGATCTGTCGCGATTCGCGCCGAACTGCCAGCCGCCTGCAATTCTTCGACTAGCTTTGAAGCGGTCGCGGTCGGTCCCTCATAGACGGCTCGACTCTCGTAGTCTGCGATGAGGGAAAATCCCAGTTCGCCGACCTCCTGAGAGGACACAGGCGCGAACGGTGGCAGAGTGCTCTCCACAGCTCGTCCGGGTGCGGGATTCTTGTAGACCACTACCAAGGTCGTCGAAGGCGCCCCGTGGAGGATCGTCGCAACAACCCACGCTGCCGTCCCCAAGGCCGCTTCTCGAAGGTGACGAGACATAATGTCCTCCTCTTCATACTCGCAGGTGGGCTAGGAGAGCCCGCTCCCGGGCTGCAAATAAGTTCGTTTTTCAATACCTGCTGCGCCCGGATGAGTCTCTACAGGATGAGCAGTGGCCTACCTATTCATCGCTTGACGAATGCTGAAAAAATAGAAAAAAATTGTAGGCAAGAAGACAGCTCGAGGAATTCCTTCATGGCGTTCGGGCCTCGACGGCGAATTTCACTGAACCAGTCCTTTCGCGGGAGGAGATCGCCTTGATATCCTGTCAAATCGCCGGGGCGTGTACCCGAGCAGGGTTGCCGCGGTCGGATGCAGAAGACCTTATTCAAGATGTCTGGGCATGGCTCATCGCTGGACAGAAGACCCCTATGGCGAAGGAACCGCGATGGCTCGGTGCCGTTTCGACGAACTTCATTCATCGCTACTGGCGACGGAACTCCAAACGCCTGACTCGCGAAAGTGAATACCTTTTCGCTACGTTGGCGGTTCCATCCGTGGAGATGGATGAGATCGAATCTCACGAATTGCTTGATCACATCGCCCAGCTAATGCCGGAAACCGAGCGACGAATTCTCGGCCTCATCCGCGGCGGCCACACTCTGGCTGAGGCGACGACGATTTTGGGGGTACCGCGAGGCAGCCGTGCCTATTTCGGCGGAAGACTCGTCCGCCTCGCGCGCCTTGAACTGAGACGCAGAAGGCACCACAGCTAACGTGACATAGCTCGTCGCCGAGAACGAGCTTCCCGGGGCCTTCCGGCCGGACGGGCCCGGCGTCCTCTCTCTCGATCTCGACGCGCCGCAGCGCTCCTTCTTCCACGACGGGATCGTCTTCGCGGCGATCGACGCGGTGAACGATCCTGTTCGGAGCCCCACCCTGACGCGGATGGATTTCATTCCGCCGGAGGACGGCCGCTTCTAGCGGCCTGCGCGCTCTCCGCTATTTCTTGCGGGCGAGCAGCATCCCGTCGCGGACCGTGAGCAGCACCTTCTCGACACGCGGGTCTTTCGCCACGAGAGCGTCGAACGCCACGATCGCGTGGTCGCTCGGCTCCTTCGGGTCGAGCACCTTGCCGCTCCAGT
>JBBQNC010000004.1:0-37664 GCA_038329555.1 Thermoanaerobaculia bacterium
CCTCACGCCCCCCGCCGCGTTCACCACCTGCACCGGACCGTCTTCCATCAACCGAAACACCGTCCGCAGCACCTCGTGCCTCTCCTCGATCCCCGACAACGCCCGCTCCAGAGACTTCGCGTCCAGCTCCCCCCGCAACCGGTACGCCCGCGGAATGTTGTAGAACGGCAACCCCGGATCCAGCTGATCCAAAAACCACAAACGCTGCTGCGCGTACGACAGCGGAGCGCCCGGGATCGCGCCTTCCGGCGCGCCGGCCTCGGCGGCGCGGATGCGCTCGTCGAGAAGCCGCCTCCGTGCCGGGCGCCCGCCGGAAGCGCCGGAACGAATCGGAGACCCGCCTCGCGCGGCGTCGTCGTCCGGCTGCGACAGGGCGGCCTCGACGGCGGCGGAAAAGGAAGCGAGCGCCGGATTCTCGAAGAGGGTCCGGATCCGGAGATCGAGCCCGAACGCCTGGTTCACCCGCGAGATGACCTGCGTGGCTTTGAGCGAGTGGCCTCCAACCTCGAAGAAATTCTCGGAGAGACCGACGCGCTCCAGGTGGAGGACGGCCGCCCAGATCCTCCCGAGGATTTCCTCCACCGGCGTCCGGGGCAAGTCGAGGAGCTCACGCGTGGCGGCGGCGGGCTCGAGAGGCGGAAGTGCGGCGCGATCCAGCTTTCCGTTGGGAGTCAGCGGGATCTCGTCGAGGAAACCGAACGCGGAAGGAATCATCGCGGCGGGGAGGCGGCTGGCGAGATACGTCTTGAGCTCCGCGACGGCATCCGCATCGCGTCGCCGGTGGACGACGTACGCGGCGAGGGTCGTCTCCCCGCCGCCGTCTCCTTCCGTCCTAGACACCACCGCGCAGCCGGAGACGAACGGATGCGCGGACAGAACGGCCGCCACCTCGGCGGGCTCGACCCGCACGCCGCGGATCTTGACCTGGTCGTCGAGCCGGCCCAGGATCGCCACGGAGCCGTCCAGTCGGTACCGGCCGCGATCGCCTGTCCGGTACAGGACGTCGCCGTTGCCTCCGCCTTCTTCCGTCCGAAACGGGTTCGTGATGAACCGGTCGGGCGGCGCGCCGGGTCCGTTCAAGTACCCGAAGGTCCGAAACGGCGTCCGCAGGACGATCTCGCCCACCTCCCCGATCCCGCAGAGCCGCGCTCCCCCTTCCGCGAGGATCAGCGCCTGCGTGTCCGGGATCGGGAATCCGGCCGGCTGGATTCCGGCCGGCGGCTCCTTAGGAACGACGAAGAAGCACTTGGCGAGAGTCGTCTCGGTCGGCCCGTAGAGATTGACGATGCGGCCGGCCTCCGGGAAGGCCGAATTCCAGCGCCGAACGAGGGCGTCGGTCAGAGCCTCGCCCGCGAAGAAGGCCCAGCGAAGCCGTGCGAGCCGGACGCCGACCTCGGGAGCGGACAGCCAGGACTGCGCGATCGACGGAACGGTGTGGAGGACAGTGATCTCCTCTCGGTCGAGCCACGAGACGATCCGGCTCGAGCCCGGATCCTCGTCCGCCTCCGGGAGGTGCAGGCTGGCCCCGCTGGTCAGCGGCAGGAAGACGTCCCGCAGGACCACGTCGAAGGAGACGGCGGAAAGCTGCGAGCAGCGGTCGGTCGGGCCGACGTCGAAGGTCCTCCGCTGCCATCGCAAAAAATGCGCGAGCCCCTTGTGGGATCCGAGGACCGCGCGCGGGACTCCGGTGGAGCCCGACGTGAAGAAGATGTAGGCGGGATCGTTTCCGGTCACCCGAGGCAGGCGCATGCCCACGCGGCCCGCACCGCCCGCACCGGCGGCGCCGCCCGAGGCCAGGCGGCCGTCGCGATCCAGGGGAATCACCGGGATCGAGTCCGCGCCCTCCGGTCCGATCCCGGTTTCGTCGCCGGGCGGGCCGACGCGAAGGATCCGCCGCGCTCCCGCCTCCAAGAGCATCAGGGCGCACCTCGCCGCGGGAAGGGCCGGGTCCAGGGTCAGCAGGACGCCGCCGCTTCGAAGCACGCCGAGCATTCCGGCGATGAAACCCGGGGAGCGCGGTCCCGAGACGCCCACCACATCGCCCGGCGCGAGCCCTCCCGCCAGGAGGGCCTCCGCGATGGCCCGCGACGTCCGTTCGAGATCCTCGTACGACCACGTCCGTTCGCCTTCGACGACGGCGGCCGCCCGGGGCGCCTCGGCCGCCCGGCGGAGAAACTCCTCGGCCGCGACGCCCGTCTCGGGCTCGGCGATCGGCGCGGCCGGGTCCGGCAGGAGGTGCCGCGCGGAGGGCGTCACCAGAGAGTAGGAGCCGATCCGCGCCTGTGGCACCGCCGCGATCTGTTCGAGCAGGCCCGCGAACTGTTCCAGGAGCTCCGCCATGCGCGCTTCCTCGAACAGGTCGGCGTTGTAGACGATCCAGAAGTGAAGCCCGCCGTCGGCCTCGGCGCCGTAGAGCGTCAGGTCGAAGAGCGACGCGGCTTCCGGGATCTCGATGGGCTCGATCGGGACGCCGGCGATCCGCACTTTCGGAATTTCGAAGCTCATCATGTTGAAGAGGACCTGAAAGACGGGCGTTCGCGAGAGATCCCGCTTCGGCGCGACGACCTCCACGAGCTTCTCGAACGGCAGCTCGTGCGTGAAGGCGTCGAGAACCACCCTTCGCGCGCGGCCGAGCAGCTCTCGAAAGCTCGGGTCTCCGGAAAGGTCGATCCTCAGAGCGAGCGTGTTGACGAAGAAACCGATCAGTGGCTCGATCTCGGTGCGATGGCGCTCCGCGATCGGGGATCCGAGGATGACGTCGTCCTGCCCCGTGTGGCGCATGAGCAGCGCCTGGAACGCGGCGAGCAGCGCCATGTAGAGCGACGCCCCTTCGCTCTGCGCGAGCGCCTTCATGGCCCGCGTCAACGGTGCCGGGACTGTGATCGAGCGCCGCTGGCCCCGAAAGGTCTGAACGGCGGGCCGGGCCCGGTCGGCGGGCAGCTCCACGATCGGCAGATCCGCGAGCTGTCGTTTCCAGTACGACAACCGCCCCTCGAGCCACTCACCCCGAACCTCCTCCCGCTGCCACACCGAGTAGTCGGCGTATTGAATCGGAAGCGCCGGAAGCGGCGACGGCCGGGCGGCCGCGAAGGCCTCGTAGAGCGCCGCCAGCTCGCGGAAGAAGATCCCGAGCGACCACCCGTCGCCGACGATGTGGTGCATCATCAGCAGGAGGACGTTCTCGTCCTGATCCAGCCGCAACAGGCGGAGCCGCAGCAGCGGACCCGTCGCGAGATCGAACGGGGCGCGGACCGCTTCGTCCGCGAGACGCATCGCCTCGGCCTCCCGCTCCGCGGGGGCCAGGGCGGCGAGGTCGACGAGCGTCAGGGTCACCGCCGAGTCGGGAGACACCACCTGGACGGGCTGCCCGTCGGCCGACGAAAACGTGGTCCGCAGCACGTCGTGCCGGCGGACGATCTCCCGAAGGCTGCGTTCCAGGACCGCCGGATCGATGGG
Organism: Thermoanaerobaculia bacterium; assembly: GCA_038329555.1. Lineage (GTDB taxonomy): Bacteria > Acidobacteriota > Thermoanaerobaculia > UBA5066 > Gp7-AA6 > JALYUA01. The sequence goes on from JBBQNC010000004.1 coordinate 3,457, forward strand.
AGCCCGGATGCGGGCGCGATGTCCCATGTTGTAGACCGCCGAGCCGGGGTTCAGCTGGTCGAGAAACCACAGCCGCTGCTGGGCGAACGACGCCGGAAACACGAAGGCCTCCAGGGTGTCGGACCCGGTCACGGTGTCTCGGGTGGTTTCGTCGGGCATCTGCGGAACGTCGAGCTCCCCTCGTAAGAAACCCTCGATTCTGGCGCGATTCCGAAGGGGCGAACGTTGACAGGAAGGGACGGATCTCGCAAGTGAGGGGGCACCCGCCAAAAGCCGGCCGGTCCGCCCCGGAGGCCCCGGGGACGGCAGGCACTCAGTTTTTCGGCGCGGAGGTCAGGGCGCGGAGTCTACCGAGGCCGCGCTCAGAGCCCCCGTCCCATGCGGTGCGCGGCGAGCGCGAGCGCGCCGTAAATCTTCGGGTCGACGAGCCGGCCTTCCGCCCGGCGCTCTTCGAGCCAGGAAAAGGCGTCGCGAAACGGCACCTCGTGGACCTCGATCTCCTCGGCCCCGACTCCGCCCCCGGCGCCGGCGCGAACCAGTCTCCGCGCGAGGTAGATCGTCACGATCTCGTCGGAGAGCCCCGGCGAAGGCGGCCCTTCCGTCAGGACCTCGAGGACTCCGGCGCGGTAGCCTGTCTCCTCGACGAGCTCCCGGTTCGCGGCGCTCTCCGCGTCCTCGGCGCCGTCGTCGCCGGCGAGCCCGGCGGGCAGCTCCAGCACCCGGCCTCCCACAGGCTCCCGGTGCTGCTCGACGACGAGGACGCGGTCTTCGGCGGTGATGGCGACCAGGATCGCGATGCCCGTGACGTTTTTGCGCTCCACGAACTCCCAGCCGTTTCGCCGGACGAAACGCAGATGCTTCCCGTCCGCGATGACCTCGAGGGGTCCCGGTGCCCGACCCGCTCCGGGCTCTCCGGTCTTTGCGGCCTCACCGGCCTCACCGGCCTTGCCACCCTCTTTCTCTCTCTTCATGTCTTCATCCTACCGGCGGCTCGCCCGGCCTGGCCGATCTCGGAGCGACCTACAATCGGCCCGTGCCGCGCGCCAAGATCGTCTGCACCATCGGACCGGCCTCCGAGTCACCGGAGATCCTCGAGAAGCTCGTCCGGGGCGGGATGGACGTCGCACGGCTGAACTTCTCGCACGGGACCCACGCCGAACACGCGGCGAACATCCGCGCCCTGCGCGAGATCGCGGATCGGACGGGAAAGGCCCTGGCGATCCTGCAGGACCTCGCCGGGATCAAGCTTCGCCTGGGGGAAATCCAGGGCGGGCCGATCCGGATCGAAACGGGCAGCCGGCTGGTCCTGACCAACCGGACCGTTCCCGGCGACGCGAAGGAAATCTCCGTCATCTACCCCGATCTGCCACGCAGCGTGCGTCCGGGAGACACCCTGCTTCTCGCCGACGGAGATCTCGAGCTCGAGGCGATCGAGACGAACGACCAGGACATCGTCTGCCGGGTCGTCGCGGGTGGCGTCCTCTCGTCCCACAAGGGCATCAACCTTCCAAAGCGGTCGATCGAGGCACCGTCCCTGACCGAAAAGGACTTCCGGGACCTCGAGTTCGGCATCGCGCAGGGCGTCGACGTCGTGGCGCTCTCCTTCGTCCGAACCGCCCTGAACGTCGCCGACGCGCGCCGATTCCTGAAGTCTCGAAACGCCTCGATCCCGCTCATCGCGAAGATCGAAAAGCACGAGGCCCTGAAGAACATCGACGAGATCGTCGCGATTTCCGACGGCATCATGGTGGCGCGGGGCGACCTCGGCGTCGAGACCCCGCTCCAGCACGTGCCTCTTCTTCAGAAGATGCTGATCGCAAAGGCGAATCGCGCCGGCAAGCCGGTGATCACCGCCACGCAGATGCTGCGATCCATGGTGGACAGCCCGCGGCCTACCCGCGCGGAGGCGGCGGACGTCGCCAACGCGATTCTGGACGGCACCGACGCGGTGATGCTCTCGGAGGAGACGGCGAGCGGCCGCTTTCCCCTGGAGTCGCTCGGGATGATGGTCCGCATCGCCGAGGACGCGGAGACGGCGTTTCCCTTCGACACGTGGCGCGCCCGCATCACCGAGGCGGGCGTTCAATCGATGCCGGAGGCGGTCGCCGACGCCGCCTGCACCCTCGCCGAGGACATCGGAGCCGCCGCGATCGTGCCCTGCACGCAGGGCGGCTCCGCGGCCCGGCTCGTGGCCCGCCACCGCCCGCGCTGCCCGATCCTCGCGTTGACTCCCCTTCCGGAGACGTTCCGGCGGCTCGCCTTCGTCTGGGGAGTCGTGCCGATCCGGGTCGACATGCCGGCGTCGACCGACGAGATGCTGCAGAGGATCCCGGGCATCGTGCTGGCGACGGGCATCATCCGCGCCGGAGACCGGATCGTCATCACGGCCGGCATCCCGATGGGCGTCTCCGGGAGCACGAACTCGATCAAGGCGGCCGTGATCTCGTAGCGGCAGCTCGCCCGGACGGCGTGTCAAATCGATACGCCTCGGCGCCCCTCGATTCGTGCTCTGATCCGCCCCGGAGGAACCCATGCATCTTCCGACGCTCTCGACCGGGGTCCTCGCCCTCCTCCTCGCCTCCGCGGCCGCGTCGGGCCAGACCGCTCCCGCGGCAAGCCCCGCCAGTCCCGCGGGCCCCGCGTCGTGCCCGCGCATCGACATCCCGTACACGCAGTTCCGACTGCCGAATGGCCTGACCGTCATCCTCCACGAAGACCACACGGTGCCGATCGTCGCCGTCGACGTCTGGTACCACGTGGGTTCCGCCCGGGAGAAGCCCGGGCGCACGGGCTTCGCGCACCTGTTCGAGCACATCCTGTTCGAGGGATCGAAGCACGTGAAGACCGGCGAGTTCGACACCCTCCTGGAGGCGGCGGGCGGCACCAACAACGGATCGACCAACACGGATCGCACGAACTACTACGAGGTCGTTCCTTCGAACGCGCTTCCGCTCGCCCTCTTTCTCGAATCGGACCGGATGGCTTACCTCCTGGACGTGATGTCCGCCGCCCGCGTCGATCAGCAGCGCGACGTGGTGAAGAACGAACGGCGCCAGCGCATCGAGAACCAGCCCTACGGGATCGCTGTGCTGAAGCTTCCGGAGCTCCTCTTCCCCGCGGGGCACCCGTACAGCTGGTCCGTCATCGGCTCCATGGAGGATCTCAGCGCGGCCACCCACCAGGACGTCGAGGATTTCTTCAAGCGCTGGTACGGGCCGGAGAACGCGAGCCTGGTCATCGCGGGAGACTTCGATTCCCGCGCGGCGCGCGCTCTCGTCGAGAAATGGTTTGCGGACGTCCCCAGGGGAAAGACACCGCCGGAGCCGTTCTTCGCTCCTCCCGCGCGGGTCGCCGGCGAGAAGCGCGTCACCGTCGAGGACAAAGTGCAGCTTCCCCGCCTCTACATGGCCTGGCTGACGCCGGCGCATTTCCTGCCGGGGGACGACGCGCTCGACATCCTCTCGAGCGTCCTGGCCTCCGGGAAGAACTCCCGGCTCTACAAGCGGCTCGTCTACGACCTTCAGATCGCTCAGGACGTCTCGGCGACCCAGGACTCGCGCGCCCTCGGCTCGATTTTCACGGTCACGGTGACCGCCCGGGAGGGCCACAACCTCTCGGAGATCGAGCGCGTCGTGCAGGAGGAGCTCGATCGCGTCAAGGCGGAGCCTCCGTCGCAACGCGAAGTGGAGCGCGCGTTGAACCAGTACGAGGCCGACGTCTATCGCAGCGTCGAGCAGGCGCTCGGAAAAGCGGAGCTCCTGAACGCGTACGACTTCGCCGCGGGACGTCCGGACTACCTGAACGAGGATCTGTGGCGCCACCGCGCCCTCGATCCGAAAGACGTCCAGAGCGTGGCGGGCCGGGAGCTTCCCGACGACGCCCGTGTCGTGCTGAGCGTGGTGCCCGCCGGCAAGACCGAGCTCGGCGCCTCGGTCCGGCCCGCCGGGAAGGGAGGCCCGCGATGAGGAACGCCCGCCTCGCCGTCCTGGCCGCCCTGCTTGCCGCCCTCGCCGCCGGCGCCCCCGTCGCCGCGGGGCAGACGGCCGCGGCCGCGATGCCGGACCGGTCGAAGGCTCCGGAGCCCGGACCTCCGGCGCCTCTGCGCCTTCCTTCTCCGCAGAAGCTGCGGCTGGCAAACGGCGTCCCCGTCTTCCTGATCGAGCGGCACAAGGTCCCGCTCGTCCAGACGATCGTCGTCCTGCGCGGAGGCGCCTCCGCGGACCCCGCCGAGCGGCCCGGCCTCGCGAGCTTCACGGCTTCGCTTCTCGAGCGTGGAGCCGGCTCGCGGTCCGCTCTCGAGATCTCCGACCTCGCCGACTTCCTGGGCGCGCAAGTCGACGCGCACGCCGGGTGGGATGCGACGACGGTCGGAGTGAACGTCCCGGCCGCCAGGCTGGAGTCGGGGCTCGGGCTCCTCGCGGATCTGGTGCTCCACCCGACTTTCCCCGCCGCGGAGATCGAGCGGGTCCGCGCCGAGCTCTTGACCGAGCTCCTCCAGCGCCGCGACGACCCCGAGGAGATCGCCGCGGTCGCGTTCGACCGGGCGGTCTTCGGCAAACATCCCTACGGGCGGTCCATCGAGGGCGACGAGGCCTCGGCCCGGGCCGTCACGCGCGAGGACGTCGTCCGATTTCACGGCACCCGATACGTCCCGACGGTGGCCGCGCTCGTCATCGTCGGAGACGTGACGCCGTCCGTCCTCTCTCCCCTTCTGGAGCGCTCGTTCGGCCCCTGGGCGGCCGCCGCCGGGATCACTCCGCCGGCGGTGGTGCCTCCCGCCCCGCAGATTACGGCGCGGCGCGTCTACCTGATCGACAAGCCCGACTCGGCGCAGTCTCAGATCTGGATCGGACGGGTCGGGCCTCCGCGCTCGACGTCCGACTATTTTCCGTTGACGGTCGCGAACACGATCCTGGGCGGCTCCTTCACCTCGCGTCTGAACCACAACCTCCGCGAGACGAAGGGCTACACCTACGGGGCGTTCTCCTACTTCGACTTCCGTCTTTCGACCGGCCCGTTCCTCGCGGCGGCCGGGGTCCAGACGGACAAGACGGGTCCGGCGCTCGTCGAGTTCTTCAAGGAGCTCGAAGGCATTCGCGCGCCCGTCCCGCCGGACGAGCTCCGCCGCGCCCGAAACTACACGGCGCGCCGCTTCCCGGCCGGGTTCGAGACCGACGCCCAGGTCGCCGGCAAGATTCGCGATCAATTCCTCTACGGCCTGCCCGACGACTTCTTCAACGGATACCTCTCCCGCATCGAGGCCGTGACCGCGGAAGACGTGCGGCGGGTCGCCCGCAAGGGGATCAATCCCGCCGCCTGCGCCGTCGTCATCGTCGGCGACCGGCAGAAGATCGAGAGCCAGGTCCGCGCGCTCAACCTGGGCCCGATCACGCTGCAGTCGATCGACGACGTGCTGGGGCCCGCAGACGGCACGCCGGTCGCGAAGCCGTAATTGATGCCCCCGGCGGTCCCGCCGCCGGCGATCCGGCCTCGTTCTTGCCTATGCCACCCCCGATGACCGAGACGGCGCCCAGACAGCGACCCCCCCGCCGGCGCAAACGGCGGAGCAAGCTCTTCAACCTCGTGATGGGGATCATCTTCCTCGTTCTCGGGATCATCGGGATCCTGCTGCCCGTCGTTCCGCAGATCCCCTTCCTCATCATGAGCCTCTTCTTCTTCTCCTTCGTGTTCCCGGGAGTCCGGAGATGGATGAGACGCTTCCTACACCGCCACCCGAAGATCGCGCACGCCTACAAGAGATGGCGCGAGAAGGCTCGGCGCAAGAGACAGCAGCTGATACGCAAGGAAAAGGAGTGGTTCGCGGGGAGATAGAGGAGATCCAGAGAATCGGGCCATTTGTCGGCGATCGGGTCATCGGGCCATAGGGTCATCGGGTCATCTGGGAATGCGGCGCGCGAGACGGTGGCCGGCGGTGGTCCGTTTCGCCCAGGAGGGCCCCCTCACCCCGGCCCTCTCCCGCCGGGAGAGGGGGAAGGCGCTTTCGGCCGATCTCTTCCATCCGCCGACGTTCACGTGAGGAGTCTCCCGAGCGTCGCGAAGGGAGGAGCCTCACGTCGCGGGAGGCAGAGCGGAGCGCAGCGGAGCTCTGCCGACGTTCAGTCCATCTGGCGGCGCAAAACCGTCGGGATGTCGAAGTCGTCCCGCGATGCGGAGGCGTTCGGGCCGAACCCGCCCGAGTCGTCGCCCCGGAGAAAGGACCGCGCCGTCGTGCGCACCGGGGTCGGACGCGGCTCGTCGTCGATCTGCAGAGCGTCCTCCGCGTCGGCCCGGTCGAAGCCCGTCGCGATGACCGTCACCTTCACCGAGCCCGCCATCTTCTCGTCGTGGACGCACCCGAAGAGGATCTCCGCGTCCGGATCCGCGGCCTGCTGGATGATCTCGGCCGCTTCGTTCACCTCGTAGAGCGTGAGATCCGTCCCGCCCGTGATGTTCATGAGGACGCCCCGGGCGCCCTCGATCGAGGCGTCTTCCAGGAGCGGTGAGGAAATCGCCGCCTGCGCGGCGTGGACCGCCCGATTCTCGCCGGACGCCGTCGCCGTGCCCATCAGGGCGCGGCCCATGTCCGACATGATCTTCTTCACGTCCGCGAAGTCCAGGTTGATCTCCCCGGGGCAGTTGATCAGGTCGGAGATCCCCTGGATCGCCTGCCGGAGCACGTCGTCGGCGATCTTGAACGACTCCGCCAGCGGGGTGTTGTTCTCGACGAACGAGAGCAGACGCTGGTTGGGGATCGTGATCAGGGTGTCGACGTGGTCGCGCAGCTCGCGGGCGGCCCGCTCGGCTTGACGCATCCGCTTCTTGCCCTCGAAGGCGAAGGGCTTCGTGACGACCGCGACCGTGAGCGCTCCCGACTCGGCCGCGATCTTCGCGATGATCGGCCCGGCCCCGGATCCCGTGCCGCCGCCGAGGCCCGCCGCGATGAAGACCATGTCCGCGCCCTTCAAGGCCTCCGCCAGCTTCTCCTGATCCTCCAGGGCCGCGTTGCGGCCGACGTCCGGATCCGCGCCGGCGCCCAGGCCCTTCGTCAGCCGCGAGCCGATCTGCAGCTTGGTCGCGGCCGTGGCCTTCCTCAGCGCCTGGAGGTCGGTGTTGCAGGCCATGTAGTCGACGCCCCGCACCCCGGCGGCGATCATCCGGTTGACCGCGTTCGAGCCCCCTCCGCCCACGCCGATCACCTTGATGTTGGCGGGCGACGCGTCGCCCCCCTCTAGCTCGATGGAGATCTTGCGACGGTCCTCATCCCCGACGAACTCGATCATGGTCTGTTCCCTCCGGCCCTTCCCGGCCTTCCGCCCCCTCAAAAGAACTCTCGAAAGAATTTCGAAACCGACGTGCTCACCCGCGCGATGCCCCGGCCCCGCCGGCGGGACGCCTTGTGACGGTGCCCGTACAGCAGCAGCCCCGTCGCGGTCGCCCACTCCGGGCGCGACACGACGTCGACCAGGCCTCCGACGCCCGATGGTACGCCGCGCCGGACGGGGCCCTCGAAGATGCTCTCCGCGACCTCCACGATGCCCTCGAGCTCCGCCCCGCCGCCCGTCAGCACGATACCCGACCGGATCTCCTTCTCGAGACCGAGACGCACGAGGTCCTCGCGAACGAGACCGAGGAGCTCCTCGGCGCGCGGCTGCAGGATCTCGGAGAGCGTCGTCCTGGGACAGAGCTTCGGCGCGCGGCCTCCGACCATCGGCACCTCGACCATCTCGTCCTCGCCGACGGCCGACGTCAGCGCGGATCCGAACTTCTTCTTCAGGCGCTCAGCATCCGTGATCGGCGCGCGAAGCACGACGGCGAGGTCGTTCGTGAAGTGGTCGCCTCCGATGGGAATCACCGCGGTATGGGCGATCGAGCCGCGGTGGTAGATCGCGACCTCGGTCGTTCCGCCGCCGATGTCGATCAGGCCGATCCCGAGCTCCTTCTCGTCCTGGGTCAGAACCGCTTCGGCCGCGGCGAACTGCTCGAGGACGAGCTGCACGACCTCGATGCCCGCCTTGTTCGCGCACGTGACGATGTTCTGCGTCACCGCGACGGGGGCCGTGACGACGTGGACGTCGGCCTCGAGCCTCGCCCCGACCATGCCGACGGGGTCGGCGACTCCGTCCTGCCCGTCGACGGCGAACTCCCGGGGGATCACGTGGATGACCTCGTGGTCCTGGGGGATCTGAACGCCCCGGGCCGCGTCGATCACGCGCGCCACGTCGTCCTTGGAGATCTCGCGGTCCTTGCCGGCCACGGCGACCACGCCCCGGCTGTTGAAGGAGCGCACGTTCGAGCCCGAAACCCCGACCCAGGCTCTCGCAATCTGCACACCTGCCATGATTTCCGCCTCTTCGGCGGCCCGCTTGATGGCCTCGATCGTCGCGTCGACGTTGACGATGTTGCCCTTCCGGGTCCCGCGATTGCCCGAGGCGCCCTTGCCGATGACGTCCAGGGTGCCGTTCGCGTTCTGCTCTCCGATGAGGACGCAGATCTTCGTCGTTCCGATGTCGCACGCGACGAGAAAGTTCTCGGGCTTGGCCATTCAGGAAGCTCCGGGCGGGGACAGGTGTGAGACGGAACGGAAAAAAAAGACGGAAGCGCTGCCCGCCATCAGAGCGAGTTTCCCGCCCCGTAGGCGCCTTCGAGCACGATGCGATCCGAGAATCGAAGGTCTATGGCTCGGGCCTCCCAACCGCGATTGACGATGAGCTCCCGCACCTTCAGCAACGCACCGATCTTCTCCGGAGCGTCACGCCGGAGAACACGAACCGGTCTTCGGAAGATGGAATCCATCATACCGAAACCACCGTCGGGCAATGCATCAATTTCCGAGAGCGCGGAGAAATACTCCGGACGTCTCTCCCTCAGATCTTCGAGCAAACCGACGAGCTCCGGAAGCGCGCGCGGTTCGGCGGAGACGAGCACGTACTCGCCGCGATCCGAACGAGCGTCGTAGGGAGCGATCGGCCGTCCGCGTCCGTCGAGCCAGAAAAGCCGCGTCCGATCCCGGAGGACCGCGACCGGACGCCGCTCCGCGATCCGGATCGACAGCCCGTCGGGGAAGCGCTTCGAGAGCGTGACGTGCTCCACCCACGCCTCGCGCGCCAGACGCTCGGCGACCGGAGCCAGGTCGAGCATCACCAGGTTGCGAGACCGCCACGGCTCGAGAGCGCGGAGGAGATCCTCCGTGCGCGACCGCTCGTTGCCGGCAATCTCGAATCGCCGCAGCTGGAAAAGAGAGCCGCCGAGGAACCGCGCGGCCGCGAACGCCGCGAGGACTCCGAAGAGCGCGGCGAAGAGCGCGCGCCCCCAGCGGCGCGGCTTCTTCCTGGCGGACACGCGCGCGCGCCGCAGAAACAGGGGATCGCGATTGCTATCCACGGAGGTACGCCTCACCGAACTGGACGACGTCTCCGGCGCCCATGGTGACGAGCAGGTCGCCGGACGCGAGCCTCTCCGCGAGCACGCCCGCAACATCCTTCTTTTCAGCGACATAGACGACGTTGCGCTGCCCGGCCCGCCGGGCGGCGTCTGCAACGATCACCCCCGTGACGCCGGGCAGGGGCTTCTCGCGCGACGGGTACACGTCCGTGACGATGGCGAGGTCGCAGGCCGTCAGCGAGCGCCCGAAATCCTCCGCGAAGTCGCGGGTTCGCGAGAAGAGGTGCGGCTGGAAGAGCGCGACGAGCCGCCGCTCGGGATACACTTGGCGCGCGGAGGCGAGCGTCGCCGCAATCTCGGTCGGATGGTGGGCGTAGTCGTCGACGACGAGCACTCCGCCCCTTTCGCCCTTCGTCTCGAAGCGGCGCACGACGCCCGTGAACTCCGCGATCGCATGGGCGATCGTGGGAAAGGGAATCGAGAGCTCCCGTCCGACCGCGATCGCCGCTAGCGCGTTGGCCACGTTGTGGCGGCCGGGCAGGCGGAGATGGACGCTGCCGAGCAGCCAGGTCTCTCCCTCCCACACGTCGAACGTGGTGCCGGAGGCTTCGAGGCGGATCTCGCGCGCCCGCAGGTTGGCCTCCGGCGACTCTCCGTACGTCACGACGCGTCGCTTGACCCTCGGGATCAGCTCACGGACGCCGGCGTCATCGACGCATGCGACGACGGTTCCGTAGAACGGAACGCGGTTCGCGAATGTCGCGAAGGCGTCCAGGATGTCGGCCAGGTCGCGGTAGCAGTCGAGATGGTCCGCCTCGACGTTCGTGATGACGGCGACGACGGGAGTGAGCTCGAGGAAGGATCGGTCGTATTCGTCGGCCTCGGCGACGAGGAAGTCTCCCTTTCCGAGCCGCGCGTTCGTGCCGAGGATCCGGACCTGACCGCCGACCACGATCGTCGGGTCGAAACCGGCCTCGGTGAGCACCATGCCCGTCAGCGAAGTGGTGGTCGTCTTGCCGTGCGTGCCCGCGATGGCGACGCCCTGCTTGAGACGCATGATCTCGGCGAGCATTTCGGCGCGCCGGATCACCGGGATCCCCCGCTCCCGCGCCGCGATCACCTCGGGATTGGTGTCCCGAACCGCCGAGGAGATGACGAGGAGGTCCGCGCTGGCGACATGGACCGGGTCGTGGCCGTACGCGATGCGGGCGCCGAGCTTCGCCAGGCGGTCGGTGTTCTCCGAGCGCGAGAGGTCACAGCCGGAGATCTCCAGAGGGGTCGAGAGGAGCAGGATCTCGGCGAGGCCGCTCATCCCCACCCCTCCCGCGCCGACGAAATGGAGCCGCCGGAGGCGCAGGAACCTCATGCCGCGCCCCCTTCGGGAGACCCCTCCGCTTCGAAGAGCAGGTCGGCGAGGCGCCGGGCCGCGTCCGGCGCGGCGAGAGCCCGGGCGGCAGCTCCCATGGCCACGAGACGCGGCCGGTCGGAGATCAGCCGGCGGATGACCCCGGCGAGGCGCGCTCCGTCGAGCTCCTCCTCCGGGATCGTTTCGGCCGCCCCTTCGCGGGAGAACGCGAGGGCGTTCACGAGCTGATGCCCGTGCGCCGCGGCGCCGAAGGGAACGAGGATGGCGGCCCGCCCGGCGGCGGCGAGCTCGGCCAGGGTCATCGCTCCAGCGCGGGCGACGACCAGGTCGGCCCTGGCCAGCGGCTCCCAGAGGCGCGGCAGGAAGGGTTCCAGCGCCCAGCCGTCGGGCAGCGCGCCGTAGAGCACCCGCGTCGAGGCGAGGTGCCGTTCTCCCGTCTGGTGCAGGACCTCGATCGCCTCGCCCCGCAGTCCGGCCGCAGCCTGCGCGAAGGCGCGATTGAGGACGACCGACCCCTGGCTTCCGCCGAACACGAGGAGGCGGGCCGGCCGGCCGGACGCGGCGGGGGCGGCCTCGAGGGGCGGAATGTCGAAGAACTCGGGACGGACCGGTGTCCCGGTGACGACCCCGACTCGCGCCATGCGGGACTGCGCGGCGGCCAGCCCCAGGGCGGTCCGCGTCGCGAACCGGTTCAGGATGCGGCTCGAAAGGCCGGGAAGCGCGTCGGAATCGTGGATCAGGGTCGGGATCCGGAGAGATCGCGCCGCGGCGACGACCGGCAGGCTCACGTAGCCGCCCATGCCGGCGACCGCGCGCGCCCGATGGCGCTTCAGAATCCGGCGGGCCTCGAAGAAGCCCCGGGGCAGCCCGGCGAGAGCGCGAATCTTCGAAAGCAGCGGTTTTCCGACGAAGCCGCGGGCGTGCACGCGCTCGAGCGCAAACCCGGCTTCCGGCACGAGCCGCGTCTCGAGCCCGCCGGCCTCCGCCGTCCCAACGAACACGATCGGGGCGTCCGGGCGGCGCCGGCGGATCTCGCGAGCGAGCGCGATCCCCGGAAAGATGTGGCCCCCCGTCTTGCCCGCTGCGATCACGTAGGCCCCTGATGGTTCATGCATCCGTTTGTGGCGATGCGCCGGCGGCGGCCCCTCTCACGTTCCCTCTGCCGCGCTGACCTCGTGTTGCGAAATGTTCAGGATGAGACCCGCCGCGATCCAGGACGCGACGAGCGACGAACCGCCGTAGGAGACGAAGGGAAGCGGGATTCCCTTGGTCGGCACCAGCGCGAGCACGACGCTCAGGTTGATCGCGGCCTGGACCACGATGAGCGCGGTGGCGCCCGCGGCGAGGTAGCACGCGAACGCGTCGGGCGCGCGCCGGGCGGCGCGAAGCCCGCGCCAGCCGACGATTCCGAAGCACAGAACGACCGCCACGGAGCCGATGAAGCCGAGCTCTTCGCCCACGATCGCGAAGATGAAGTCCGTGTGCGGATAGGGCAGGAAGAACAGCTTCTGCCGTCCGCCGCCGAGCCCGTTGCCCGACAGTCCGCCCGCTCCGACCGCGATCAGGGACTGGATCGCCTGAAAGCCGGCGCCCAGCCGGTCGGCCTCGGGGTGCAGGAAAGAGAGAAGCCTCGCCCGCCGGTATTCGGCGGAGAGCGCGACGGCCGCCAGGATGGGGATCAGGCCCGCGACGCCGATGGCGAAGAACCGCGCCCGGACGCCGGACAGCCAGAAGAGCACGGCGCAGAGCATCACGTAGCAGACCGCCGTCCCCATGTCGGGCTCGAGAATGACCACGCCGGCCGCCGCCGTCGTGAAGACGAGCGAGGCGACCATCGCGCGCTCGGGGTCCCCGGTGCTCTGGACCTTGCGGGCGAGGATGGACGCGAGAACGAGCGCGAGGCCGATCTTCAGCATCTCCGAGGGCTGGAGCATCACGGGCCCGAGAGGCAGCCACCGCCGTGCGTTGTTGATCGGCGAGTGAAAGAGCGCGCCGACGCAGAGCAGGAAGGAGACGCCGAAGACGCCGTAGGCGATCCAGGGGCGGGCGAACTTCCGGTAGTCCGTGCGGTAAACGCCGAAGGCCGCGAGGCCGCCGGCCGCGAGCGCCGCGATCTGCTTGATCAGGTAGCGGTACGGGTTCCCGCCGCTCTGCGCCGAAGATACGGCGGAGGCGCTGTAGATCATCACGCAGCCGAACAGGGACAGCGCGATGAAGGCGGCAAACAGCGCCTTGTCGAGGGTGAGCTTACGAGCCATGTCTTGCCAGACCTCCCCGGGCGGCCTCCCGAGCGAGCGTCGAGAAGTGCGAGCCGCGCTCCTCGAAGTTCCGATACTGGTCGAACGACGCGCAGGCGGGCGAGAGGAGCACCGTATCGCCCGGCCGTGCGATCTCCGCCGCCCGAGCGACGGCGTCGGCCATCGTCCCGCTGCGTTCGAGCTCCACCTGGCCCGTGAGCGCGCCCTCGACGGTCTCCGCCGCCTCCCCGATCGTCAGGATGCGGCGCGCGGTCCGGGCGGCGAGCGGGCCGAGTGACGCGAAATCGCCGTGCTTGTCCCGGCCGCCGAGTATCAGGATGACGGTCCCGGGCGGGAATCCCTCCAGCGACTTCTTCGTGGCATCGACGTTCGTCCCCTTCGAGTCGTTCACCCAGCGGACGCCCCCGGCTTCGGCCACGAGCTCCATGCGGTGCGGCAGGCCGCGGAAGCGGGCGAGGCTCTCCCGAATCGCCTCCGCCGGTGTCCCGAGGCAGTCGGCGGCGCAGATCGTAGCGAGCGCGTTCTCGACGTTGTGCGCGCCCGGGAGAGCGAGCTCCTCCAGGGAGATCACCTCGCGGCGGCCGCCGGCGACCGCGGACACGAGCACGCGGCCCTCGACCCAGGCGCCGCCCTCGACGGGCTGCCGGCGGGAGAAGGGCACGCGCCGCGCGCGTGGTCTCGCCCGGCGCGCGACCGCGTCGTCCGCATTGACGACGGCGTAGTCCTCCAATTCCTGCTTCGCGAACACCCGCTCCTTCGCCCGCGCGTAGTCCTCGAAGCCGGCGTAGCGGTCCAGATGGTCCGGCGTGACGTTCGTGAGCACCGCGACGTCCGGGGAGAACTCCTCGACCGTCTCGAGCTGGAAGGACGAGAGCTCGCAGACGAAGTCGCGGGGGGATCGGTCGGACAGGTAGGCAGAGAGGGGGACGCCGATGTTTCCCGCCAGGGCGACGGGACGCCCGGCGCGGCCGAGGACGTCGGCGATCCAGGCCGTCGTCGTCGACTTGCCGTTCGTCCCGGTCACGGCGACCCAGCGGTTCTGTCCCATGACCTCGCTCTCGGCGATCCTCCACGCGATCTCGAACTCGGCGAGCACGGGCAGGCCCCGGGACTGCGCCGTTCGGACGAGGGTGGCCGTCAACGGCACGCCGGGCGAAAGGGCAAGAAGTCCGGCGCCCTCGAGAAACGCGTCGGAGGGGCCGTCGAAGAAGAACCGCGCCCCCCGCCGCCTGAGCTCCTCCACGCCCTCGAGCTCCGACTCCGAGCGGGAGTCCCCCACCGTCACCTCGATCCCGCGGTCGAGAAGCGCCGAGGCGAGCGCGCGTCCGCTGCGCGCGGACCCGAGGATGGCGACGCGCTGTGGAAGGAACGCGGCCGAGCGGGAGGTCCCGGACGTCATCGCAGCTTCAGCGTGGACAGGCCGAGCACGGCGAACAGGATGGAGAGGATCCAGAATCGAATGATCACGCGGGACTCCGCCCACCCGGCGAGCTCGAAGTGGTGGTGGAGCGGCGCCATCCGGAAGATGCGGCGGCCGGTCGTCTGAAAGGACACGACTTGGATGATCACGGAGAGCGCCTCGAGAACGAACAGGCCTCCGACGATCGCGAGCAGAACCTCGTGCTTCGTCATGATCGCGACGGCCGCAATCGCGCCGCCGAGAGGCAGCGACCCCACGTCGCCCATGAAGATCTCGGCCGGGTGGCAGTTGAACCAGAGAAATCCGAGCGACGCTCCGACCAGGGCGCCGCAAAAGACCGCCAGCTCTCCGCTCTGCGGCACGAAGGGAATCTGGAGGTAGCGGGCGGCGACGGCGTTGCCCGTGACGTAGGCCAGGATCGCGTACGTGCCCGCGGCGATGCCGACGGATCCGATCGCGAGGCCGTCGAGCCCGTCCGTCAGGTTGACGGCGTTGGAGGCGCCGACCAGGACCGTCGTGACGAAGGGAAGATAGAAGATCCCGAGGTCGAGAACGAGACGCTTCAGAAACGGGAACGTCACGAGGGTCGAGATGCTGCCCTCACCGGCCCACTGGCGGATCGCCCAGGCGATCGCGAGCGCCACGAGAATCTGGGGGAGGAGCTTCCCGCGGCCCGTGAGCCCGAGGCTCCGGCGGCGCGAGAACTTCACGAAGTCGTCCGCGAACCCGACCGCTCCGAGGGCGAGCAGCGTCGTGAGCCCGATCCAGACGAACCGGTTGGTGAGATCCATCCAGAGGAGCGTCGCGACGATGACGGCGAGCAGGATGAGCAGCCCGCCCATCGTGGGCGTGCCGGCCTTCGAGAGGTGCGACTTCGGGCCGGCCTCCCGGATCGACTGCGCGATCTGCAGGCGCTTCAGCAGCCGGATCAGTGGCGGACCGAGCGCCAGCGCAAGAAGAAGAGCGGTGACCGCCGCCATCGCGGTGCGGAAGGTGAGGTACCGGAAGACGTTCAGCGCCGGAAACGAGCGCGCGTACGGGTAGAGCAGGGAGTACAGCATCAGGTCGTGGGGAGCGGAACGCGCCGGGCTCCCGTCTCGCGGGCGGACAGCCGGGAGACGGCACGGTCGAGGCCGATGCCGCGCGAGGCCTTGAAGAGAACGGTGTCGCCGGCATTGAGCAGCGGCGCGAGGATCGCGGCGGCCTCCTCCGGGCTCTCCGCCGTCCGAACGGCGGCAGCCGGCAGGCCCGCCTCGACGGCGCCCTCGCCGATCGCGCGCGCCCTCGGTCCGACGCAAACGAGGGAGTCGACGCGTCCGGCGGCGTAGCGCCCGACGTCCCGGTGCCACCAGAGGTCTTCGGAGCCGAGCTCGAGCATGTCGCCCAGGACGGCGATCTTGCGCAGGCCGGTCAGGAGGGCGAGCGTGTCGAGCGCGGCCCGCATCGACGGAGGGCTCGCGTTGTAGGCGTCGTCGTAGAGCAGCGCGCCCGAGGCGTGGCGGTGAAACTCTCCGCGGTGCGCGGCGGCGGTCAGGCCCGGTGCGGCGGCGGCGCAGTCCTCGGGACCGGCCCCCGCGGCGAGCGCGACGGCGGAGGCGGCCAGGAAGTTCGACACCTGGTGGAGGCCGGGCATCGGCAGGGAGATGTCCGCGTCCCCGGAAGGAGTCCTGAGCCGGAACCGCGAGCCCGTTTCGTCGGCCGAGACGTCTTCGACGCGGACGTCGGCGGCTGCGCCGCGTCCGAACCGCAGTGTCCGTCCCCGGCGCGCCGCGGCGAGCGTCTGGAGCCTCTCGTCGTCCGAGTTCACCACGAAGATTCCGTCCGCCTTCAGGCCCTCGAGGATCTCGCCGTTGGCCCGGGCGACGCCGTCGAGCGACCCCAGGAACTCCAGATGCTCCGCAGCGATCACGGTGATCGCCGCGACGTCCGGCTCGAACGCGAGAGACAGCCGGGAGATCTCCCCCGGCGCGCTCATCCCCATCTCGCCGACCATCCATTCGGGAAAGCGTGGGAAGTTCAGGACCGACATCGGAAAACCCACCGCGCTGTTCTGGTTGCCCGGCGTCTTTTCGACCGCGCGCTTCTTCGAGAGGATCGCTGCGGCGAACTCCTTCGTCGTTGTCTTTCCGACGGAGCCGGCCACCGCCGCGAGCCGGAACCCTCCCTCCCGCTTGACCGCGCCGGCGAAGCGAAGGAGCGCATCGGCCGGGTCGTCGACGAGGAGGGCGGGAAAGCCCTGAGGCAGGCCGGCCGGCCTGCGGCGGGCGAGCACCGCCCCCGCTCCCGCCGCGACGGCCTGGCCCGCGTAGTCGTGCCCGTCGACGCGCGCGCCGGCGAGGGTGACGAAGAGGTCGCCCGGCCGGGTCTTGCGCGAGTCGACGGAGACGCCCGACAGGACCGCGTCGGCGGAAGGCGGAGCCGCGGAAAGGACCGCCGCCATCCGCGCCAGCGAGAAGTTCACCGGCGCGCCCCGGCGAGCTCCGCCGCGATCTTGCGGTCGTCGAATGGCATTTCGTCGGACCCGATCACCTGCGTGGTCTCGTGGCCCTTGCCCGCGATCACGACCACGGTCCCCGGATTCGCGAGGTCGATCGCGGCCCGGATGGCCTCCCGGCGGTCGACGATCTTCAGGGCCTTCGTCGCGCCCGAGGCGGTGAGTCCGGCGCCCACCTCCGCGAGAATCGCGTTCGGGTCCTCGGACCTGGGATTGTCCGAGGTCGCAATCGGAATGTCCGCAAGACGGCCGGCGATCTCTCCCATCGGGAAGCGCTTTCCGCGGTCGCGATCCCCGCCCGCGCCGAACACGAGGACGATCTTCCGGTCCGTGAGCTCGCGCACGGCGAGCAACAGGCGCTCCAGGGCGTCCGGCGTGTGCGCGTAGTCGACCAGGATCCGATAGGGCTGCCCCGCGTCGACGCGCTCCAGGCGTCCCGGGACGGTGGCGACGGAGGCGCACGCGGCGGCGACGTCTTCGGGCGAGACGCCGAGAGAGAGCCCCGCCGCGGCGGCCGCGAGCAGGTTGTCGACGTTGAATCGCCCGAGCAACGGCGAGCGCACGCGGAAGGAAAAGGCCCCGTTTCGTTCCAGGTCGAACGACGTCTCCTCGAGATCGCACCGGATCGCCGCCGCGCGGACGTCGGCCGGCCCGCCTCGCGACGACACCGTTACGACGGGAGGCGCGGACTCGCGGGCGAGCCGGGCGCCGAACGCGTCGTCGACGTTCACGACGGCGGGCCCGCCGGGCTTTCGCATGGAAAACAGCATCGCCTTGGCGCGGTAGTACTCCTCCATGTCGGCGTGGAAGTCGAGATGGTCGCGCGTCAGATTGGTGAACACCGCGACGTCGAAGCGCGTTCCCGCCACGCGGTCGAGAGCCAGGGCGTGGGAGCTCACCTCGATCGCGGCCGCCGGCACTCCGGCGCCGGCCATCTCGGCCAGAAGGGACTGGAGCAGGGTCGCGTCCGGAGTCGTCCGAGCCGCCTCGATCTCGCGGACGCCGGTGCGGTACCCGACCGTGCCGAGGAATCCGGCGCGGCCCCAGCGGCGCCCGAGGATGGCCGACAGCAGGGTCGCCGTCGTGGTCTTGCCGTTGGTTCCGGTCACGCCCGCGAGGATCAACCGCTCCGCCGGGTCTCCGGCGAGGCGGGCGGCGACGAGCGCGAGCGCGCGGCGCGGGTTCTCGACGCGGACCCACGGCACGGCGGTCCCGGCCAGCCTCTCCCGGTCCGACACGACGGCCGCCGCTCCGCGCGAGATGGCCTCCGCCACGTGCTCGAGCCCGTCGCGGCGGGAGCCGCGGATCGCGACGAACAGGTCGCCCGGCTCGACGGTCCGCGAATCGTGGGATACCCGCGAGATCACCGCCTCCGGCGCCGGCTGGTCGATCTCGGCCCCGGGTATGACGGCAGGAAGATCCATGAGCTTCAAGGACGGTACGGGATCGAGCTCGTCTCCTCGCGGCCGCCGGCGGCGCGCGCGACCGACGGAGCCGACTCCGAAAGGACCAGGGTCTCGACGGAACCGGCCTTGAGCGGCGCACCCGCGGCCGGGGTCTGAGACGTGACGAAGCCGGCGCCCTGAAGCTGGACCGCGACCCCGAGCCTCCCGAAGAGCGCGAGAGCCTGCCGAGCCGAGAGCCCGGTCGCGTCGGGAACGGAGCCCTCGCCCGAGACGGCCGCGACGGCCGCCTCTCCCGCGACGGCGTCGGAGGGCTCGGTCCGCCGCGACGAGACCGGAACGAGGCCGGGCGGATACCGCGCGGGAAGCGAAGAGAGCACGGTCGAGGGAAGGCGCTGCTCCTCGGGAGCGACGCGGAGGATTCCGAGCGCTTGCGAGACGACGCGCGAGAAGAGCGGAGCCGCGACCGCCGCCGCGTAGTACTTTCCCTGCGGCTCCTCGACCACGACGACCCCGACGACCCGCGGATGGTCCGCAGGCGCGAAGCCGACGAAGTTCGGCACGTGGCGCCCCGGCTGATAACCGCCCGGGCCGGCCTTCTGGGCCGTTCCCGTCTTCCCCCCGACCGCGAAGCCGGCGATCGCCGCCTCAGTTCCCGTGCCGCGCTCGACGACGCCGACGAGCATGTCCCGCATGGACCGAGCCGTCTCTTCGGAAATCACGCGAACGGGCGCCGGTGATTTCGTCTCTTCGGTCCGGCCGTCCGGCCGCGTGATTCGCGTGACGAGGCGCGGCTGGACCAGGTTGCCCCCGTTGGCGATGACCGACGCGACGCGGGCGAGCTGGAGCGCGGACAGCGAGACCTCCTGCCCCATCGAGATGGAAGCGTTCGAGAGGAACGACCAGCGCGAGAGCGGGCGGAAGATCCCCGTCGTCTCTCCGGGCAGGTCTACCCCCGTCGGCTTTCCGATTCCGAAGCGGCTCGCGCCCTCGTACAGCCGGTCGGGGCCGAGGCGCAGGCCGACCCGGATGATGCCCACGTTCGACGAGTGCTCGAGGACTCCCGCCAGGGTCAGCGCGCCGTAGTCGTGGTTCTTGTCTTCGTTGATCGTCACGCTTCCGATCCGGACGACGCCGTGGCCGGTATCGATCACGTCGTCGGGCCCGATGACGCCGTCGTCGAGCGCCACCGACCCCGTGACGATCTTGAACGTCGAGCCCGGCTCGTAGGCGTCCGAGATCGCGTGGTTGCGCCGCGTTTCCGCGGGGTAGCGCCCGTACTGGTTCGGGTCGAACGCGGGCGCGCTCGCCATCGCAAGGATCTCGCCAGTCCACGGATCCATCAGGACGACGCTTCCGGACTTCGCGTGAAGCTCCGCCATCGTGGCGGCGAGCTCGCGCTCGGCGGCGAACTGAATGCCCGAGTCGAGCGACAGGGTGAGAGTCGCGCCCTCCTGCTCGGAGCGCGCGGCGGCCTCCGCCTCCCCGTATCGGAACCTGCGGGCGTCCAGGAAGGCGACGATCTGACCCGGCTTGCCGCGGATCGCTTTCTCGTAGGAGTACTCGACCCCTCCGAGCCCGGTGTCGTCGGTGCCGACGTAACCGAGCACGGACGCGGCGAGCGACCCCTTCGGGTAGAACCGCCTGGTCTCGCGGACGACGCGGATTCCCGGAAGCTTCAGCGCCCGCACGCGGTCGGCGAGAGCGACGTCGATCTTGCGCAGGATCCAGACGAAGTCCCGGTCGAGACGGAGCCTGTCGAGGAGCGCCTTTTCCGGCATGCCGACAAGCGGCGCCAGCGCCCGGGCGACGGAGACCGGGTTCGTGATTTCGACGGGGGCCGCGAAAACGGACGCGACCTCGACCGAAACCGCGAGCTCTCGTCCCTCCCGGTCGAGGATCGAACCGCGCCGCGGCGAGAGCTCGATCTTGCGCTCCTGCTGCTTCTGGGCCTTCGCGCGATATCGCGCGCCCTGCGCCAGCTGGAGCTGCGCGAGGCGGCCCACCACGACGAGCCCCCAGACGATCAAAAAGAGGGCGAAGAGATTGCGCCGGCGGCGCGGAAGCGTGTTCATGGCCGTGGTGCCTCGACGTATTCGACCTGACCGGGACGCGGGGGCTTCAATCCCTTGCGGGCGGCGGCGGCGGCGACGCGTTCCGGCGCCGACGCGAGAGCGAGCTGGGCGCGGAGGCGCCGGTTCTCCTCGGTCAGGGTGCCGAATGCCTTCGTGCGCGCCTCGCGGGCGTACCCGACACGAACCGTCTCGATGTGAAGGGCGGCGTACACGAGAAAGGCGGAGGCGATGGGGAGAAGCATGAGAACGAACGCGGCAAGCTCCCGGCCGCGGCGGCGGTCCCGCTCACGGGTCAAGTGCAGGTTCTGAACCCGCTTCGACTGCGCGTAGGCGACCGAGCTCACGTCACGCTCCCGCGATCTTCTCCGCGACCCGCATGCGGGCACTGCGCGAACGGGGATTCGCGCGACGCTCCGCCTCGGAGGCGACGATCGGCTTCCGGGTCAGAACGCGGAGCGCCATGCGCGACCCGCAGACGCAGGTCGGAAGGCGCGGCGGACAGGAGCAGACGCCGGAGTCCCGCTTGAACGCCTCCTTGACCATGCGGTCCTCGAGCGAGTGGTAGGCGAGGATGGCGAGCCGTCCGTGCGAGTTCAACCTCTGCACGGCGGCCGCGAGGAATCGCGACAGGGCGAGCAGCTCCTGGTTCACCTCGATGCGAAGAGCCTGGAAGACCTTCGTCGCGGGGTCGATCTTTTCGCGGGAACCCTTCGTGTTCGCCACGATCCGGGCGAGCTGCCGTGTCGACGTGATCGGTGCCGCGCTACGTTCCGCGACGATGCCCCTCGCGATCTTTGCTCCCATCCATTCCTCCCCGTATTCGCGGAATATCCGCGTCAATTCCTCGACCGAAGCCGTCGACACGATGTCGGCGGCCGTCCGGCCTTCCCGCCCCATCCGCATGTCGAGTGGTCCGTCGTGGCGAAACGAAAAGCCGCGCTCCGCGCGGTCGATCTGCATGGAAGAGACGCCGAGGTCGGCGAGAATCCCGTCGGGCGCGGGCCGGCCTTCGAGAACGCGATCGAGGTCGGCGAAGTCGTTTCGAAGGAGCTCGACGCGCGAAGAGAAGGAGGCGAGCCGCTCGCGCGCGAGATCGAGCGCGTCGGGGTCGCGGTCGAGTCCGAGCAGCCGAAGGT
This sequence comes from Thermoanaerobaculia bacterium, assembly GCA_038329555.1. GTDB lineage: Bacteria > Acidobacteriota > Thermoanaerobaculia > UBA5066 > Gp7-AA6 > JALYUA01. The sequence goes on from JBBQNC010000004.1 coordinate 24,990, forward strand.
CCGGGTTCGCCTGGAGGAGCGCCGCGGCGTGGCCCCCCGCGCCGACCGTCGCGTCCACGAAGAATCCGCCACGCTCCGGCGCGAGCCAGAGAACCGTTTCGGCGGCAAGAACAGGCCTGTGCGGGGGCCTCTCAACGTCGTGCGTCTCCTGTCTCCCGTTCGCAATCGCAGCTCATCCGAGCAGCTTCGAAAGCGCGTCGTAGTCTTCAGACGTGAAGTCCTCGCTCGCGAGCCGCTCCGCCAGCGCGCTGCGATCGGAGACCACGAGGTGGTCGATGTTGCCGGTCACCACGAGATCCGCCGGAAGCTTTGCGGTGTCCCGCAGGATCTGCGGAACGAGAACCCGTCCCTGGCCGTCCATGGCGGCGTCCTGACCGAAGAAGTTGACGCGCTCCAAAAACCGGGTCTTCGCGCGATGGATCGCGGGGAGAGAGGCGAGCTTCTCCTCCAGGGCGCGCCACATCGGCAGCGGGTAGAGAAGGACCTCTTTTCCGTGCAGGGAGGTGACGAACAGCTCGGGCCCGAAGGCCTCTTCGATCTGCTGTCGGAAGAGGTTCGGTACCTTGACGCGGCCTTTTTCGTCCAGCCGAGCCGGAGCGCTCCCGCGGAAACGGTCCATTGTTCAATTGAGTTGCTCCGGACGCGACGCCCGGAACCACTTTCTCCCACTTCTTTCCAGATTAGTCCACTGCGGCGCATGTTAGGAGTGCCGCGGTTTATTAGTCAAGGAAAAGCCTTTTCCTTACAAAATAAGGAGCGCTAAACGGGCGTAAGGGAGGAAGAAGCGCCGCAGGGGACCGAATCAGTGATCGGGTCGGGTGATCAATCGGAAGATCGGGTGATCGAGCGGAATTGATCGAGGGATCAGGTCAACGGCTGCAATCGGGTCATCGGGTCATCAAGGAATGCGGCGCGCGAGGACGCGACGGCTGGAGTCAACGGCGACGGCCTGGTGGCTCTCCCTCCCGCGTTTTCCCGAGCGAAGCGACCTCTCGGCCGCCTGTTCGCGCAGCGAACGCCGCGGCCGAAGTCTCTTCGCCCTCGTGCCAGTCGCGTGTCAGATCGAGCCAGAGCGCGAGCCCGCGATGGGCGCCGAAGCGCGCGTAGCGGCGCGCGATCGAAGCGTCCGTCTTCTTCACGGGGCCCGGATGGAGGCTGCGGTACTTCTGCCGCGTCCAGGAGTCGAGCGCGAGAAAGTCGTGGCGGCCGAGGATGCGCAGGAGGCCCTCGGCCGCGTAGGGCCCGAAGCCGCGCTCTTCGATGATCTCTTCGCGCACTTCGGCCGCCGGGCGTGCGGGATCTTCCCACCGCGCGAGGTCGAGCCGACCGGAGGCGACGCGCCGGGCGAGCCGCGCGAGAGCCGAGGCGCGGTAACCGCACCGGACGTCCCGCTCGATCCGCGCCGGCGTGAAACGCGCCACGTCGGCCGCGGCGGGAAAGGCCCTTCCGCCCGCGCCCGCAAGGGCGACGAGCCGCGTCACCATTCCGCGCGTCGCCGCCCACGAGCAGTTCGTCGTGAAGAGCATCTTCACCGCGTCCTCGAAGATGGAGGGCGCCCGCAGCATGCGGCCGCCGCCTCGGGAGAGCGCGCGGACGAGTCCGGTCTCCTTCGAGATCGAGGCGGCAAAGCCCGAAAGATCGAGGTCGAGCGAGAACACGCGGCGGGTCATCGCGGCGAGGCGGGCGCGAGACACGCCGTCTGCCGAAGCGCGCAGAACGCCGTCGCCCGCCTCGAATCGGACCGCCGCTCCCGTTGTTCCCGTCGCCCCGGACGAGACGACCGTCTCGAGGGTCCGCGAGGCGGCATCGTAGCGGAAGGGCGGAAGGTCGTACCAGCCGTGAGATCGCACCACGGCGTCGAAAGAGAAGAACGGCGGAAGGAGAATGTCGAGCCGAAGGATCGATCGCGTCACGGGACGAGACGGTCTCCCGGAATCAACCGATCCCGGCTCAGGCCTTCTTTTCTTCCAGTTTCGCGAGAGCGGGGTCGTAGATCTTGATGTAGGCCTCGCGGCGCAGGTGCTCGATGAACTCGGAAAACCGCTTGTCGTAGAGGTTTTCGTTGATCCGTTTCTTCAGGTCCTCGCTCACCGCGGCGAAGGGCTTGTAGCCCGCGGGATGGCGATCCACGACGCGGAAGAGGTGGACCGAGCCCGGCTGGAGCACCGGTGGAGGCGCCTCCTGGGGCGGGTCCGCGAAGACCGTCGCGTCCAGGGCCGGGAGGAGCTCGCCCCGCGACACGGTGCCGAGATCGCCGCCCCGGCTCTTGGCGTTTCCCTCCGAGTACTCCTTCGCGACGTCCTCGAACTTCGCCCCGCCGGCGATCTTCGCGCGAGCCTCCTCGATCCTCGCCACGGCCCTCTCGCGGGCGGACGCGTCGTTGGGCGGGAAGCGAATCACGATCTCGTAGACCCGCGCCTGCGGCGGCACCTTGTACAGCTGGTCTTTCTGGCGCTCGTACTCCAGGCGCAGCATGTCGTCGCTCACGTCCATCTTGCCGGTGACGTCCCGGCCGATGACCTTCTGCAGCGTGATCGTTTCCTTCATCTGGCGCTTCAAGTCGTCGCGCGTCATGCTCGAGGAGGCGAGCGCCGCGTCGAACTCCTGGTCGGTCGCCAGGTTGTACTGCCGCTTGACGCGCTCGACCGCCTCTTCGACCTCGGCGTCGGTCGCGAGAACGCCCGAACCGAGCTCCCGGGCGCGCTCGTCGAGCAGCTTCTCGCGGATGAGGTCGTCCAGGACCTCCTTCTTCAGCTGCGCCGGATCCGTCGGAGCGTTGGGGGCATGCTGCGCGGCGGCGACCCGCTTGTCGAACTCGGTCTGCGTGATCAGCCGGTCATTGACGCGCGCGACGATCCGCTCGACGAGCTCCGCGCCGAAGGCGGGCAGAACGAGCACGAACGACACGGCGGCGGCGACTCCGAGGGCTCTGAGCTTCATGAAAACTCCCTAACACGGCGACTCTATCGGAAGTTCCCCGAGTCGAGACTCGAGGGCCGGTTCCGTGCCTCTCCGTGCGGAAAGGCCGAAATGCACGACTGACCCCAGCTCCCCATCACGCCGCAAATTCCGCCAGCCAGGCGGCGAGCTCGGGCAGGAGGGCGTCCCCGGGCGGTGACGGCGCCGAGAGGACCCGCGCCGGCGACAGACGCGCTCCCCGGGTGCGCCGGACGAACTCGAGGAGGCGGTCCCCGTCGACCCGGGCGTCCTCGGCGAACCGCAGATGCACCTGGCCGGCCTGGCGGGTGAGCGAGGTCACGCCGATCTTCTCCGCGCGCGATCGGAGCCGGGAGTACGCCACGAGCCGGCGGACGGCGTCGGGGGGCTCGCCGAAACGGTCGGCGATCTCGCGCTCCGTCTCGACCAGCGCGGCGTCATCCCTCGCGCGGGCGATCTTCTTGTAGATCATCATTCGCCAGTTCTCGTCCGGGACGTACGTGTGGGGGATCGTGAGGTCGAGTCCGAGCGAGAGGGTGACGGAGCGCTCGGGCACGGGCTCCTCTCCCTTGATCTCGTGGATCATCTCCTCGAGCAGAGAGAGGTAGGTCTCGAAGCCGACGGACGCGATCTGGCCCGACTGCTCGCCGCCCAGGATGTTGCCCGAGCCGCGGATCTCGAGGTCCTTCGCAGCGATGCGGAATCCCGCCCCGAGGTCGCAGAACTCCTGGATCGAAGCGAGCCGCCGCCGCGCGGTTTCGGAGAGCGCCGCCGTCTCGTGGATCAGGAGGTAGGCGGAGGCCGGCTTGTCGCTGCGGCCGACGCGGCCCCGGAGCTGATAGAGCTGCGCGAGCCCGTACGCCTCGGCCCGGTCGATCAGGATCGTGTTGGCCGAGGGGATGTCGAGACCGTTCTCGATGATCGTCGTCGCGAGGAGGAGGTCCGCTTCCCGGGACGTGAACCGCACCATGGCCTTTTCCAGCTCGTTCTCCCGCATGGCGCCGTGAGCGACGGCGATCCGGAGGTTGGGGAGAAGCGCCTCGAGCTCCTGCTTCACGCGGCCGATCGACTCGACGCGGTTGTGCACGAAGAAGATCTGGCCGCCGCGCTCGAGCTCGGCCTCGATCGCCTCGCGGATCACCTCGGGCTTGCGGGGCACGACCTGTGTCTCGATCGCCAGGCGGTCTCGCGGCGGCGTTTCGATGATCGAGAGGTCCCGCAGACCGGATAGAGACAAATGGAGCGACCGCGGGATGGGAGTCGCCGACATCGAGAGGACGTCGATCGACGCCTTCCACTCCTTGAGTCTTTCCTTCTGGGCGACTCCGAAGCGCTGCTCCTCGTCGACGACGAGGAGGCCGAGGTCGCGAAACGCCAGGTCCTTCGCCAGCATCCGGTGCGTCGCGATCAGGATGTCGACGGTGCCGTCGGCCGCCTTGCGCAGGATCTCCTGCTGCTCGGCGCGCGATCGAAAGCGCGAAAGGAGATCGATCGTCACCGGGAACGCCGCGAAGCGCCGCTGGAACGTGTGGAAGTGCTGGTCCGCCAGGATGGTCGTCGGCGCCAGCACCGCCACCTGCTTGCCGTCGAGAACGGCCTTGAACGCGGCGCGCATTGCCACTTCGGTCTTGCCGTAGCCGACGTCGCCGCAGAGAAGGCGGTCCATCGGCTTGCTCGACTGCATGTCGCGCTTGACGTCGGCGATCGCCTGGGCCTGATCCGGCGTCTCGACGTACTCGAACGCGTCCTCGAATTCCTTCTGCCAGGGGGAGTCCTTCGAGAAGGCAAACCCGTCGGCGAGACTGCGGCGCGCGTAGAGCTTCAGGAGCTGATCGGTCATGTCGCGCATCGCCTTCTTGACGGAGGCCTTGCGCTTCGCCCATCCGGCCCCCCCCAGGCGGTCGAGCGTCGGCTCGGTCCCCTCGACGCCGGAGTACTTCTGCACGAGATCGAAGCGCTCGACCGGCAGGAGCAGGGTCTTCTCGTCGGCGTAGCCGATCTCCATGAACTCTCGCTCCTCCCCTTCCACGGGGACGCGCTTCAACCCCTTGAAGACGCCGATGCCGTAGTCGCGGTGGACGACGCCGTCGCCCATCTTCAGGTCCCTCAGGTCGGAGAGAAACGCCTCGGAAGGGCGGCGGCGGGACGTCGAGACCGCCTTCTCCTCGCCGAAGATCTCCGCCTCCGAATAGACGGAGATCCGCGGCTCGCGGATCCGAAAGCCTCCCGAGATCTCGGCCGGAACCGAAATGACAGCGCCTTCCCGGCGCTCCGACGAGACGTGGAGACCGTACTCGAGCGCGAAGCGTCGCAGCTTCTCCGCGCCTCCGGTCGGACGGACGGCGACGATGGCTTCCTCCCCGTTTGCGATGGCGCGGCCGATCTCTTCAGCGGCCTCCCGGGTCCGCCCCGCGTGGCCGGCGATCGACTCGGCGGGAAGGCGCAGGAGGGGTCCGCCGTCGGCCGAGAGGCCGACCCGATCGAACCGGAGGGCCGCGCCCTCGAGCCCGCGGCGGATGCGCTCGACCGGGTGCGCGAGGTCTTCGGGCGAGAACGGGTCACGTTCCGGGTCCCGGTCGGACGCCAGCCGCTCCGCGAAGCCCTCGATCTCCTCCTCGACCGAGGCGGGCTCCAGGATGGCGACGACGGCACGGTGCGCATGATCGAGCCACCCCGCGGGCATCGGAGAGACGGCGGGAGCGAAGACGACGCGCTCGACCTCGGACGGGAACCGGCCGAGCCTCTCCATCAGAAGGGACCGCTCCTCGTCCGACTCGCGCGCGGTCGCGAAGGGCGGCAGGACGACGGACGAGAGCCTCTCGCGCGAACGCTGTGTGTCGGGGTCGAACACGCGAATGGACGCGACGCGGTCGCCGTCGAGCTCGACGCGGATCGGCAGCTCCCGATCGGGCGCGAAGACGTCGAAGAGCCCGCCGCGCACCGCGAGGTCCCCGGTCTCGATCACGAGGTCCGAACGCCGGTACCCGACGGCGGTCAGGCGCGCGACGAAACGCGGGAGAGAGATCTCCTCCCCTTCGCGCAACGCGAGGAGAAGACCCGCGAAGGTCTCGGGCGAGGGCAGCCGGGCGAAGAGCGCCCTCGCCGGCACGACGATCGCCTGGACCGTGTCGGGGTTCTGCAGCGCGGCGAGAAGGCCAAACTCGTCGCGGCGCGCCTTGAGCGAAGGCGGGATGCGCTGATAGGGCGTCAGGGTCGGCGCCGGCGCGTGAAAGACACGGGTCAGGCCCGCGGCCGCGAGATCGCCCGTCACGATCTCCGCCGCTTTCTCGTCGGGGACGACGATCGCGATCGGTGCCGCGAGGTCCCCGGACAGCGCACCGAGGATCAGGCCGGACAGGGCGCCCGCCCCGCCCGCCACGACGGGGCGCTCCCCGGCGCGTACCCGCGCGAGCAGGTCCGCGTACGCGGGAAGGCTTCGGACGAGATCCGCGAGCATGGCGATCGCGCGGGAGCGGGGGCCTAGAGAGCCCGGATCTCGAACGGAGAAAGCTCGCGCAGCCGGCGTACGGCAGTAGCCGTGGCCGCGATCGCGAAGTCGATCTCCTCCTCCGTCGTGAAACGCCCGAGGCCGAAGCGGATCGAAGCGTGCGCGAGATCGTCGGCGACGCCGAGCGCCTTCAGGACGTGCGAGGGTTGGAGAGACGCGGAGGTGCAGGCCGAGCCGGAGGAAACCGCCACGTCCTTCATCCCGAGAAGAAGGGCCTCGCCCTCGACACCCGCAAACGACAGGTTGAGATTGCCCGGCAGCCGGCCGTCGTCTTCGCCGGGCGGGAGATTGCCCTCCGCGTTGATCGTCGGGAGAGGCGGGCCATTGACGGTGACTCCGGTGACGGAGGAGACGATGCCCCGGTGGAGCCGCTCGCGGAGCAGCCGCAGCCGCCGCGCTTCGGGAGCGAGCTCCGCGACGGAGATCGCCGCCGCTCTCCCGAGGGCGACGACTCCGGGGACGTTCAACGTGCCGGAGCGCAGCCCCTTCTCCTGCCCACCGCCCACGATCAGCGGAGCGACGCGGACGCGCGGATTGCGGGACCGGACGTAGAGCGCTCCGACCCCCTTTGGGCCGTAGATCTTGTGGGCGGTGATGGATGCGAGGTCCACCTTCATCGCGTCGACGTCGAAGGCCACCTTTCCGAAGCCCTGCACGGCGTCCGTGTGAAACAGAACGCCGCGCGCCCGGCACACCGCCCCGATCGCGGCCAGGGGGTGGATGGTTCCGATCTCGTTGTTCGCGTGCATCAGGGACACGAGCACCGTGTGATCCGTGATCGCCTTTTCGACCTGTTCCGCGGAGATCCGGCCCGCCCCGTCCGTCGGCAGGAACGTGACGGCGAACCCTTCCTTCTCGAGCGCGTGGCACGTGTCGAGGACGGCGTGGTGCTCCGTCTGCGCCGTGATCAGGTGGTTTCCCTTATCGCGATACGCGCGGGCGACCCCGAAGAGGGCGAGGTTGTCCGACTCGGTCGCTCCGCTGGTGAAGACGATTTCCTTGTCGAGCGTGTGGAGGGCGGAGGCCAGCTGATAGCGCGCCTCGTCGACCGCGGCCTCGGCTTCCCATCCGAAGACGTGGCTCCGCGATCCGGCGTTGCCGAAGGCGGTCGTCAGGTACGGCATCATCGCGTCGAGGACGCGCGGGTCGACCGGGGTCGTGGCGTGGTTGTCGAGGTAGATGGGCAGCTTCATTCGGGCGCTCGGAGGAGGAGCGTACTCCGTTTTCTCCATTCGGGAGAACGCTCGCGGGGGACTTCGGTATTTCCCCCGCCGGGAAAGGCGCCGCGGCCGCGCGAGCTCGTTCTGCGCATCGGATTCGTTGGATAATCACCAAAATAATCATGTCTTCCCTTCCGACGACCGGAGCGCGCTTTCCCTTCTCGTCGCCCGCTCCGAAGGTCCGCCTCGTGAACGCCTTCTCGCGGCCCTTCGAGAACGTCGTCGCGACGGCTCGCACCTGCTACTCGTCGAAGGGAATCGTCACCGAGGACCAGGCGTCGGCGAAGCCGGAGAGACGGGACGCTCTCGCCCGGTCGATCTACGGAGCGGGCCATCACACGACCTTTCAGCACGCGCATTTCCAGTTCGCGCTCGAGAACGTCTCGCGACAGTTCCTCTGGAGCTTCCTGCACAGCCACCCCTTCTACAACTCGGAGCAGGTGTCGCAGCGATACGTGGAGGTCAAGCCGGGGCAATTCGCGGTGCCGCCGATGCTCCCCGCGGAGCGTGACATCTTCGAGTCCGCGGCGCGGCGGCAGCAGGCCGCATACGGGCGGCTGACGGAGCTCCTGACGCCCCTCGCCGGGGAGCGGTATTTCGGGATTTTTCCGGGCCGGACGCGTGGCGACGGCCGGGCGAAATTCGCGGGCGCCGTCCAGAAGCGGGCCCAGGAGATCGCGCGATATGTGCTGCCCGTCGCGACGTTCGCGTACCTGTACCACACGGTCTCCGGCATCACGCTCTTCCGCTACTGGCGGCTCTGCGAGTCCTCCGACGCGCCGACGGAACAGCGCGAGGTCGTCGGCCGGATGGTCGAGGAGGTTCTCCGGCACGATCCTCTCTATCGCGCGGTGCTACAGGACCCGATCCCGCTCGAAGAGACGCCCGAGCACGCGTTCTTCGAGGCGCAGCGGGATCGGTCGCCGGCCTCGGGACGGGCGTTTCGGGAGGAGTTCGATGCCGACCTCGCGGGACGCGTCTCGAGGCTCGTCGACTGGAAGGCGAACAACGAGGAGATCCTCGCCGCCGCCGTGCGCGAGGTCCTCGGGCTTCCCCGCGCCGGCCTCTCCGACGACGACGCGATCCGGCTGGTCCTCGACCCCGCGAAGAACCCCCTTCTCGGCGAGACGCTCACGCTGACGACGCACGGCAAGCTCTCGCGGGCGCTCTTCCACCCGTCCTACACCTTCCGCAAGAAGCTCTCGCACACGGCGGACAGTCAGGACCAGCGCCACCGGATGACGCCGGCGTCGCGACCGGCGCTGCCGGCGTACCTGACGGAGGATCCGGACTTCGTCGTTCCGATGCTCGTCGAAGACATTCCGGAAGCGGCGGAGATCTACCGGCGGTCGATGGCGGAGACCTGGGAGGCGATCGGGATCCTGCGCAGCCGCGGGGTCGCGGACGAGTACGCCGCGTATCTGCTACCGAACGCCGTCGCAATTCGTTTCACGGAGTCGGCCGATCTCCTGAACCTGCACCACAAGTTTGCGATGCGCCTCTGCTACAACGCGCAGGAAGAAATCTGGCGCGCTTCCCTGGACGAGGCGCTCCAGATCCGCGAAGTGAACCCCCGCATCGGTCCGTGGCTGCTGCCGCCCTGCACACTGCGACACCACGCACAGGTCCGGCCGGTCTGTCCAGAGGGAGACCGATTCTGCGGCGTCGTCGTCTGGAAGCAGGACGCCTCGACCTACCGCCGCGCCCTGTAGATTCTCCGGGCAGCGCCTCCGCCTCGCGTCCTTTCCCTCTCTCCCTCCGGCGGGGCGGAGCACGTTTTCATGCCATCGTGGACGGCGTTTTTGCCGCGCTAGCCACGCGCGATCGGCGATCTCACCGGCACATTTGTTGCAACTTTTCGTGGGTGTCCGGTGCAACACACCCCGCCTGCGCACCTGGGAACGCCCGGAAAAAAACAGACTTCCTGAAAGGGGGAGACATGGCGGATCAAGGCACCGGCTTTGGCCGGGAACGGGAAAACGAAAACCGCGATCGTTGGGATCGCGAGCGCGGGAACACCGAGCGAGGGAACACCGGGAACACGTCGACCGGATCGATCTCCGGACAGGGGCGCGGCTCCGAGAGCGAGTGGCGACCCGGTCAGTCCACGAGCGAGTCGGGTGGCGCCAACCGCGGCTACGAGTCGCAGAATTCCGGAAACTCCCAGAGCTCGGGTTCTCAGGGCTCGGGTTCTCAGGGCTCGGGTTCTCAAGGCTCGCAGTGGGGAGGCCAGCAAAGTCAGGGCTACGGCTCTCAGGGCTCCTCCGGCTCGTACGGCACCCAAGGCTTCGGGTCCCAGGGCTCCGGTTCGCAGGGCTCGCAGGGATCGGGCTCCTCGCAGGGGGGCTTCGGGACCGGGTCGAGCTCGCAGCGCCAGTTCGGAACGGGTCAGGGCGTCTACGGCGCCGGGACGCAGGGATACGGCTCCGACTTCCGCGGGGGTTATGGCGACTCGTCCTATGGGAGCGGACGCGGAAGCGAAGGCGGGAGCGGCTTCGGATCGGGATCCGGTTCGGGAGACTCGAAGGGTGGCTACGGCTCCCAGAACTACGGTTCGGGCTCGCAGAACTCCGGCTCGGGGACCGGCTCCCCGGGTCACGGGTCTCAGGGATCTCAGAGCCATGGTTCTCAGGGATCTCAGGGCAGTGAGCGCTCTCAGGGCTACGGATCCGAGGGGAACAGTTCTCAGGGATACGGCTCTCAAGGCTACGGACCCCGGGGTTACGGCTCGCAGGGATACGGCTCTCCGGGCTCCGGCCCTTCGTACGCCTCCGAGGGACGCGAGTCGTACGGCGGAGGAAGCGGAAGCCAGGGCGGGTTCGCCGGCTCCTACGGATCGCAGGGCGGATCCTCTTGGACCGGCGGCTATGGCTCCTCGGGTCAGAGCCAGCAGCGCGGCCGATTCGCCGGACGCGGTCCGAAGGGATACAGGCGCTCGGACGACCGCATCAAGGAGGACGTGAGCGAACGTCTGGAGCAGCACTCCGAGATCGACGCCTCCGAGATCGAGGTCATCGTGGTCGCGGGCGAAGTGACCCTGGAGGGCGCCGTCGAGGATCGCCGCCAGAAGCGCATGGCGGAAGAGGCGGTGGAGAACCTGAACGGCGTCAAGGACGTCCACAACCGCCTCAAGTCGAAGCAGGGCTTCTTGAGCTCCATTTTCGGATCGGACAACGAATCGAAGCGGGACGAGTCCCGCCGCGACTCCGAGAACCGCGAGGCCAGCGGCAGCGGAGCCACGGGATCGTCGGCGTCGACCGGTTCGTCCGGTTCGACCGGCACATCCGCCTCGAGCGGACGCACCGGCGGAAGCGGAACCTCGGAGAGCGGCTCCGGCTCAACCGGCAGCGGCTCCTACTCCTCGACGTCGAGTGAATTCGAAAAGGGGGCCTCGAAGAAGTCCTGATGGTCTCGCCGCGAGCGGTCGGGAAGACCGGCGGCCCGCAGTGTCCCGCGCGCCCCGGACCCCTGGGGGTCCAGGGCGCTTCTTTATCCCCGGATCCGCCAGGGTGTCATCGCGGCGCGATTTCCCAGATGACCCAATGACACGATCACCCGATGCCCCGATCGTACGATCACCCGATCGACCGATTGATCACCCGATCACCGGATCACCCGATCACCCGATCCTCCCCAAAAAAGACGGAGTCGTGAACCGGGGAGGCGCGTCTATTAACCGTTCAGGCGGGCGGAACACTCCGTCGCTTCACGGAGAGAGTCAGCACGAAGCGGGCGACCGGCTCGTCGCCGGAGATCGTCGGCACCGTGGCGACGACGTGCACCGGCAGGTTTTCCCGTTCGCCGCTCTGCTCGGCGCGGTCGAGGAGCGCGCGGATCTCCCGGCCCTGCTCGCACGCGAAATGCACGTCGGCCTCCGGCCGCTTCAGAAACTCGGCCCGGACGTCCTTGAAGATGACGGAGACGCGGGCCTCGCGTCCCTTCAACAGCCGGAACCCGAGCAGCGCGGCCGCGGCGTCCGCCCCCGAGCACAGGACGCCGAAGTACATCGACCCGAGATGGTTGCGGGTCCTGCGACGGAGCGGAACCCGCAGGATGCAATGGTCCCCGTCCATCGCGACGACCGTCGGCCGGATCCAAGCGAGCAGCGGGATGCGGCGCCACGCCCAGAGCCGCAGGGCGACCGTTTCGCGCATCAGCGAGGGCACGGCGCCGATGTTAGACCAGCGGTCGCGAGGCTCGCCGCGGCTGGGGAAGAGGTAGGCTAGTTCCGGAAGGGGGAGGCCCCATGCAGATCGCGGCATTCGCCCGAATTTCCGGCGTCCCGCCCTCCCCGACGGGAACGCCGCGGGAAGAATCGAACGCGTTCCGATCGCAACGGCGACGGGCGTACGCCGCCCTCCTCGCCGCGGCGCTCATCTCGGCAGGAGCCTGCGGGACGACGAAGAAGGCCCCCGGAGATCCCCCGCTCTCCGCTGCCCCCACCGCCACGCCGGCCCTCACGCCGACGGCGGCCGCCGCGACGCCGATGCCGGTGACGACCCCGTCCAGCTCTTCGATCTACGACCGCACTCCCGGCGTCATCTACGAAGAGAAGGGGCCGGCTCCGTCGACTCCCGTCGGCGCGACGCCCACGCATCGCGCCCCGACGGCCGAACCGCGCCTCACCCCGACGCGCCGGCCCGGCCCCGCCGCCTAGCCGTTGGCCGGTCGCGAGCCGCTGCTGCGGCATTTCCGCGACGCCTTCGCCGCGGATCCCGCCTCCGCTTACCGGGAGTGGTTCCGGGCGCAGGAGGAGCTTCGCGACGGGGAGGAGGCGGAAACCGCGCGCGCGCTCGCCGACGACCTGTGGGACGCCCGGGCAGGGCTCGGCTTCGCCGACGCCGGTGCCCGGGCTCGGTTCCTCCACACCCTCGCCGTCTTTCTCGGGAGTCCCGGGCCGGCGGCGAGCCTTTCGCGCGCGCGGGAGGCCTTCGCCGAGGCTCTCGAGCACTTCGAAGAGGACGAGGACCCGGGTTGGACGTCGCGCGCCGCCCACAATTTCGCCACGGC
>JBBQNC010000005.1:0-37554 GCA_038329555.1 Thermoanaerobaculia bacterium
GATGGCTGATCCGGTTGCCGCGCTCCCGCTAAAGACCACGGTGCGGGCTGACCCGCGGCTCCAGTAGGCTCGAGCTTGATGTAATCCCTGAAACCCATATCGTGAGGCGGAGGCGGAAGGAGCCCCGGGTATGAACTTCGATGTCGAGCTTTCCGCCGAGACCCTCGCGAGAACGCCCGGTGCGTTGCACGCCCTGCTGGACGGCCTTCCGGATCCGTGGACGCGCGCGGGGGAAGGACCCGACACCTTCAGTCCCTTCGACGTCGTCGGTCACCTGATCGACGGGGAGGAAACGGATTGGGTCCCTCGGGCCCGCATCATCCTGGCGCAGGGTCCGAACCCTCTCTTCGAGCCCTACGACCGCCTCCGGCATCGTGCTCGCAACGCCGGCCGTCCGCTCCGCGACTTGCTGGAGGAATTCGCCCGGCTCCGCGAAGCCAATCTCGCGCTGCTTCGCTCGTGGCGGTTAACTCCCGCCGCGCTCGACCTGACCGGCATTCATCCCAGCCTGGGACCCGTCACCCTGCGCCAGCTTCTGGCGACCTGGATCGCGCACGACTTCGGGCACATCGCGCAGATCGCCCGCGTCATGGCGAAGCAACTCCGCCACGAGGTGGGCCCGTGGGAGCGCTTCCTGCCGGTGCTCACCGACCACGAGACGCCTCGTTCGTAGTCGCGCCAGCAGACCCAACGCGGCGCGATCGATCGGGAAGACATCCTTCCGCCTGAAACGAGAGACCGCCGCCGGGCGTACCTTATCTACGCCGCTTCGAAGTATCCGGGTGGCGAACTCGCGGCGATCCGGGATGACGGATTGACGCAACGACTCGCAGCCAGCGTGCAGTCGATTCCACGAAACGTCGCATCGGGCGGCGCCGGGGGTCCGGCAATCGCGCTGAGGTTCAGATGAGGAGTCTCCGATGACGGTCTCGGTCTTTATCGGCACCAGCGTGGACGGCTTCATCGCACGGCCCAACGGCGACCTCGACTGGCTTCCGGCGGGCGGGGCGAGCCCCACGGATACGACGAGTTCATGGCGAGCGTGGATGCGCTCGTGATCGGGCGCAAGACGTTCGAGACGGTCCTCGGCTTCGAAGCGTGGCCCTATGGGGACAAGCGCGTCGTGGTCCTGAGCAGCGGCCCCATTGACCTCTCCGCGGCCAGGGGCAGGGCCAAGGGAGGCGTCGTCGACCGGATGGCCGGCCCTCCGACTCAAATCGTTTCACAACTCGCCTCGACCGGCGCACATCATCTCTACGTCGACGGCGGCGTCACAATCCAAGGATTCCTGCGCGCGGGGCTCATCGACCGGCTGATCATCACTCGCGTTCCCGTGCTCATTGGAGACGGAGTTCCTCTCTTCGGAACCCTTCCGCGCGATATCCGGCTGCGTCACGTGGCGACCCGCGACTATCCGAGCGGCCTGGTTCAGAGCGAATACCATGTCGCGGACACGGAGACTTCAGCGTGACGGTGCTCGACACGATCGGCGGAACGAGGCTCGTTCCGCTCCAGCACCTGGTCCCGGCGGGAAGCGCCAGGATCCTGCTCAAGCTGGAATACGAAAACCCGACAGGGAGCATGAAGGACCGCATGGCGCGCGCGATGGTCGAGGCGGCCGAGACGGACGGGCGGCTCCGGCCCGGCGGCTCGGTGTTCGAATACACCGGTGGAAGCACGGGCGTGTCGCTCGCCTTCGTATGCGCGGCGAAGCGCATTCCTCTTCAGATCGTGACATCGGACGCGTTCAGCAAGGAGAAGCGGGACCACATGATGGCTCTGGGCGCCCGTCTCACGCTCGTGGCCAGCCCGGGCGGCGGTATGACGAAGGCGCTGACTCTGGAGATGGTGGAGACCGCGAGACGACTCGCCGCCGCCGCCGGGAGCTACTGGACGGATCAGTTGAACAACACGGATCAGCTGGCGACCTACGAAAGGATGGGCGACGAGATCTGGGAGCAGGCGGAGGGACGGGTGAGCGCCTTCGTGCAGAGCGTCGGCACGGGCGGGTCGCTGCGCGGGATCTCGACGCGCCTTCGGGACCGTAACGAAGCGGTGCACGTCGTCGCGGTCGAGCCCGCGGAGTCGGCCGTGTTGTCCGGCAGGCCGAGCGGGTCCCACAAAATCGAGGGCGTCGGCGCCGGCTTCGTCGTGCCGTTGTGGACCGAAACGCTCGCGGACGAGATCCAGACGATCTCGACAGAGGACGCGATGGCGACCGCCCGGCGGCTCGCCCGGGAAGAAGGGATCTTTGCGGGCACGTCCACGGGAGGAAACGCCGCGGTGGCGTTGCACGTCGCCGCCCGCATTGGACCGAACCACACCGTCGTCACGATCGCGGCGGATTCCGGGATGAAGTACCTGAGCACGGCGTTGTATGCCCAGGTGTGAGAGTGGCGCGGTTGTGGCGCCGGTCAAGCTGGCGTTGCAGATCCAAGGAGAGCCTTCATGATTTCGACACGCGCTCGTCAGGGTCTGGGCATCGCCGTTCTCCTGCTCGCCGGCTTCTCGCCCTCCGCCAGTGGTCAGGGCATCCGGGTGACACTTCTGGGAACGGGCTCACCGTCGCCGGTGATGAATCGGTTCGGCCCGAGCATTCTGGTCGAGGCCGGCGGGCAGAAATTGCTCTTCGACGCCGGCCGGGGCGCGCTGCAACGGCTCACCCAGATCAACACGAGCTGGAAGGATATTCAGGGGGTCTTCCTGACACACCTGCACTCGGACCACGTGGTCGGATTCCCGGATCTCTGGTTGACCGGCTGGCTCGTCGGCGAGCGCGACACCCCGCTCCGCGTATGGGGCCCGAGAGGGACCGAGAAAATGATGTCCCATCTCGAGGAGGCCTACGAATACGACATTCGGATTCGGCTCTATGACGACCGCGCGGCGCCCGACGGCGTCGTCATCCTCGCCAGAGACATCGAAGAGGGTGTCGTGTACGAGAAGAACGGAGTCAAGGTCACCGCATTCGAGGTCGACCACTTGCCGATCAAGCCGGCGTTCGGGTATCGGATCGACTTCGCCAGCCGGTCGGTCGTTCTGTCGGGAGACACGCGTCCCTCCGAGACCCTGATCCGCTACGCTCAGGGCGTCGATCTGCTGATTCACGAGGTGGCCGTGGCGGAAACTCTCCGGGGGCCGGGGATGCCCGCCGAACACGCGAAGACCATCCTCGCGCATCACACGACGCCCGAGCAGGGCGGAGAGCTCTTCGCGCGCGCCAAGCCGAAGCTCGTCGTCTACTCGCACATCGTGCGACCGATGGCGACCGAGCAGCAGGTGATCGCGCCCACCCGAACCAAATACGCCGGGCCTCTGGAGCTGGGGTCGGATCTCATGGTGATCGAGGTGGGCGCCGAAGTCACGGTCCGTCGGCCCTCCCGTCCGGCGTCTTGAACGCGGCGCGGGTCGGCCTCGCGCCGCTCGGACCCCTTGAAATATGCTTCTGGCTCGCTCTACGAGAAAGGAGGTCTCCATGGGTCGTCGCGCAGAATCCCTGGCGGATCGGATCGAGAAAGGGGCGGCCGGCCTGGCTGCCTTCGTGGAAGGGCTCTCGGACGCGGACTGGCGTAAGCCGATGGCCGGGACCGGTAGGGACCGCCGTCCGGTCGGCGTCATCGTGCACCATGTCGCAAGCGTCTACCCCATCGAGATCGACCTCGCGAAAGCGATCGCCGGCGGCAAGGCCGTGACGGATGTGACCTGGGAAGCGGTCGGCGAGATGAATGCGAAACACGCCAGCGACCAGGCCTCGGTCACCAAGGCCGCCGCGCTCGAGCTGCTGCGACAGAACAGCCGGGAGGCGGCGGCCGCCGTCCGCGCGTTCACGGATGACGAGCTGGACGGCGCGGCGCCCTTCTCGCTGAGCTACGGCGCGCCCGTCACCGCGCAGTTCGTCATCGAGGACCATGCGCTGCGGCACAGCTGGCACCACCTGGCGGGCATCCGCAGGGCCCTGGGCCGGTGAGCTGACGTGACGCTCTCGGCCAACACCGCGCTGCTTCTCATCGATATCCAGCAGGGGCTGGACGAGCCGCGCTGGGGCAAACGGAACAACCCGGACGCGGAGCGCAACATCGCCGCGCTCCTGGCGGCCTGGCGCGAGAAGCGCCGTCCGGTCATCCACGTGCAACACATGTCCCAGGAGCCGGACTCCCCGCTGCGGCCCGAGCTGCCGGGCAATGCCATCAAGCCGGAGGCGCGACCGCTTCCCGGCGAGCCGCTCTTTCAGAAGACCGTGAACAGCGCATTCATCGGGACGCCGCTCGAGGCGCACCTCCGGGCCGAAAAGATCGACACCGTCGTCGTCGTCGGCCTGACGACCGACCATTGCGTGTCGTCGAGCGCCCGGATGGCCGCCAACCTCGGCTTCACGGCGATCGTGGTCTCCGACGGCACCGCGACCTTCGAGCGGACGGGGCCGGACGGCGAACACCATAGCGCCGAGCAGATGCACCGGCACGAACTGGCGAGCCTCCACGGGGAGTTCGCGACGGTGCGGCGGACGGACGAAGTGCTCGCGGAGATCGGCGGAGGCGACGCCCGCTAACCCTCCTCGAAGGACGGTTCGAGACTTCGGGCGGCGGCGGCGCCACCATGAAGCCAGGGAGGTGGTTCGAGGCGTACGTCCTGACCACGGGAGTGCTCTTCGGTGTGCTGACGCTGGCTCACGTCTGGCGCCTGGTCGAGGAACGGCAAATGGCGACAGAGCCCTGGTACCTTGTCATCACCGCCGCTACGGCGGTCCTGTCGATATGGGCCTGGCGCCTGGTCCGGCGCACCGAACGGCCGTCGTAATCTTCCGAACGTCATTCCGGGCCGACGTTCAGTCGCGACCGGGTCCGGGACAGGAGCTTCGCGGCATGACGATCTCGAAGAGCACTCTGACGGGTCTGGCGGATATGCCCGACCGGCTCGAGGCGGCATTTCGGCTGGTGCCGGAGGAGCTCCGGAACTGGACGCCGCCGTCCTGGGACGGCATTCCGGGCGAACGCTTCTCGCCACTCGGGCAGGTCTGCCATGTCCGGGACATCGAGCTCGAGGGCTACCACGTGAGGATCGCGCGAATGCTCGAGGAGAAGGACCCATCGCTCGAATCACTCGACAGCTACGAGCTCGTCGCTCAACGGGGTTACGACGCCGCGGATTCGACCGACGCGCTCGCCGCGTTCCGCGCCGCTCGGGGAGTACGGAGCCCTCAGTCTGAGATCCCTCGTTCATTACCTCGCGAGTCACGACCATCAGCACCTCGCGTGCATGGACTGGCTCCTGGGTCGAATCCACGCGAAGGGAGAGCTTCCGGCTTAGGGGCCGAAAGCCGCCGCTCGAGGGCTGCCGGGGCACCCGTCAGTAAGATATCGGGCACCGGATGGACACCCAAGCTCTGATCGTCGGTGCAGGATGGTCTCGCGGGGCGGGAAATATCGTTCATTCCGCAGCGCCGGTTCGAGCCATTTTCCAGGAATCCGATCGTCGACGATATGATTCAGAGAGTCGATGCGGCGCGGCGTAGTGGTTAGTCCCGGCCGAGAGCGTCGATGATCCCGGCCCGAGAGGCCCTCGAACGCCTGCGCGAGGGAAACCGCCGCTTCGAAGCGGACGTCGCGAACCGCCACACGGTCACGGGCACCTCCCGTCGCGGCGAGCTTGCCGCGGGTCAGGAGCCCTTCGCGATCATTCTCGGATGCTCCGACTCGCGCGTGCCGGCTGAGTTGGTCTTCGACCAGGGACTCGGCGACCTGTTCGTCATACGCGTCGCCGGAAACATCGTCGCGGAGTCGCAGGTCGGAAGCGTCGAGTTCGCCGCGGCTCGGTTCGGGACGCGGCTCGTGGTCGTCCTGGGCCACACGCAATGCGGCGCCGTTCTCGCGACGATCGAGGAGCTGCAGCAGCGGGCCGATCATCCGTCGCGAAACATCCGGTCGATCGTGGACCGGATCCGGCCGGCGGTGGAAGCGCTGTTGACAACGGAGCCCGGACACGACGCCGAGGCCCTGATGCGCCAGGCCGTGCGCGCCAACATCCGGGCTTCCGCGAGCCATCTGCGGCACGGATCGGAAATTCTCGAGCAGCTGATCCGGGAGAACGGGCTCCTCGTTGTCGGGGCCGAGTATTCGCTGGAGACGGGGGTCGTGGGTTTCTTTGACGGAGTTTGATCAGAGGAGCGGACCGCACCCTGCGACCGGGGAAACCGAACGCCGACCGTGCCTGTCGCTTCCAGATCGCGAGGAGATTGCGATACCCGCCAGGAGGAGGTCCGCCCGTACATCGGCATTCCCGAGACATGACAAGCTGTACCCACAGCTTTCGGCGAAAAAACTCGACCGGATTGCGGGCGTCGACCGAAAGAGAGGTCCCGATGACTACCCATCTTCTTCCTCGAATCTGCACGACCCGCGTCCCAGCTCCGAGTTCGGCTCGCCTCCCCCGGCGAGCGTCGACACCCGCCGACTCGGGATCGGGAGCATCGTCGATCACGGCTGGCTCGTTTACTGGCCGTTCGCGCTCCCGTACCATCTCTTCGAGACGCGGAGGATCCGGGGGGCGTGGACTCTCCTGGGACTGATCGGGATGTTTGCGGCGACCCATGCGCTCGCTCTCGTCGTCTTCCTCCTGGCCCGTCCATGAGTCGCGTCGTTCCCATCGAGTACGCGGATTCGAGAAATCTCGCACCGGGGCGTGAGCTGGCCATCGCGTGACTCTTCACAACTCGCCGGCGCCGGATTCTGCGGAGAGGGGCGGAAGCGAGCCGGGAGAGCGCAGAACGATCGCCATCACCGGCGCGGCCGGCAATCTGGGCAGCCGGCTCGCTCGCCACCTCGTGCCACTCGGGCATCGGCTCCGTCTCATGGTTCACAAGACCCCGCTCCCGCCCGGCCTGGCGACTGCCAGCAACGTCACAGCAATCTCTGCCGACCTCTCGGACCCTTCGACACTTCCGAGGGTCGTCGCCGGCGCGGACGTGGTGGTCCACTTCGCGGGTGTGCTGTTCGCTCCCCGGCCCGAGCGATTTCTTCCCGAAACCAACACGCGATGGTTCTCCAATCTTCTGGATGCATGCCTGGAGGAACGCGTCGGACGCGTGATCCTGATCTCCTTTCCGCATGTCGAGGGCCAGACGACCGTGGACGCTCCGGCGACGGGCCGCCTCGATCGTCACCCCATCTCCGTTCATGCCCGGACTCGTCTGGAAGAGGAGCGGCTCTTGATGCGACGCGCGGAGGGCAGCGGGACGGTGCCCGTGGTCCTCCGCCTGGGCATGGTCTACGGCCGTGGAATCCTGATGATCGAGGCGGCGCGGTGGCTCGCCCGCCGCCGGTTGTTGAGTGTGTGGAGGGAACCGACGTGGTTTCATCTGCTTTCGACCGCCGACTACCTGACGGCGACGGAGGCGGCGATCTTCAAGCCCGGGGTGCGTGGCATCTACCACGTCGGTGACGATCAGCCCGTCACTCTGCAGCATTTTCTCGATGAGGCGTGCCGGTTCTGGCATTTCGCGCGACCTCATCGGATTCCGGTTTCTCTGATTTACGGCGCCGCATCGGTTTGCGAATTGTTCGGCCTCGTCTCCGGGAAACCGTCTCCTCTGACACGAGACTTCATTCGCATCGGCCGCGTCTCGCATGTCGGGGACACCGCGCGGGCCAGAAAGGAGTTGATCCCGGTGCTCCGTTATCCGACGCTGGAGAGCGGAATTGAGACGCTCTGATTCTCCCGTGTCATCTTTCGTGAAAAGTGAAGGAGGGCGCATGCGGTGGTTTGAGAAAGCGGCGGTTCTCGGCGTCGGGGTTTGGCTGGTGGCGTTTGCCGCCGTGGGGAGTCCCGAGAAGGAAGAGGAAAGGGTTCTGCAGGTGGATCGCGAATGGGCGGCGGCCGCCTCCGAAGGGAAGGACGTCGACCGCATTGTTTCGTTCTGGAGCGACGACGCGACGGTGTACCCGGCGGGAGGGCCGGTCGTCTCCGGAAAGGCGGCCATCCGGGCCTTCGTGGAAAAGAGTCTCGCGACTCCCGGTTTCCACATCACGTGGCACTCGGACAAGGCCTCCGTCAGCGCGGACGGCACGATGGCCTATACGACCGGCACGAACGCGATGACGGTTCCCGGCCCGGACGGCAAGCCGATGACGATCGCGGGCCGCGGTGTCGCGGTCTGGAAACGCCGGCCGGGCGGGGAGTGGAAGTGCGTCATCGACATCTGGAACTCCGGGCCGTAACGCCCGAAGGCCACGGGACGCACGATCAATCGGGGAGGGATATCCTCCGTCGAACGCACCATGAACAACACCGGTCTCGCGGCGGTGTGGCGCTCATCGGCGCCGTATCTCCTGAGCCTCCTCCGGGTCGTGACGGCATTTCTCTTTCTGCTGTACGGCACCACGAAGCTCTTCGCCTTTCCCGGGGCCGTGATGCCGGGCGGCGGCACCGCGGCGCCCCTGTCGCTAGGCGGGATCGCCGCCATCCTGGAGCTCGTGGGCGGCGCGCTCCTCGTCGTCGGACTGTTCACGCGCCCCGTCGCCTTCATCCTGTCGGGGGAGATGGCGTTCGCGTACTTCTACGGGCACGCCGTCCAGGGGGCGTGGCCGATCCTGAACGGCGGCGTGCCCGCCGTGTTCTTCGCCTTCCTCTGGCTCTACTTCTCCGCGGCGGGGCCGGGGCCCTGGAGCCTCGACGCCCTTCGAAGTCAGACGGCGGACGCCGCCTAGCCGGCGTCGTGTACGGGAATAACCCGGGGAGGTCGTCATGATCGTCGGCGCGCATGCCATCGTCTACAGCAGAAGCCCGGAGAAGGATCGCGCGTTCCTCCGGGACGTGCTCGACTTCGCGAGCGTCGACGTGGGCGGCGGCTGGCTGATCTTCGGGCTGCCGCCCGCCGAAGTGGCCGTGCATCCCTCCGACGAGAACGACGTGCACGAGCTCTACCTGATGTGCGACGACGTCGAGGGCTTCGTCGCGGACATGGCGAAGCGCGGGGTCTCGTGCGGCCCCGTGCAGAACATGGGGTGGGGTCTGCTCACCCAGGTCACGCTGCCCGGAGGCGGAAAGCTCGGTGTGTACCAGGCGCGGCACGCGCGGCCACCGGCCTGGGGGGCCGGCGAGAAGACGAAGACGAAGACGAAGACGAATAAGCCGGCGCGGCGTGCCGCCGAGGCGTCCGCGGCCAAGAAGAAGCCGGCTGGGCGCGGGACGAAGGCTTCGGTGAAGAAGGGGTCTCGCGGAAGAGTGAGGAAGGCGAGGAGGTCTTAAGGTCGATCGGGCGTGAGGGAAGGCGAAGGGAGCGGCCCTCACCCCGGTCCACTCCCGCCGGGAGAGGGAGAAGAATGGGGCCCTCTCCGACGGGATAGAAGGAACGGAAGGGGCTTCCGCCCCCGGTGTCCGGGGTTGCGAGGCCACTGACGAGAAGGAGGAAATCATGGCGATGGCATGGGTCTACGTCATCAACGGCAGCGGCGCTCCGAACGTCGTGCGGCGCAGCCACGCGGGGACCACGGTCGTCCAGCAACAGCCCGGCGTCTACCTCGTCACGTTTCCCAGGGCGGTCCGGCTCCTTGCGTGTGTCGCGACGCTCAACAACAGCGTCGGAACGATCACCGCGGTTCCCGGGGACAGCGCCGGTCTTCTCCCGAACCAGGCGACCGTGTCGACCCTGACTCTGCAGAACCAGTTCGGAGGCGGTTACCACTTCAGCCTGGCGGTTTTCTACAACCCGGGACGCGCCGTGGTGGGAGACACAACCGGCGTGACGACGTCGATCTCGCGCGCCCGGAAGAAGAGCGCTCGGCCCAAGGCCCGGAAAACGGGCGCCACGGCCGCGCGTCGGAAGGGGCGTTGACGACGCGTCGCATCGCGATCGGACTCGCGGCGGTGACGCTGTTCGCGAGGGGCGGCGGCTCTTCCGCCGAAGGCGCGGACGAGCTCCTGTCACGGGTCGATCATCTCGTTTACGCGACGCCCGACTTGAACCGCGGGATCGAGGAGATCGAAAAGCTCGTCGGCGTGCGAGCGACGCCGGGGGGCCAGCACCCGGGGCGGGGGACCCGAAACGCCCTCATTGCTCTCGGTCCGTCGAGCTATCTCGAGATCATCGCGCCCGATCCCGACCAGCCCACCCCCGCGGTTCCGCGCGCATTCGGGATTGACGGGCTGACGAAATCGAAGCTCGCCGCATGGGCCGTGAAGGGCCGTCTTATCGAGGAGATCGCTGCCGCGGCGGCGCGCAGGGGAGTGCCGCTCGGAGAGGTCGCGTCTGGAAGCCGGCGGCGGCCCGACGGAGTCCTTCTTTCCTGGCGATACACGGACCCACGGGCGATGGTGGCGGGAGGAGTGGTCCCGTTCTTCATCGACTGGGGAGACTCTCCCCATCCCGCCGCCGCGGCGGCTCGAGGCGCCTCGTTGATCGGCTTGCGCGCGCAGCATCCGGATGCAGCGCGGGTGCAGGGGGAGCTCCGGCAGCTCGGGTTGACGCTCGTGGTCGAGCCCGCCCCCGCACCGGCGCTGATCGCGGTCATTCGGGGCCCGCTCGGCCGTGTGGAGCTGCGCTAGGAAGTCGGGCAAAAAGAAACGCGAGGTGACGGCGTGCGCGTGAAGACCATCTCCGGCGTCTCGGTGCTGCTCCTGGTCTTGCTGACGACTTCGCACTCTGCCTCGGGTCAGTCCGATGCCGCGTCGCGCCATCGGATCGTGCCCCTCCATCCGATGTCGGGGGACGTCGAGGTCCTCTCCGGCGACCCCGAAAAGCCGGGCGAGCCGTTCGTGATGAGGATTCGCGAGCTGCCCGGAGGCATCATCCCGCCTCACCGGCATCCCGTCGACGAAAACATCACGGTGGTGCAGGGGACTCTCTATTTCGGCGTCGGGGACAAGTTCGACCGCGCGGCCGCGCAGGAGCTGAAGACGGGAAGCTACGCCTTCATCCCCAGGGGAAGCACGATGTGGGGATACACGCCGGAAGCGGCGATCGTCCAGGTGCACGGCGTCGGACCGTTTCATATCCACTGGCGCGCGGGGGTCACTGGCGCGACAGCCTGAAGTCTCTCGACGACGCCGATGCGGCGAAGGTGTTCCTGTTCAAAAAGGGCGACCGCGTCGTCGCGAAACGGGGACCGGGTCGCATCCGACAGGGATACGACTCCGGCGAGCTCGTCGGATATGAGATCGATGGCGACGATGGCGTTCTGTTCATGGCGGAGGAGGCGGAGCTCCGGCCGGCCGAAAAATGAGGGTTGAACGGCGGCGTGAGAGGCTGGGGACACGGGATGGAGGGTGGCGGCGTGACGACCGAGGAGGATTTCGTGACGGTGGCGACGTTTCGCGACCTGCTCGAAGCCTCCGTGACGAGAGGCGCACTCGAAGCGGCCGGAATCCCCGCGCTCGTCCCGCAGGAAACCATCGGCACCTTCTCGCGACTGTCTTCGCCACAGACCGGTTGGGTCGAGCTCAAGGTTCGCGAAGGCGATCGTGTCCGGGCGCTGAAGCTGCTGTCGAAGGCGGGTCATCGGTGAAAGCCGCCCGGAACCCGCAGCACTGCCTCCCGCAATCATCGGATGTTCTGAAAGGGCGACCATGACGCATCGCGCACGCGGGCCTTTCGAGGTAAAGATGACTCCTCAGACTTCTGGCGCGAAAGCGGAACCGTCCCTCGGGCGGTTCTCCCTCGACAAGAAGTTCCATGGGGATCTCGAGGCGACGAGTCAGGGAGAGATGCTGACCGCCGGCACGGAGACGGAGGGCTCCGCGGGATACGTCGCCGTCGAACGGGTCACGGGTGCCCTGCAGGGGCGCCGCGGCGGTTTCTCGCTGCAGCACGCCGGCACGATGACGCGCGGCGCACCCCAGCTCTCGATCACCGTGGTTCCGGACTCGGGCTCCGGCCAGCTCGCGGGCCTCGCGGGGAAGATGGGAATCGAGATTACGGACGGAAAGCATTTCTACGACTTCGAGTACACGCTCCCGGAGGCGCCCGGATGACCGGGGACGATTTTCGCAAGGTCGCGCTGAACCTTCCCGGGACGATCGAGAGCGCTCACATGGGACATCCGGATTTCCGGGTCGGCGGAAAGATCTACGCGACCCTCTCGCCCGAAAAAGGCTGGGCCATGGTGAAGCTGACACCGGACGAGCAGGAAGCGTTCATGCAAGCGGCGCCCGATGTCTTCTCGCCGGTCGCCGGCGGCTGGGGACGCGGCGGCGCGACGCGCGTCCGGTTGAAGGCCGCGACGAAGGCCGTTGCGCGGGACGGCCTCGTCGCCGCGTGGCGAAATCGCGCGCCGAAGCCGCTCGTGCGTGAGCGCGACGGCGCCAGGCCGAAGCCGCGAGTGCGAAAGGAAGGTTCATGAAGTTGGTACGGAGCAGTCGCGACGGGACCTCCCTCACCCTGACCCTCTCCCCGCGCCCGGGGGAGAGGGGAATTCTAGGGGGTCCCGTATGACGAGAACGATCCGTCTCGCCGCCGCAGTTCTCACCCTGGGACTTCTCCCGGTCGCGCCGCTTTCCGCCCAGACGAAGCCTCGTGCGCGAGAGCTAGGCGTTCCGTTCGAAGGAACAACCGGACCTTTCAACGGGATCACGGACGTCGCGGGTGTGCAGGTGGGATACACGACCCTCGTTTCCGGAGAGGGCAAGCTCCAGCTCGGGAAGGGGCCCGTCCGGACCGGGGTCACGGCGCTCTTTCCGCGCGGGATCGAGTCCCACCTGCCGGTGTTCGGCGGCTGGTTCTCCCTGAACGGAAATGGCGAGATGACGGGGACGACCTGGCTGGAGGAATCCGGCCAGCTCGCCGGTCCCGTGATGATCACGAATACGCACAGCGTCGGAGTCGTGCGCGACGCGGTGATCGCCTGGCAGGTGAAGCACTCCCGCCTGGAGACCGACGACTGGTCCCTCCCCGTCGTCGCCGAAACGTGGGATGGTTGGCTGAACGACCTGAACGGCTTCCACGTCCACCCGGAGGACGTCTTCCACGCGATGGACGGCGCCAGGGGCGGCCGCGTGGCCGAGGGAAACGTCGGCGGCGGCACGGGGATGATCTGTTACGAGTTCAAGGGGGGCACGGGGACGGCGTCCCGCCGTCTCGGCGCGAAGGAGGGCGGTTACACCGTCGGCGTCCTCGTGCAGTGCAATTGTGGACGCCGCTCCCAGCTGACCATCGCGGGTGCCCCCGTGGGGCGCGAGATCCCCGACCAGCCCGCCTACGGGGACACGGGCTCGATCATCATCGTCGTCGCCACGGACGCGCCGCTCCTACCCCATCAGCTGAAGCGTCTGGCGCGCCGGGCGTCCCTGGGCCTCGCGCGTACGGGGAGCATTTCCGGCGACGGGTCGGGCGACATCTTCATCGCGTTCTCGACGGCGAATCCCGAGGCTCCGAAGACGGCCGGGCTGGCGGACTTGAAGATGCTGCCGAACGGGAAGATGAACCCGCTGTTCGAGGCCACGACCCAGGCGACGGAGGAGGCGATCGTCAACGCCATGGTCGCCGCGGAGACGATGACGGGAATCGATAACCACAAGGTCATCGCGCTGCCGCACGACCGCTTGCGGGACGTCCTCCGCAAATACCGCCGCCTCGTCGAGAGTCCCCGTTGAATCCCTGAGAGCGTCCGAGGGAAGATGTCGCCGATGGCCTCACCGGACAGCCGAAAGCTCGCGGGCGCGCTGTGGTTCGTCGCCGCGGCCGTCGCGCTCGCCGCCATCGTCGTGGCGTACGTGCGTCGGGGAGAGGTGCGCTGGTATCTCGTGGCGGCGGTGGTCTTCCTCGTCGCGATGGGGGCGAGCGCCCTGCGAACGCCCGCGCCGCCGCCCGGCCGCCCCTAGGCCCGCGGCACCCCGGGCCCGGCATCCCGTCGCCGTCCGGGAGCCGCCTGTAAGATCCCGCGGTGGCCGTCGACCTCGCCTCGCTCTTCGGACAGATCGACATCTATCTCTTCGACCAGATCCTCCGCCGCCGCATCACCCCGGGCATGACCGTGCTCGACGCGGGCTGCGGCCACGGCCGCAATCTCGTTTTCTTCCTCCGCGAGGGCTACGAGGTCCTCGCCATGGATTCCGACCCGGGCGCGGTACGCGAGGCTCGCGCTCTCTTCGCGGCGCTGGCGCCGGGACGTCCGGATTCCAACCTTCGGATGGAGAAGATCGAATCGAGCACCTTTCCCGATCAGGCGGCGGACGTCGTGGTGAGCAGCGCCGTTCTGCATTTCGCGGGCGACGAAGCGGAGTTTCGGGCCATGCTGCGGGGCACGTGGCGTCTGGTGAAGGCAAACGGCTTCCTCTTCTGCCGGCTCGCGTCTTCGATCGGCATGGAAGGGGACGAACGGCTCGTGCCGCTCGGCGGCCGGCGGTTCGCGCTGCCCGACGGGTCCCGGCGGTTCCTCGTGGACGAGAGGTACCTCCTCGATCTGACCCGGGAGCTCGGCGGCCGCCTTCTGGATCCGCTGAAGACGACCGTCGTCCAGGACCAGCGGTGCATGACGACCTGGGTCGTCCGCAAGGCCGCGTGACCGCCCGCCGCCCGCCGCCCGCCGTCGAGTGACGCCGCGACCGCAAAGGACGGAAACGGAGGGTCCCGCAGCAGCCCGAGCCGCAGCTACCGGGCGATCTACACCGTCGTATCGCGCATACCCCGCGGCCGTGTGGCGAGCTACGGACAGGTCGCGATCCTCGCGGGGCTGCCGGGCCGGGCGCGTCTGGTCGGCTACGCCCTCCACGCCCTCCGCGAGGGAAGCGGGGTCCCGTGGCACCGCGTCGTGAACGCGTGCGGCGAGATCAGCCCGCGCTCGGAGGGCGCCGGAATGGACGTCGTCCAGAGGCTTCGGCTCGAACGCGAGCGCGTGCGATTCGACGCCCGCGGCCGCATCCCGCTCGACCGGTTCCGGTGGCGGCCGGACTCGCGGGCAACGCGGCGCTGACCCGCGGGAGCGCAACGGCCGCCGTTGCGTTGCCGCGCACCTTTCCATACCCTTCCGGCATGCGCAGCCTCTTCGAGCCCGCGGCCCGGCAATCGATCGTCGCGAGGCTCGCGGGGCTTCGGCCCGAGGCCGCGCGCCACTGGGGAAAGATGAGCGCGGCGCAGATGCTCGCCCACTGCTCGGCGGCGCTCGAAGTGGCGACGGGGGATCGCCCGAGGAAACAAGCCCTCATCGGGCGGATCTTCGGCCCCTTTGTCAAGTCGTCCCTCCTCGGCGAGAAGCCCTTCAGCAAGGACTCGCCGACGGATCCTACGTTCATCGTGAAAGACGAGCGGGACTTCGACGCCGAGAAGCGGCGCCTGGCCGGGCTCGTCGACCGATTCTGCGACGCGGGCTCAGGGAAGGCCGGGGCGCAGGTGCACTCGTTCCTCGGCCGGCTCGACGGCGATCAGTGGGGCATCATGATGTACAAGCACCTCGACCACCACCTCCGGCAATTCGGAGCCTGACGGGGCGGAACGCCCGAGCCGCCGCGGCTCCGGGTTCGGAAAAGGAAGAACGGATGAAAGATCGGACCGCCGCCTCCGGAGTCGCCTTCGTCGCCGTGGGGATCGCCTTCATGGCCATCGGCGCCGGCGGCCAGCGCGCGTTCCTCGCGCTCGGTGCGGTGTTTCTCGTTCTCGGGCTGGCCGCTTACGCGAAGTCGCACCGGAGCGGCGGCCAGGCGTGACGCCGCGGGACCCGCGGCGGATCCTTCTTCGATGATCCTCGTCGCGGGCGGGACAGGTACGCCGGAAACTCAGATCGTCCGCCCGCTCGCGGCGCGGAGCGCGATCTCGAGTCGCGCGTCATGGGTGTAAGGATCGTCCGGCTCGGGACACCGCGGAGGACGGGGGAGGGCCTGCGGCTCGGAACCGTGCGCCGACCGCCGCGGGGCGTCCGGAAAGAGGACTACGGCCGCCGGAACTTCTACGACCTTTGGATGCCAGAGCTCGCCCCGAGCGCGCCCCTCGTTTCGTGGGCGCTCTCCGAGCCCTTCACGGCGAAGCGGTGGGAGCGGTACGCGCGGAAATATCGCAGCGAAATGCGCAGGCCCGCCGCGGCGCGTCTCATCGGACTGCTCGCCGCGCTCTCCGGGCGCGCCGACTTCTCCGTCGGGTGCTATTGCGAGAACGAGTCCCGCTGCCACCGTTCGCTGCTGCGCGGGCTCCTCGAGGACGCGGGCGCCCGGGTCCGCGAGGCCGGCCGAAATGGGGGATGACCTGGCGAGCCGGATCGACCTCCACGATCCGGAGACCGTTTCGGCGTACGACGAGCTTCCGTTGTGGTCCGCGATGTTCGGGCTTCTGCTTTTGCGGCGCCTTCCGCTGCGCCCGGATCTGCGCGTGCTGGACGTCGGTCCGGGCACGGGTTTTCCGCTGCTCGAGCTCGCGCAGCGGCTCGGAACGACTTGCGAGGTCCACGGGATCGATCCGTGGATCGCGGCCCTGGCCCGGGCGCGACGCAAGGCGCGCACCCGCGCGGTCCGGAACGTGACCTTGTCCGCGGGGGATGCGGCGGCCCTGCCGTATTCCGACGGCCAGTTCGACCTCATCGTCTCCAATCTGGGCATCAACAACTTCACCGACCCCGAAGCGGTGCTGCGGGAATGCCACCGGGCCTCCAAGCCGTCCGGCCGCCTCGCGATGACGACGAACCTGCAGGGTCACATGCGCGAGTTCTACGAAGTGTTCGAGCGCACGCTCGCCGAGATGGACCTCGCGGCGTCCGTGGCGGAGCTGCGCCGGCACGTCGAGCACCGCGCGACCATCGCTCGGGTCACGGAGCTCCTCGCGCGGACGGGTTATCGGGTCCAGGCGGTGCACGAGGAAACAGCCTCGATGCGCTTTCTCGACGGGACCGCCCTCCTGGGCCACTACTTCATCCGCCTCGGCTTCCTCGACGCCTGGAAGGCGGTGGTCCCGCCCGCAGAGGCGGAGAGCGTGTTTTCCAGGATCGAGGCGAGCCTGAATCTTCTGGCGGAGACGCGGGGAGAGCTCGCGCTGACAATCCCCATGGCGTACATCGAGGCGGAGAGAGCGGAGACGCTGCCGTGAGGCGGTTCGGCTCGGCGCTTCTCTTCGGGGTCGCCGCCTACGCCGTCGCCGCGGTCGCGGGCTACTTTCTCGTCGAGCAGTTCTCTTCGAACGTGCAGGACCGGTCGGTCGAAGCGGGGATGACGAGCGTCTTCTTCTTCGGGCCGATCGGCGGAGCGGCCGGCTTCGTGGCCGGGCTGATCAAGGGATCCCGGCCACCGATGGCAAACCCCCGGCCGTAACGTCCGCGAGACGCTTGCTAAGATCCGGCGCTCGAATGGCGACATCCCCCCGCACGCGTCTCATCGTCGTTCCCGTTCTTCACGACGCGGCGGATCGCGTCCTGCTCTGTCGGATGGCGCCGGACCGCGGCGTCTTCCCCGGCCGGTGGGCGCTTCCCGGAGGAGGAGTCGAGCCCGGAGAGCGGATCGAGGATGCGCTGCGGCGCGAGGTCCGAGAGGAGCTCGGAATCGAGCTCGCATCGCTCGAGCCCCTCCTGTTCAAGGACGACGTCCTGGAGAAGACGTTCGCGGATCGGGCTCCCGAGCTCCTTCACATGGTCTTTCTCGTCTATCGCTGCACGCCCGCTTCGTCCTCTTTGACCTTGAACGAGGAATTCAGCGAGTCGATCTGGGCTTCCGCCTCCGAGATCGAAGCGCTCGACCTGAACCCCCTGACGCGCGCGACGCTGACCTCGGCCGGAATCCTCGCCGGTCCGCGCCGGGAGCCGGCTCGCGGGGCGCGGACGGTCCGAACTTGAACGACCGCATCGAGGTTCGCCTGCAGGAGCTCGAGATCGAGCTGCCCGAGCCGAGCGCGCCGGGCGCCAATTACGTTCCATTCGTCCGGACGGGCAATCTCCTCTTTCTGACGGGCCAGCTCTCTCAGTGGAACGGTGAGCGGCGCTTCGTCGGCAAGCTCGGGCGCGAGTTCGCAATCGAGGAGGGTCAACAGGCGGCGCGCCTCTGCGCGCTGAATCTCCTCGCTCACCTGCGCACCGCGGTCGGCGGCCGTCTCGACCGGGTCAGGCGGTGCGTGCGGATCGCCGGGTTCGTCAACTCGACGCCGGCCTTCACCGGCCAGTCCCAGGTCGTCAACGGCGCGTCCGACCTCTTCGTCCAGGTGTTCGGGGAGGCGGGGCGTCATGCGCGCATGGCGGTCGGGGTGAGCGCGCTTCCCTACGACGTGGCGGTGGAGGTCGAGGGCGTCTTCGAGGTGGAGTGATGCGCCGGGGGGAGGCGCCCTTACGCGCTCGGAGAGGGTGAGCGGGAAGAAGCGGGGGGAGTCAGCGCACCGGGCACGCGCGGCCGGGGAGCTTCGGAAGTGCCGGGCTTAGAACTCAGAACTCAACAGTCGCGCCGGTCCGGGCGGCCCCGAGACCCGCCGCGCGCCCCGTCGCCCAGGCCCAGAGGAAGTTGTAGCCGCCGATCGGTCCAAAGGCGTCCAGGGCTTCGCCGCAGAGAAAGAGGCCGGGCCGGACACGGCTCTCCATCGAGCGGGGGTCGACCTCGGCGAGGCTCACGCCGCCGCCCGTGACCTCTGCTGCGGCGTATCCGCCGTGGCTCGTCCAGGGAAGCGCTCCTCGCGCGAGGGTCTCGGCGAGGCGCACGCGCTCCTCCCGGGGGAGGCGCGCCAGGGGACGGCCCGGGTCGACGCCGGCGAAGGCCGCCAGCGCGGCGGCGAGCCGCTCCGGAAGCTCGCTCCGAAGGGCGCCCGCGACGGTGCGGTTCCTGTTCGGGCGTAACGAGGCGTCCCACGCCGCCTCGTCCCGTCCGCTCCACCGCACGGTCACCCGCGCGGG
The DNA here is from genome assembly GCA_038329555.1 of Thermoanaerobaculia bacterium. GTDB lineage: Bacteria > Acidobacteriota > Thermoanaerobaculia > UBA5066 > Gp7-AA6 > JALYUA01. The sequence continues at coordinate 18,777 of JBBQNC010000005.1, forward strand.
GGCGGCCTCGTCCAAGGAACGGACCGCGACGTGGGAGACGTCGAGGACCGCCGGGCCGCTGTAGCCGCTGTGCGTGAAGAGAAAGCCTCCCGTCGCGACGGCGCTCCGGGCGGCGCTTCGCGCGGTGATCGTCACGGGCAGGGAGACGCCCGAGAGAGCCGTGAAGAGAGCGGGCGCCCCCTCGAGCGGCGTGAGCGCGGCGTAGGGCGAGTGAATCGTGTGGCCGAGCGCTTCGAGGACTCTCAGGCCGAGTCCGTCGCTTCCCGACTTCGGGACGGAGAGGCCGCCCGTGGCGACGACGACCGCGTCGGCCTCCAGCGCCGGGCCTCCCTCCCGCTCGATCCGCCATCCGGCACCGGCAACGTCCGGCGAAAAGTTCGTGGCGAGAGTGTTCGTCAGGATCTCGACGCCCCGCCGGCGGGCGAGCGCGTACAGGCGGTCCCGCACGTCGCGGGCGCGATGCGACGCGGGAAAGAGCTTGCCCGACTCGGTCTCCTCGACGAGCGGAAGTCCCGCCTCGCGCTCGAAGAACTCCCTCTGCCCGGATAGCGGCCACGAGCGAAGCATCTTTCGCAGGGTGGGCGTCGACGAGTCCGTGACGAAGCGGGACTCGTCGACGCGTGCCGGAAGGATGTTGCACCGCCCGCCGCCGCTGATGAGGATCTTTCGCCCACCGTCGGGAGTCCGCTCGAGCAGGATCGTCTCGGTCCCGCCCGAGGCCGCGAAGATCGCCGCCATCGTCCCGGCGGCTCCCGCGCCGATCACCGCGACGCGCCGGGGTCGGGCTGACATGGACATGAAGATAGTCCTCGCCACCGTTTCCTGGCGGGCCGCGCCGGAATGTCGCACGGCGCCCGGGGATGCCCACCGCCGCGGTCTCGCGGGGTTCGCAACTTTTCGGGCGGGGGTCCGTAGCTTCCTCATCAGCATGCGCGGCTCCCGGCCCCTCTCTCTCGCGTTCTCGGCGGCGGTTTTCGCGCTTCTCGTCGCGAGCACCGGCGCGATCACCGGCCTTCCCGGGCGAAGGACCCGCTCGCGGCGGAGATCGAGTGGTGGTCCGCCTTCGTCCGGAGCAACGCCTCGACGGACGAGCTCTGGGCTCAGATCAAGCCGATGAGCGAGACCGCGCTCGCCCGCGCCGCGGAGGCGCTGCGCGACGGCCGGCGCCTCCTCGCCCTGCAGCGCCTGGCCTCGGTGCGGGTCAACCTGGCCGCGACGGTTTATGTCGACCGGCTCCCCGGGCGGCAGCGCGACGACGCGGCGGCGTTCGAGTCGGAATGGAAGCGTCTCGGCAAGACCTTCGGCGGGGAGCGTTCCGCCTCGGAGACGTCCTTCGCCGGGGTCCAGCCCGCGGCGGTGCGCGCGGTCGCGGAGGCGGCCCTGCCGCAGGGCCGGGTCTTCTACGACGCGAGCCTCGAGTACGGCCGCAACACCACGCCGCGCCTTGGGCTCTTCTATCTCGGCAGTGCGCAGGCGCAGCGGGAGTTTGCCGCCTTCTGCCGCACCCTTTCGGAGAGCGCGGCGGGCGCGCGCCCGGCCGTGCGCGGGCTCCGGGGAGAGCTCGACGCGCTCGAGGGTGAGATTCTGGCGGCCTATCGCCCGCCGGGGTCGATCGACCGGCACTCGGAGTTCATCGCCGTCAGCGCCGCGGTGAAGGAGGCGCGCGAGCTCGACCAGGCAGGGCTGCGCTACGGCGCCCTGTTGCGCTACCTCCAGGCGGTGCAGCGCTTCGCGGCGCTGCGTCCCGCTTCCGGGCGCCCGGAGGCCGGAGCGCTCGAGTCGCGGCTCGCGGAGCTCGACTCGCGGCTCTCCGGCGGCGGGGTCGATCACACCGTCGGACGGCTGTTCCTCGAAGCGGCGCAGGCGGAGGTGGCCTCCCCCGCGCCGCGCCCGGGAGGGGCGCCCCCCTCGGCGGGAGCCATCGTGTCGGAGGTGATTCCGCGCTACTTCGCGGCGCTCGAGCCGGCCGCGGCCGAGAAGCCGAAGCTCTCGCCGGGCGTCACCGTCACGCTGGTGCGGTGGCCGTACACCTGAAATCTCTCCGATCCGGCAGGTCTGCTGGCACAGAGCGTGGTTCAGGGGTTCGGGGGCCGGGCTCGCTTCGTCGCGGAGAACTACGGAGACTCCGCGGTCGCACGGCGCTTCGGGATCACGCGGTATCCCGCGATCTTCGTCGACGACATGCTCGTCGCTACGCCCAAGGACTTCGGCTTCTACGGGAAGGGTGAGGGCTCCGGCGACGGACGTTACACGCCGTTGAAGAGCGCGGCGAGCCACGAGCGGCTGCGCGCCGACCTCTCGCGCATGATCGAGCTCATCCTCGCCGGGCGCAAGGACGACTCCCGCGCCGTCGCGGCGCCTTCGACCGCGGCGGAGATCGCGTCCTTGCCCGCGATGACGCTCACGGACCTCGACGGGAAGACGCTCTCGCGCGAGGACCTGGCCGGACGCGTCGTGCTGGTGGAGTTCTGGGCGACGTGGTGCCCGCCCTGCCGGGGGACTCTCGGCTGGCTCGGCGACTTGAAGAAGCGCCACGGCGACCGCGTCGCGATCCTCGCGATCGCCGTCGATTCCGACGAAGCAAACGTGCGCAAGCTCGTGGGCGAGCTCAAGCTGCCGCTCGTGTGGGCGATGGGCAAGCCCGACCTCGCGCGGGCGTTCGGGGACCTGAGCGCGGTCCCGACGCTCTTCCTCTTCGACCGCCAGGGCCGGACGGGCGGGACCTTCTACGGCGCGCCTCCCGCATTGCACGCGGACGCGGAAGCGCGCCTCGCCGCGCTTTTGCGGTCAGCATCCGCCGGGTCCGGGTGCGCGAGGTATCTTTGGCCACCTCCGAAGGCGCCATGGGATCCACTCGCGACGACTCCCGCAACGAAGTCCGGATCCGCCCGTTCGAGTCGGGCGACGCTCCGCTACTTCATGAGGCGGCGCTCGAATCGGTCGAGACGGTCCATCCCTGGCTCGAGTGGTGCCATCCCGGTTACGCCTACGAAGAGGCGCGGATCTGGGTGGAGCGGCAGATCGTCGCGTTCCGGAATCAAAGCGAATACCAGTTCGCGATCTTCTCCTCCGAGGGGAGATTTCTCGGGGGTTGCGGATTGAACGCGCTCGACGGGGTCCACCGGCGCGCGAACCTCGGCTACTGGGTGCGGCGGAGCGCGGCGGGGCGCGGTGTCGCGACCGCAGCGATCCCGCGGCTCGTCCGCTGGGCCTTCACGAATACGAAGCTGAACCGGCTGGAAGTCGTGGTGGCGACCGGTAACGCGGCGAGCCTGCGGGCCGCGGAGAAGGCGGGCGCGCTGCCAGAGGGAATCCTGCGGAGCCGGCTGATGCTGCACGGCGCACCCCACGACGCCGCGATGTTCTCGTTCATCCGTCCCCCGGAGGAGCCCGTTCGTCCGCAACCCTGACGGCGGCCCCTTTCCTCGCGGCGAAGATCTCGGAGGCCGGCAAACCGATGTCGGAGGGTGAACTTCGACGCGGGCGACCCGGACAGGCGCCGGCTCGCTGAGTCTCTGACGTCGGTACGGCGATTCGCTGTGAGCGAACTGCTCCTGATACCTCCTCTCCCCCGGCTGCGGGGGAGAGGGGATTCTCCTTGTGAGAGAGGGGAAAGGTGACGTTCGATCCGCGCCTGGAGCCTTTCCGACTCCGTGTCGCCCGGTCGCAGTGCGACGGTCCGGGCCGCAAGCGGACGCGGTGACAATGAAACATCCGTGGCGCCGCCGACGTAGCACCGGACGGAAACCGAAACGAGAACTCGAGGAGGCTCCATGCGCGCTCGCCGGCGACCCTTCTTCAGCGCTCTTCTGGTTCTCTTCGTCGGCCTCTCATCCGGCTTCCGCGCGGCGGCGCAGACCCGGGACGCCGGGACCGCGCCCGGCAACTTCCAGGTGCAGAAGCTCGCGGACGGCGTCTACGCCGCGATCCGGACGGAGACTCCCGGGTTCGCGGTCGACGCGAACGTCGTGTTCATCGTCAATGACGACGACGTCGTGGTCGTGGACGCCAACGACACTCCGGCGTCCTCGCGCGGAGTTCTCGCCGCCCTGCGGAAGCTGACGTCGAAGCCGGTCAAGTACGTGGTCAATACCCACTGGCACGACGACCACATCCTCGGCAACCAGATTTACCGGGACGCGTTCCCGAGCGTGGAGTTCATCGCGCACGCCGCCACCCTCGAATACCTGCCGACTCGGGGCGTCGCGGCGCGCAGCACGATGAAGGAGAGCGCGACGCAGTTCGGTGCGATGCTCCGGGACATGCTGGCGAAGAACAGAACGGGCTCCGGCCGCGAGCTGAACGACGAGGATCGCGCGGCGTTTCGAAGCGACCTGCAGCTCGTGGACCGCTACCTCGCCGAAATGCCCGGCTTTCGCATCGTCCTGCCGACCATCACGCTCGACGAGCGTCTGACGCTTCATCGGGGCCGCCGGACGATCGACATCCGTCACCTCGGCCGGGGGCACACGGCCGGAGACATCGTCGTCCATCTTCCGGAGGAGGGGATTCTCGTGACGGGCGACCTGGTCGTCTGGCCGATCCCGCTCGTCGGCAGCGATCAGTCCCACGTCTCGGAGTGGAGCGCGACACTCGGCAAGCTTCGCGGACTGAAGGCGGCGCTCATCGTGCCGGGGCACAGGCCGGTGATGCGGGACGACGCTTATCTCCGCCTGATGGAGGAGCTCTTCATCTCGGTGACGCAGCAGACGGGGGCGGCCGTCGCGCGGGGGGAGACGCTCGAGAAGGCGCAGGAGAGCGTCCAGCTCGAAGAGTTCCGAATGAAGTTTGCGGGGGAGTCGAAGCTGCGGAGCTCCGTCTTTGCGAACTACGTGGCGGGGCCCGCCGTGGCCGCGGCCTACCGGGAGGCTAGTCCGAAGCCGGCCAGGTCGGCGACGTAAGCCTAGTCGTACTCGGCCGAGCCCTGGACCCAGATGAAAGACTGGATGTCGATCAGATCGCGGGGCCGCAGGTCGCTCTGGTCGCGCCGGATCACGTCCGCGAACCTCAGGAGGCTCGCATAGGTCTCCCACCCGGGCCGCGAGCGGTATTCGAAGTCGAAGCCGTTGTTCTCCGCGGCGACGCGGGTCACCGTCGGCTTCAGGAAGATGTGCCGGTCGGGAAGAGCGAGGAATCCGAAGACCGTGACCACGGGCCAGGTCAGGACGCGCGTCTGCCGGCGCGGCAAGGTGCCCACCGTTTCGCACCAGCGCTCGAACCGGTTCTGATCGCTGCCGCCGCCGTGGAGGAAGTCGTAGAGCCCTTCCGCGAAGAGCCGCGCGCCGGCGGGCTCTTTCACGGCGTCGCGGACCGCCATCTTCTCGAACGAGAAGAGGAGGTTCGTGCGCGACTCGATCCGCACCGCGAGAGACGCGATCTCCTCGAACCGCCGCGCCACGAGAAGCGAGCGGTATCTCTCCGCGCCGAGCGTCTCTTCCCACTTCGCGTGCGCTTCCGCCTTGTAGTTGCGCTCCCATTCGAGATAGGGCTCGTCCCGGAAGCCTCCAGGGAAGAAGCGAAGGAACTTGCGCCGGCAGCGCGCAGCGGACCGGGACAACGCGCGCGTCGCGGGCTTTCTTCGGACGGCCGTCGGAGCGGAGACCGACATGCCCCCGCGATTGCAGGGATCGGGCCACCCGGACGCGGTCCCGCGCCGTTATGATCCCGCGATGATTCGCGTGTGTCTGGCCGGCGCGACCGGCTGGGTGGGAGCGCCGCTGGCGGAGGCCATCCGGGAGAGCGGAGACCTCGAGCTGGTGGCCGCGGTCGCGCGAAAGAGCGCGGGCGAGAAGCTCGCCGGCGGCGTTCCCGTCCTGGGCTCGGTCGAGGCGGCGCTCCGGATTCCGTTCGACGTCCTGGTCGACTATGCCGGCGCGGAGGTCGTGAAGGGCCATGTGCTCGCCGCGGTCGAGGCGGGCCGGCACGTCGTGGTCGGCAGCTCCGGGATGGGCGACGCCGACTACGCGGAGATCGACGCCGTGGCGCGCCGTCGCGGCGTGGGCGTCGTCGCCGTGGGAAATTTCGCGATTTCGGCGACGCTGCTTCGCCGCTTCGCCGTCGAGGCGGCGAAGCATCTGACGGCCTGGGAAGTGGTCGACTACGCTCACGATTCGAAGACCGACGCGCCGAGCGGCACGGCGCGAGAGGTCGCCTGGCACCTGTCTCAGGCCGGTCCGTCCCGGCTCGCCGTGGCGGTCGACCAGACGATCGGGGTCCCGGAGACGCGCGGCGCCGTCGTGAGCGGCACGCGCGTGCATTCCATCCGCCTGCCGGGATACACGATCGGAGTCGAGGTCCTTCTCGGAGCGGAGAGCGAGCGCCTCTCGATCCGCTACGAAGGCGGGTCGAGCGCCGAGCCGTACCTCAAGGGAACGCTCCTCGCGATCCGCCGCGTGGCCGAGGTCCGGGGAGTCGTGCGCAGCCTCGATGCGTTCCTCTAACCGTCGCCCTTTAGCCGCGGCGTGGCCGTCGGGCTCCCGCGTGGCGAACCTCCTCCGCGCGGAATCGCGCGGAGACTATTCGCGATGCGACCGGAGCACTTCGGGATGCTTTCCGCTTTTCCAGACCCACGGGGCCACCACCCGCGGGTCGGGCTGTGGCCTCGACCGCTCCGAAGCGCCCTGTTGCAGTCGCGATTCTGCCAAAGCCTTTTGCTCGAAGCTTTCGGATTTTGGTCCCCGCTCGTGGTTGGGGGTTTTCATGAAAACGGCCGGCGCAGTTCTCGCAGATCCCTCCAGGATGGAATCCGGGATGGTCGGGCAGGACCTCGAATGAGCGGCCCGCCGTCTTTCGACTTCGGCCCCGCCGGAACGTCCCTCGAGCGCGTTGGGGCGGCCGACTGCTTCGGGCGCGAGCTCTTCGTGCTCGGTCTTCCGAGCCTCGCGTCGCTCTCGGCGGTGGAGCTTCCCGCCTCCCGCTTCGCGTGCGTCGTCGCATGCGACGTCGAGGGTGTCCGCCGCGAGACTCTTCTCGCGTTTGCCCGCGTGCTGATCTCGCGAGGCGCGGTGATCGTCTCGTCGTGGGGCGCCGGATGCGGTGAGCTCGCGGAAGCCGTCGAGGAAGCGGCCGCCGGCGTGGGGGCGTTCGATTCCCCCGACCGGGCGATCGCCGCCACGGTCCACGCCGGCGAGAGGCTCGACGAGGCCCTCGACTTCCTGTTCCGCGACGCGCTTCCGGCCCCCGCCTGGGACGCCGAATGCCGGGCGGCGGTGGCGATCGCGGTCGGCCATCCGGAGTGGGCCTCGCGAATGCGGGCCTGGCTCGGCGCCGCGGCAGAGGAGGCCGACGAGGAGACAGGCGAAGGCGAAGAGCCCGAATGACCGCGCCGTGGCTCCCGCTCGTCGCCGTCGTCGCCGTCGTCGCCGTCGTCGCCGTCATCGCAGCTGCGGCCGCCGCCGTGGCGCCCGACCCCGATCGGGTCGAGCTTCGACCGGGCACGACCGTCGAACTCGCTTCGGCGAAGACCGGCGCCCGCCTCCTGACGGAGCGGGACGTTTTCGTGCGGGCGATGGGACCGTTCGATCGCTCCGCGAGGTTGAAGACCGACCGCGAGGTCGGCGAGGCCGAGTACCTCGAATTCGCCGCCCGGCAGCCCCGCGACTGGACGCAGGCGGAGAAAGCGGCGTTGCGCCCGATGCTCCGCGCCTTCCGCGAGAAGACTGCGGGCCTGCAGCTTTCCATGCCGCCGGCGGTCTTCCTGATCAAGACGACGGGCCTCGAGGAGGGAATGGCCGCCTACTGCCGCGGCGCCGCGGTCGTGCTGCCCGCGAAGGTCGTCGCGAGCGACCCGAAGCAGCTCGAGTCCGTGCTCTTTCACGAGCTCTTTCACATCTTCAGCCGCCACAACCCCGCGAAGCGACAGGCGCTCTATCGGATCGTCGGGTTTCGGACGTGCCCGCAGATCCCGTATCCGGAGGCCCTCTCCGCACGACGGATCACGAACCCGGACGCCCCGGTCCTCGACGCCTTCATTCGGGTGCGGTCCGGGACGGAGACCGTGGCCGTGACGCCTCTGCTCTTCTCGCGCAGCGAGCGGTACGACGCGAAGCAGGGCGGCGAGTTTTTCGAGAGCATGGTCTTCCGCCTGCTCGTGCTGGAAGAGCGCGACGGCCTTTTTCGGCCGGCTCTCGACTCCGGCGGCAAACCGCGTCTGATCGATCCCGCGAGCGTGGCGGACTACCGGGAGCAGGTCGGGCGCAATACCGATTACGTCATCCATCCGGAGGAAATCCTCGCGGACAACTTCGTCCTGCTGGTCCTGCCCCCTTCAGCGCCGCCGCCGTCTCCGCGGATCCTGGGCGAGCTTCGCGCCGCTCTCGAGAAGTGACCGGCGAGGTCAATCCGTGGCAAGCTCCCTCCCGCCATGTTCTGCCCGGTCTGCGGAGACGAATACCGGCCCGGGTTCGAACGCTGCGCCGACTGCTCCGTGGCGCTCGTCGAGACGCTCGAGCCGCGCTTCCACGCTCCGCCCTCGTCCGGAGAGCTCGTGACCGTGCTCGAGACGGGAAGCGAGAGCCTGGTGGCGATCGCCCGGTCGATCCTCGACGCGGCGGGAATCCCGTACGCGGCCCGCAACCAGTCGCTCCAGAACCTCTTCGGCTGGGGAACCGTCGGCACGGGGTTCAATGTCGTGACCGGGCCCGTGCGGTTCCAGGTTCCCCTCGACTGCGAGGCGGAGGCGCGCGCTCTCCTGACGGAGCTTCCCCTCGGGCCGAGGGCCGTCGAGGATGAAGAGGATGACGAGGAGGAATGAGGACGTGACGTCTCTGCGCGCGCCGGGGATTCCGCCGAAGGGGCTCGCGTCGCTTGCCGTCCTCCTTCTGTTCCTTCTGGGCGCCGCGTCGGGGGAGAAGCCTCCGAGGAAGGACGACGCCGCGAGGGCTCGCTCGGCGGCGCGATCGTTCCTCGTGCCCGTCGACGCGGGCCTGTACGCCGAAACGTGGGAGGACGCGGCGTCCTACACGCAGTCGATCGTTCCGAAGGCGGCCTGGGAGAATGGCATCCGGATCATTCGTTCGCCGCTCGGCGAGGTTCGAGGCCGGGCGCTCCGGAAGTCCGACTACACGCGTTCGCTGGCCGGCGCACCCGTCGGGGAATACGTAGTGGTCCAGTTCGACACGAGGTTCGAAAAGCGCCAGGGAACCGCCGCCGAGACGATCGTGACGATGCGGCAGAGCGACGGGGCCTGGAAGGTGTCGGGGTACTTCATCAAGTAGGGCGGCGGCCCGCCGGCAGCAGCGATGAACGGGGGCCGGCTGCCCTTTTGCAGGGCGGCGGAAAGCCGGTATCGTCCATCTTCCGTCCGTCCGGGAGGGTGAGATGTCGGAGATGCCCGGTTCCAACGTCGACCTGATCCGTCGCGCCTACGAGGCAATGGCCCGCAAGGACATCCCCGCCATCTTCGGGATGCTCGCGCCGGAGGCCGAAATCTCGCAATCGACGGATCTGCCCTGGGGCGGCCGATACCGGGGCCCCGGAGAGATTCAGAGGTTCTTTGCATTGCTCACGCAGGCGATCGACTCGCGGCCGGAGCCCGCGTACTTCATCGACTCGGGCGACCACGTCGTCTGCGTCGGACGAACGGTGGGAACGTCGCGGGTCTCCGGAAAGCCGTTCGACGTGCCCGTCGTTCACGTCTGGACCATCCGCGACGCAAGAATTGGCCGGTTCGAGGCCTACATCGACCATCCCACGATGATCGCCGCCCTCGTTCCCTGAACCCCACGCCGAGAGGAGGTCTCCATGCCGCTCGTTCGGATCGACATGCTCGAAGGCCGCACGGAGGCCGAGCTGTCCGCCATCTCCGACGGGGTCCACCGCGCGCTCGTCGAGACGATCTCGGTTCCGGAGCTCGACCGGTTCCAGGTCATCCGCGAGCATCCGCCCGGCCGGTTTCTCTACGACCCGGAGTACCTGGCGATCTGGAGAAGCCCCGGGGTCGTGTTCGTGCAGATTACGCTCTCGGCTGGCCGCACGGTCGACCAGAAGCGGGCGCTCTTCGCCGCCATCGCGGCGAATCTCGCCGCCAGCGCGCGCGTACGCTCCGAGGACGTCTTCGTGAACCTGGTCGAGGTCGCCAAGGAGAACTGGTCCTTCGGCAACGGTCTGGCGCAGTACGCGACGTGAGCGGCCCTCCCGAGGCGACCCGGCTGTCCTGGCTGTCTCCGAAGACGGCAGTGCGCGCCAGCCCCATCGAAGGCCGCGGGCTGTTCGCGGCCCAGCCGATCTCGAAGGGCGAGGTCGTCGCGATCAAGGGCGGCGCCATCTTCGGGCGGCGAGAGCTCGACGTGCTCGGGAATGAGCTCGGCCCGGCGGAGATCCAGATCGGCGAGGCGCTCTTCATCGGGCCGGTGCGGACGGAAGATCGAGAGGGCGCGATGATCTTCAGCAACCATTCGTGCGAGCCGAACGTCGGCGTGCAGGGCCAGATCGTCTTCGTCGCCCTTCGGGACGTCGCGGTCGGCGAGGAGCTCACGCACGATTGGGCGATGACCGACGACGACGCGTACGAGATGGTGTGTCGGTGCGGCGCGCCGCGCTGCCGCGGCGTCGTCACGGGTCAGGACTGGCGCCGCGCCGATCTTCAGAAAAAGTATGGGGATCACATGTCGTGGTATCTCCGGGAGAAGATCCGCGGCGCCGGGTCGAGCACGTAGAGACCTCGATCCCGAGCGCGGACGCCGCCCGGCGCCGAACGGGGCGGAACGCGAGCGAAGGAGGCTTCCGATGGAATCCGCCGGGGACGCGGCCCGCCAGCTTCTTCGTCACACCCTGGCGACGATCGCCTACCGTGGCGGTAAGGCGCTCAGGGGCGCTCCGCTCGAGTTCGCCGGTTATCGAGTCCGCGAGGGCACCCGCACACCGGGAGAGATCGTCGAGCACATCGGGGACCTGTTCGATTGGGCCCTCTCGCTCGCGAAAGGGAAACAAACCTGGCACGACACCCCCGCTGGGGAGTGGGACGCCGGTGTCGCACGGTTCTTCGAGACGCTCGCGCGGTTCGACGCGCAGCTCGCGTCGGACGAGCCGCTCGGCTTTTCCGCGGAGAAGCTCTTCCAGGGTCCGGTCGCCGACGCGCTCGCCCACATCGGCCAGCTCGCGATGCTCCGCCGGATGGCGGGGTCTCCCGTGAAAGGGGAGAACTACATGAAGGCGGACATCTCTGCCGGGCGCGTCGGCGTGGAGCAGTCTCCGCCCCGGCTCGAGTTCGAGTAGCGGCCGCGGGCGGATGCTCGATACGGAATCCCTGGGCGCCCTGCGCGCCGCGCTGGAGCGCCTCGATGCCGGGTTCGCGAGCCTTCCCGCACTCGGCGCCGGTCGACCGGATCCGACCGATCCGTCGGCACTCGAGCGGGTGCTGCTCGAGACGGCAGATCGGCTGACGGATAACTACCCGTACTTCCACCCGCTCTACGCGGGTCAGATGTTGAAGCCGCCTCACCCCGTCGCGCGTCTCGCGTATGCGCTCGCCCTGTGGATCAACCCGAACAACCACGCCCTGGACGGAGGCCGCGCGAGCTCCGCGATGGAGAAGGAGGCGGTCGCGGAGATCGCGGCGATGTTCGGCTGGACGGCGCCCGCGCCTCTCGGCCACCTGACGGGCGGCGGCACCATGGCGAATCTCGAGGCGCTCTGGGTCGCGGGACGGCTCCGTCCTGGCGCGCTCGTCGTCGCTTCCGAGCAGGCCCACTACACGCACAGCCGGATCGGCGGGGTGCTCGGCCTGCCTTTCGAGACGATTCGCTGCGACGACCGCGGCCGCATGGACGCCGAGGCGCTGGAGACCCGGCTCGCCCGCGGCGGCGTCGGGACGGTCGTCGCGACGATGGGGACCACGGCCACCGGATCAGTCGATCCTCTCCCGGAGATCCTCACGCTGCGCGAGCGTTACGATTTCCGCCTCCATGCGGACGCCGCCTACGGCGGCTACTTCGGACTCGCCGGGAATCTCGCCCCGGAGACGCGGCGCGCGTTCGATCGGCTGGGGGAGGTCGACTCGATCGTCATCGATCCTCACAAGCACGGTCTTCAGCCCTACGGCTGCGGCTGCGTGCTCTTCCGCGACGCGTCGATCGGTCGCTTCTACAAGCACGACTCGCCCTATACGTACTTCAGCTCGAACGAGCTTCACCTGGGCGAGATCAGCCTCGAATGCTCGCGGGCGGGCGCGGCGGCCGTCGGGCTCTGGGCGACGCAGAGGCTCCTGCCCCTGGTGTCCGGGGGCGAATTCGCCGGCATGCTCGAGAAGGGGCGCGAGGCGGCGCTGGGTCTCCACGCCCGGGTCGCCGCGGACGGCCGGTTCGCCGCCGCGCTCATCCCCGAGCTCGACATCGTGGTGTGGTTGCCGCGCGCCCCTCGGGCCAGCACGTCCTCTGAGATTTCGCGCCGGATCTTCGAGGAGGCCGCCCGCCGCGGGCTCCACCTGGCCCTCGCGGAGCTTCCCGTGCGGTTCACCGATCCCGATGGCTCGGCATTCGAGCGCGACCGCGGGACGGCCACCTGTCTGCGGTCCGTCCTGATGAAGCCGGAGCATCGGGACTGGCTCGACCCGATCGAGCGGATCCTGGACGAGGCGGCCGGAGAGGCGTTCCGGGGCGAGGTAGCTCGGTGAGCCTGGGATATCGTCGGACGTCCGGGGCGGCGCGTTTCGGGGGCGCCGGCGCAGGCGACCGCGACGGCGACAGAGCGCCGTGGGACGCCCCGGAGCCAGGAGACGGATCATGACTTCCGTGCCGCCTTCCTCGTCCTCGTCCTCCTCTTCCTCTTCCCCGCCGTCGCGGCGCGCTGCTCGCGTGCTGCTCCCGCTCCTGCTGTTGATCGTGGTCATCGCGTTCGCGCGGAACACGCCCCGGGATCCCGCCGCGGAAGCCCGGACCTCGAAGAGCGCGACCGTCACCTGCTCGTTCAGCAACCCGGGCTACTCCGGCTTGTGCCGCCAGACACAGCCTCTCGCCAGGGGGGCTTCCCCGGCGAAAGTCTGCACCGGAATGCTCCGCTGTTTGAACGACGTGCGATGCATCAAGACTTATTGCGACGCGACGACGATCCGGACCAACTGGAAGCTCGAGAGCGTCGAGTCGAGTCTCCGGCCGTGACGTCGGCCGATTCGGACGCGGACGCGCTTTCAGGGGCGATCAAGGCGGGACGGGTCGACGCGGTCGAGCGCATCCTCGAGGAGGACCCCTCTCGGCTCGCGGCGCGCCAGCCCGGCTCCCCCTCGCCCATTCTGTTGTCCCTGTACTACCGCCATCCCGACGTCGCCGACGCGCTCGTCCGCCGCGGGGCGAGGCTCGACGTCTTCGAAGCCGCCGCGCTCGGAGTCACGGCCCGGCTCGCGGAGCTCCTTCGCGAAGACCCCGCCCGCGCGGACGCTTTCGCGGAGGACGGCTTCTTCCCACTCGCGCTCGCGGCGTTTTTCGGTCGCCGGGAGGCGGTGCGGCTACTTCTCGAAGCGGGCGCGAACGTCCATGCCGTGGCCCGCAACGGCATGCGCGTCCAGGCCCTTCATTCGGCCGCTGCGGCGCACGACGCCGAGATCGTGCAGGCGCTCCTCGAAGCGGGCGCGGACCCGAATGCGGTGCAGCAGGCCGGGTACCGGCCGCTTCACGAGGCCGCCGGTGAGGGCGACCAGGAAGCCGCCTACCGGCTCGTTCTGGCGGGGGCGCGCCTCGATCTGCCCGCCGACGACGGCCGGACCGCTCGCGATCTGGCGATCGAAAAGGGGCACCACGATCTGCTCGCCCGGCTCGAAGAGGCGGCCGCGAATCGGCCGTCCGGCGGGCGGCGCGACGACCCGAGCGGAGCATGAGCCCTCTCCCGGATGGAAAGCCGCTCTGGCGGTGTCCGCGGTGCGAGCGCCGGTTCGCGAATCGAAACCAGTCGCACTCCTGCGGCCCCCCGGCCGATCTCGCGGCGCATTTCGCCGGACGCGATCCCGCGGTGCTCGAGCTCTACCGCGCGCTCCTCGCGCTCGTGAAGCGCTCCGGCCCCGTCACCGTCCTCCCGGAAAAGACCCGGATCGCCTTCCAGACCCGCATGTCGTTCATGGCGGTCGCGCCCCGGCAGATGCACCTGATCGGGCACTTCGTCTTCGCCCGCCGCGTCGCGAACCCGCGCTTCCAGCGCATCGACACGATCTCTCCCCGAAATCACGTCCACCATTTCTGCCTCGAGCGCCTGGACGAGCTCGACGCCGAGTTCGCCGGCTGGGTCCGGGAGGCGTACGCCGTCGGGATGCAGGAGCATCTGGCGGAGCCGGCGCCGCCCTCCGGGAAGCGCTGATGGATGACCTTCCCCGCCTCTTCGCCTGGAACGACTGGGGCAACCGGGAAGCGCTCGCGTCGCTTCGGGCGGCGGGCGGGGGGAATCCGCCCGACCGTGCGCGGCGGCTCCTCGGCCATCTCGTCGGGACCGAGAGGCTGTGGCTCTCGCGGATCGAAGGCGTCGAGAAGCCGCCGGCGGTCTGGCCGGATCTGACGCTCGACGAGTGCGCGGCGGGAATCGGGGAGATGCGGGGGCGCTGGGCGGCTTCTCTCGCGTCGCCGGCGCCCGCCGAGGCGCGCGTCGCGTACACGAACTCCAAGGGGCAGAAGTGGGAGAACGCCGTGTCGGAGATCCTCACGCACGTCGTCCTCCACGGCGGCTACCACCGGGGCCAGATCGCCGCGGAGCTGCGAGCGGCGGGGCACGAGCCGGCGTACACGGACTACATCGAAGCGGTGCGGCGGAAGAAGCTCTAGCGCTTCTTCCCCTCCCCCCCGGACTCGGGGGAGAGGGGGAAAAACAGCGGGCTCCCCGATCTGGGCGGCGGTTGACTTACGCCCTTTTACCGCCTATGGTCCCGGGGTGGAAAAACGAGGCCGGCCGTCCGATGCGCCGAAGACCGGGCCTCCCTCCCGCGACCTCGGCGGCCCACTCGTCGGGCAGATCGTCGCGGCGGGAGCGCGCAAGGAGAGGCTGCGCCAGCGGGAGTGGAAGCCCGCCGCGGCGCGTCTCGCGCCCCGCCCCTACGCCGAGCTGAGAGCGGCCTCCTCCTTCTCGTTTCTGGACGGCGCGTCGCTTCCCGAGGATCTCGTCGAGCAGGCGGGGCGGCTCGGCCTTCCCGCCGTCGCGCTCGTCGACGCGAACGGCGTCTACGGCGCGCCGCGCTTCTACAAGGCGGCGCAGGGGGCCGGCGTCCGCGCCCTCGTGGGCGCGGAGGTCGCGCTCGACTACCCGTACCCCCGGCCCGCGGCGAAGCCGGACTCGAAGAAGAAGAAGAGGGGGAGCAGCGGGGCCGCGAGCGCGGAGCCGGCGCGGCTGACGCTGCTCGTCGAAAGCCGGACGGGATATCGGAATCTCTGCCGGCTGCTGACCGCGGCGGCGCTCGGAAAAAACAAGGGAGAGGCGTTCGTCACCCGCGGGCAGGTCGCGGAGCACGCCGCGGGACTCCACGTCCTCTCCGGCGGCGACGAGGGGCCGGTCGCGCGGGCTCTCGCCGCGGAGGGAGCGGATGCGGCGCAGGCCGAGCTCGGCCGCTGGAGCTCCCTCTTCCGGGGCCGGCTGCACGTCGAGCTCCAGCGGCACGGGCTCCGCGAGGAGGAGCACCGCAACCGGGCGCTCGTCGATCTCGCCCGCCGCCTGCGATTGCCGCTGCTCGCCACGAACGGCGTCCGATACGCACGCCCCCGCGACAAGGATCTCCACGACGTCTTCACCTGCATCCGGCATCACACCCATCTGGACGCAGCGGGGCGCCTGCTCGCCGCGCAGCGGGGCCGCTTCCTGCGGGACGCCCGCGCGATGGCGGGTCTCTTCCCGGATCTGCCGGAAGCGCTCGACCACGCGTGGGAGCTCGCGGGAACGCTCGACTTCACCCTCGCCGACCTCGGATACCGCTTTCCGGAGTACCCGCTTCCGCCGGGCGAGACGCCGCACTCGTTCCTCCGGCAGATGACGTGGAACGGCGCGCGCGCCCGATTCCGGCCTCTGACGGCCCGGGCGCAGGCGCAAATCGAGAAGGAGCTCGCGATGATCGAGAAGCTCGATCTCGCCGGATACTTCCTGATCGTCTGGGACGTCGTCCAGTTCTGTCTGCGCGAGAAGATCCTCGTCCAGGGGCGCGGCTCCGCGGCCAACAGCGCCGTCTGCTACGCCCTTTCGATCACCGCGGTCGACCCCGTGAAGATGGAGCTTCTCTTCGAGCGGTTCCTCTCCGAGGAGCGCGGCGAGTGGCCCGACATCGACCTCGACCTTCCCTCGGGCGATCAGCGCGAGCGCGTCATCCAGCACGTCTACGAGAAGTACGGACCGCACGGCGCCGGGATGACGGCGAACGTCATCACCTACCGCGACCGGTCCGCCGCCCGCGAGGTCGGGAAGGCGCTCGGGTACTCCGCCGCGCAGGTGGACCGCCTCTCGAAGCAGCTCTCTTCGTGGAGCTTCGGCGAGATCCGGAGCCCGCTCGAGGAGCTGTCGGGGGAGATCGCAGCTGCGGGCCTCGATCCCGAGGACGTCCGGACGCGCCACTTCCTGCGCCTCTTCCTGCAGATCCAGAACCTGCCTCGCCACCTGGGCCAGCATTCGGGCGGGATGGTCGTCGCCGCGGGGCGCCTCGACGAAGTGGTGCCGCTCGAGCCCGCGTCCATGCCCGGGCGCGTCGTCGTGCAGTGGGACAAGGATGACTGCGCGGACCTCGGGATCGTCAAGGTGGATCTGCTCGGCCTCGGCATGCTCGCGGCGCTCGAAGAGGCGATCCCCATGATTCGCACGCACGAGAAGGTGGAGGTCGACCTCGCGCACCTTCCCGCCGACGACCCGGAGGTCTATCGGATGATGAACGAGGCCGACACCGTCGGCGTCTTCCAGGTGGAGAGCCGCGCGCAGATGGCGTCGCTGC
This sequence comes from Thermoanaerobaculia bacterium, assembly GCA_038329555.1. GTDB lineage: Bacteria > Acidobacteriota > Thermoanaerobaculia > UBA5066 > Gp7-AA6 > JALYUA01. The sequence goes on from JBBQNC010000005.1 coordinate 35,653, forward strand.
CGCGCCATGCTCCGCGGAAGTTCTACGACCTCGTCGTCCAGGTCGCGATCATCCGGCCGGGACCGATCGTCGGTGGCATGGTGCATCCCTTCTTCGACCGGCGGCAGGGCAAGGCTCCCGTCGAGTATCCGCACCCGTGCCTCGAGCCGATCCTGAAGCGCACGCTGGGCATCCCTCTCTTCCAGGAGCAGCTCCTGCGCATCGCCATGGTCGCCGCCGGCTTCACGGGGGGCGAGGCGGAGGAGCTCCGCCGCGCCATGGGCTTCAAGCGCTCGATGGAGAAGATGGGGGCGATCGAGGCGCGGCTTCGCGCCGGCATGACGGAGCGCGGGATCGGCGGGCCGGCGCAGGAGCAGATCGTGAAGTCGATCACGTCGTTCGCGCTCTACGGATTTCCCGAGTCGCACGCGGCGAGCTTCGCCCTGATCGCCTACGCGAGCGCGTATCTCAAGGCCCGGCATCCCGCGGCCTTCTACGCCTCGCTCCTGAACGCCTGGCCGATGGGCTTCTACCACCCGGCGACGCTCGTGAAGGACGCGCAGCGGCATGGAACGCCGGCCTTTCCGATCGACGTCGCGCGCTCGGGCTGGGGCTGCCGATGGGAAACGGGAGGCGTCCGAATCGGGCTTCGCTTCGTTCAGGGGTTGCGCGAGGCGACCGGGCGGCGCATCGAGGCGGAGCAGGCGGCGGCCCCCTTCGAGGGCGTCGAGGATCTCGCCCGCCGGTGCGCGCTGCGCGCGGACGAGCTCGAGCGGCTCGCGCACGCCGGAGCTCTCGCGGGATTCGGCCGGACGCGCCGCGCGGCGCTCTGGCAGGTCGCGAAAGTGGCCCGCCCGGCGGGCGCCCTCTTCGAGAGGCTGCCGGCGGACGACCCGTCGCCGCTGCCGGAGATGTCGCCCGAGGAGGAGACGGCCGCGGACTACCGGACGACGCAGATGACGACCGGGCTGCATCTCGTCGAGCACTGGCGTCCCCGCCTGCGCGCGCAGGGGATCCTCTCCGCCGCGGAGCTCAAGGCGCTCCCGGACGGGAAATACGTCACGACGGCGGGCGCCGTGATCGTGCGGCAGCGTCCCGGAACCGCCAAGGGTTTCGTGTTCCTCACCCTGGAGGACGAGACGGGAATGTGTCAGGCGATCGTCCGCCCGGACCTCTTCCGCGAGCAGCGCGCCATCATCGTCGGATCGGGAACGCTGATCGTCGAGGGAAGACTGCAGAACGATGGAACGCTCTCCGTCCGCGCGGAGAAGTTCCGGACGCTCCGCGAGGCGGAGACGGTGCCGAGTCACGACTTCCGCTGATTAACTCCCGGCTCCGCTCCGGTCCGACTGTTGCTTTCGCCACGGCAGGAGGCGAGCCGGCGCGCCCTTCTCCTCTCCACCCGCGACAGCGGGGGAGAGGACGGGTGAGGGGGGCAAGCCGCAGGGGAGATCAGGGAATCGGGTGATCGGCGGCGATCGGGTCGTCGGGTCGTCGGGTCGTCGGGCCATCGGGTCAATCGGGTCAATCGGGTCAACTGGGAATGCGCTCGTCGAGAGGCAGTGAGGCGAATGCCCCTGCCTTCTCCTCTCCACCCGCGACAGCGGGGGGAGAGGGCGGGGTGAGGGGGGCGGGGGTCGAGCCGCGCTTCCTCTAGATCGTCGGCGGTGTCCCCCTCACCCCAACCCTCTCCCCGCGCTCGGGGGAGAGGAGGTTTCCGGGCGCGGCAAGGGAGCGGCGAAGATACTGTCTTCCAGCTACCCCAAGAAGGAACCCAGACATCCCGCCCTCCCTCCTACCGCCGCTCGCCCGCTCGCGGGCTCTCGCCGACCTGCTCCGCCTCCAACTGCCCGGCGATCCGCGCGAGCGCGATTCCCTCGATCGCATCCTCGCCTTCCTCTCCCGCGCGCCCGATCCCTTCGC
>JBBQNC010000006.1:0-37304 GCA_038329555.1 Thermoanaerobaculia bacterium
GCGAGGTCTGCTCTCGGGATGTGGACCGGCTCTTCGTAGCTTTCTTTCCTAACTGTCACGACCCGACCACCGAAGAAGTAGGCGCGAAGTTCTTTGACGCTCAGCTCGTTTTTCTCCCATAGTCCGGGAAGAACGCCGGGCTTGAGAAGCGAAGGTGATAGCTCCGAAAGGACGGCGCCTTCGGGCAGGACCACCTCCAGGCTCGGGTCCTTGAGAGCGACATCGTCTGGTGCTTCGTGCCAGAACGTCCGCGTTGTTCGATCAGGGCGGACGAGCTGGAGCACGAGAGTTCCGTCGACGCACCCGCCCACGAGCGTGTCCTGAATCGCCTTACGGTTGAGCATCTTTGGCAGGTGCGGAAACTGCGCGAACGCGCCGACGAGATCTTTGACCCTGCGCGATTTCTCGCCAGCCCGCCAGAGATTGTAGGGGCCATCTGGAAGCAGGGCCTCGGCGCTGACGGCCGTGTCTTGAATTCGAGACCGAGGGTCGTTCTTGATCAGCAGGAAGAGAGGGTCTCCCGTGACCGCGACTTTGAACGCCTGAATCTCGTTCTTGTCTGAAACGGTAGCGACGATCGAATACGCTTGTTGCATCGCCTCGGGGACCTTTTTCCGCGCCTCGTCGACGTAGGCAGCCAGCGTGCCCTCGCGGATCACATCGAGCTCCTGGCCCTTGAGCTGCGACCGAACCTCCTCCCATGCGAGATAGTCCCGGATTCGGTTCTTCGCGACCTCGAGACCGTCCCTAGAGGGGACGGCGAGGACCAGGGCATTCCGATGAACCCGTGGCCGGTCCGCCGCGGTCGTCTCGTCGAGGAACCTCGCTGCCTCGCCGCTGGGCTTTCCCGACTCCGATGTCGCCTTCGGCCCGAGCACGGCGTAATGGAACTCCCCATCGTCCTCGATGTCCCTTGGTTTCTCAGGCAGGTTGTGAACCCGCGCGCCGGCGGCCGATGCGCCCGCCGTCAAGCTTTTCAGTCGCTGAATCTCTCCAAGTAACTTGGCATCCACGAGGTCCGGCGAGACTCGGTCGCGGGCGTCGTGGTGCATCTGGCGAAGGTTCGGCTTCGAGCCCAGGCGCCACACCTTCGAAAGTTGCTTTTTGCCATCCGGCCCGGCCTCCGCTTCACCGATAGCTCCCTCATCGAGAAACCACGAAACCTCCGTCCACTGACGAAGCCCCTTCTCGATCTCGATCTTGTCCGGTCTCGTGTGGCCGAGAAGGGCCATCAGTTCTCGCGTCAAAGCCTTTTGTCCAACCGGTTGTGAGTGGAGGAATGTCGCAAGAACGGCCTGCTCGATCTCCCGGTGACGCAGGCCCGCGGTGTCCGTCTGAATCTTCCGCGCCTTGGAGATCTCGCCGTCGAGGATGCCGGTCCACTCCTGTTTCTTACCTTCATACTCCTCGGTCGCAGCTACTGTCGTCAGCTCACGAGCAGCCTCAGAAATGCCATCCTTCCCGGGATCCGATAAAAAGACATTCGCGCTGACCAGAGGGCATTCGTCCCAGCGTTCAGCCTCTCTCAGCGCCAGAGCGAAGGTGCGGAGAATCCCGCGCGTCCTCTGAAAGGCTTCGAGGTTCGTCCATTTCGAGTAGAAGACGTCCGTCAGGTCCGGGTGGAAGGGATAGCTCTTAAGGTACCGCTCCTTGGCCGCTTCTCCATCCTTGCGTGTCTGCTCGTCGAGATCGTTGATGCCTTTGAGAGCCGCGACGACATGCGGTCTGAAGGCTTCCCTGTCCTTGATCGACTCGGCCGTGAAGAAGCGCCGCCGTAGCACTTCGGCGACGTCGCCCTTCATAACGGGCTGGACGCCTTCTTCCTGCTCTCGCCGGAAAATCGCGTAGAGCTCCTGCGTGAGCTCCTTGCCGAGGGCGTCGCTCTTGGTCGGGTCGGTCGCAAGTAGCGAGGCGACGATCGCGCAGGAGTCTACTTTCGTTGCCGCTTGCGTCAGGTACTGGAAAAAGTCGACCAGCCTGCCGCGCCAGGCGGGATCGAGACCGACCTTTCCCCGCGCGTACATCAGAACCTCGTCGATCAAGATGAGTGTAGCGAGGCCCTCTTTGCGAGGCATTGCGATCAGCTCGACGAGCAGGTTCTCGGCAGGGGCGCTGTCTCTCTCGCTATCCTTGCCTTCGGCATTCAGGAGCTTGAGCCCATCGGCGCCAGCGATCTGAAACGCCAGCACGCTCCACGGGTTCTTGAGCCATCGGGTCTTTCCGTCCGGCGCCCGAACTTCCATTCCCTTCTCGACGTCGAGCTTGTCGAAGGCAAGAACCACTACCCGCGCCTTTGGAGGTTTCAACCCGGCGTGCTGGATGAACTCGTCGACGGCCGGGAGCTTGGGGAGATTGTCCGGATCGGTGACGAGGTGGAAGAGTGCGATAAGCGAATGAGTCTTGCCACCCCCGTAGGTGAGCTGGAGTTGACGGACTGCCTTCTCGTTCTTTCCCGCAAGGCGGGTGAGGACATCCTTTGCCAGATCCAGCAGATTAGAGGTCGGGTATGTCAGCGCGAAAAACTCGGCCGGGTCGCGGTAAACGGGCCTCGCCTTCCTCATCTCGACTTCGTAGAGGTCCGCCGCGAAGATGGCGAGGGAGAGCTCACCCGACTTGAGGTCTTCCCTTAGGGTGACGACCTCGTGCCAGGGCGTCCAAGCCATCTTGCTCATGCGATCTCCGGTGTCAAATATCGATAACTCAATAACTTAGCTCTTTAGTTTCACAGTTCCGGCTAATATGCTGGAGTACCTATTTAATACTCACTAAAAGATTCTAGTACCTAATTAATCAGGTATTGCCGACCTTCTTCCAACGCGCCGCCGGGCCACGGCCCGGGCTTTCCAACCGCCCGGCCTCCCGCTCCCTCCGAAGAATACGTCTGATGAGATCCAGCCCGACGCCCGGGCACTTGGCCTGAAGCTCGGACACCGAGAAGTCCCCCCTCATTTGCTCGATCGCTCGAAGGACCATCTCTGTCTTCGATCCCCGGACTGCCGCCAGAACGCCGACACGCTCTTCAAACTTGCGATACGCCGCGATCAGGACCCCGAGGAGATAGTCAGCCCACGGCAGGAGGTCGTGCTTCCCTTCGTGCCATCCCTGTGAGGAACGCCCCAACGCCTCGTAGTAAGTCTCCTTACTCTCCTCGATGACCTTTTCGAGGCTGATGTACCGCCCAACCTCGTAGCCCGCGCGATAGAGAAGCAGGAGCGTCAAAAGCCGCGCCATCCGGCCGTTCCCATCACGGAACGGATGGACGCAAAGGAAATCGAGGGCGTACGCCGAAATCAGGAGAAGCTTCTCGATTTTCTCTTCGTGCCACCGCGACTCGAAAAGTTTGTGGAGCTTCTCCACGTGGTGCAGAGTAAGGACTGCCGAAACCGGGCGGAACCGAATGATCCGGGTTCCGTCCGGATGAACCTCTTCGATCGCGTTGTCGGCCGCCTTCCAGGTCCCTCCCGGCACGTCGGTGTACTTGAACAGATCTCGATGAAACTGCAGAACTACGCCCGGCGTGAACGGGATGTGCTCGTGGCTCCCATGGATCGTATTTAGAACGTCTCTGTAGCCGGCTATCTCCCTTTCGGGCCGGTTCTTCGGCGTCGTCTTCTCGCGGACGAGAGCCCGGATTCGCTTCAGCGGGGCGGTGACCCCTTCGATCCGGTTCGACGACTCCGTACTCTGGATGATCGCGGTCTGACGAAGAGTTTCCAGGGCTTGAGGGCTTTGCTCCTTGAAGAGTGCTTCCTTCCCCTTGTACTCGGAAAGACGTGCGACGAGTCGGAGCATGTCGTGCCCAACCGGGAAGCGATCCAGGAACCCGCCCTCGAACGAGTTCACGTGAGAAGGTCCATCTGATCCTTCTTCGCCACCGGTCCGCGGGAGGCGAGATGGTTGCTGATGCTCTCGAGGAGCGACCGCTCCTCGGCCCCGGCGGGCGCAAGCTCGATCAGGGCCTGCAGGAGCTGATGGAAAAGCGCGTTCCGCCGTAGGGCGCGCGAGTCCACGTACTCGTCCACTCGGATCAGGTCGCCGGCCTTCCAGAGATGCATGAGACGGTGCACCTGATCGATCATCGGCGCCGGCGCTCCGTCCGCGTCGTAGCCCATGCTCTTGCGCTTGCGCTGATGCCAGGGGCGCAGCTTGACCTTGCTGCCAGTCCCCTCCTCGGCTTCCGGCTTGCCCTCGTCGATGCTGGATTCGGCGTCCTCTTCGTCTGGCTCTTCCGATTGACCGCCCGTCCGGACGAGGACGTCGAATCGGTCCGCCAGATCCTTGTCCGAAATGCCGCATGACACCGCGTAGAGAATGCACGCACCGCTCGGTGCATCCTCCAGCTTGAAGTCGTTCCGGTGCAGCAGGTAGTACGTTGTCACATCATCGAGCCCTGTCTCCGTTTGGCCGCCTCCGTTCAACGACAGAACTCGACCGACTACAAAGTCCACGACGATTCGTCGAACCGCCCGGAGAAACTCGGAGACTTCCATGACCTTGCCGGGCTCGTTCGCCTTTCGAACGACCGGATGTTTGCTGTACGCCTCGAGCGCCGGCCCGGTGGCCGCCCAGACGAAGTCGGGGCCATGGATACCGGCATCCCAAAACTCGCGGAGACGGTCGTGGATCTTCGATCGCATCTCCTCGAGCACGAGGTTGTCCCATCCGGGACGGGCAGCCTCTGGGCGCTTCTTGCAGACGAGCCACACTGAGGATGACAGAGCAGCGGAGGACAAAGCACGGGTCCGATTACCCATCTCGGTCTGAATGGGCCAGCTTCCATCGACGACGAAGCCCGCTCGTATGATCGCCGCCACGAGCGTCTCCCACGCGTCAGGCTGCTTGTGTGCGAATACGATGACCATTCGGCCGGTCGGAGTCAAAACCCGCCAGCACGCCTCAAAAGCACGTCTCATCCCCTGCTCATAGATCTCCCTAGACTTTCTCTTGTCGCCTTCAAACCGACTCGCGTCGTCGATCAACTCTCCGTCGTTGCGGTCGCGGTCCCATTTTGGAGAGAGCGACGACTGGAAAGCCCAGTCTGTATCCGACCACATTCCGTGGAGGGTGCGCTTGAGCCAGACGTAGAAGAAGTCCATGAGGTCGGCGTAGGCGATCGCGTCGTAGTACGGCGGGTCGGTTATCACTAAGTCAACAGCGTGTTCACTCTCTACCGTGGCGCTGGCCAGGAGAACCCTCGGAGAGGGGCGACCGGCTAGGCCCGTTGTGTGCTCTGCCACCTTGGCAACCCACTCGACAGCGCCAGGGAAGCCACCGCTGTACTCCTCGATTGGAACCGTCTCGATGAAGTCCCAGTTCATGGGAAGAGCAAATCGAGAAAAGGTATTTATAATGCCGCTCTGAGTGGGCGTCGGGTCGGGGCGGCAAAGAGAGCTCGATCTGTCGGCAAGACGATCCAGGGCGAGCGCGAGGTAGGCCACGACTCCCTGTATCCATTCCTTGGCGTAGCCGGCCTCTTCCATTTTTTCCGGCACGGATCGAATCTCCCGAACGAAGGTCGCTAGGGCGAGCAGTTGCCTCGGAGTGAAGAGCGAGCTCCAAGTCTTGAATCCGTAGAGCGGTACTCTGAATCCCAGCGCCTCCTTGGTGGGCAAGGGTTCGGATGGCAAACCAAATGGAATCTTTGAGAAGACCGTGCTTAGCTCATTACTTGCTAGCTCGGCGAGATCAAGGTCTTCTGGACCCACGGGCCGATAGCCCTTGCCGCTATCCGTAACGACGACCGCAGCGGTCATCGTGGCCCCGAGGTGCTCCGCCTTTCCCTCGAGCCGCAGATCCTCCATCGTCATGATTCCGCTGCAGCAGGGGCAGGTCGCCCCCGCCCGAGACATGGTCCCCCCGGCAATGGCCTTGTCGCGCTCGCGTTTCTGTGCTGCGTTTCCGTCTCCGACCGGAACACCAGACTCGACTCCAAGACGCACCCCTGACCTTTCCCCGTTTGGGCTTATGGTCAGCATCACCCGATCTTGGTCCTTCTTTCGAAGCCAGCGAGTCTTGAGGAGCGGAATCGTAGCTCTGCAGTTCTTGCAGGTAACGGTGCGGGCCCACAGGTAGGCGACTGTCGGCTTCCCGTCAATCGTCGGATAGAACTTGTCGAGGTCAGCCTTCGCCTTCTGCAGGACCCACCAGCCCCATGCCCTTATGTGCCAGGCGAGATCCACGTCGGGAGCCGGAAAGAGACGTGATTGAACCGCCTGAAGATTTCGTTCGAGCTGCTTCTTAGTGAGCTTGCCGGTGCCCTTGAAGAACATCTCCATGAGCTCCGACGACTCGAGCGCGAACTGGGGCAGCGGCCGATGCTGGCCTGCGAGTCTCTGCGGATACTCGAGCGTGCACTTCAGAATGAACCAGGAGACCGGGTTTATATCAATCGCTGTCGCCTCGCATCCGAGCCGCATCGCCTCTAGCGGAATGGCGCCCCCGCCTGCGAAAGGATCGAGCACCTTCGGCGCTCTGCCGCCGTAGGCCTTCCGGATCTCCTGCCGAAACCACTCCATCTCCGGGCTCGCCTCCCGCCCCCAGTGGAGGACGCCACCGACCGTCTCCTCTCGCTCGACCTCGACCGTCCTCCCGCCGACCTTCTTCTTCTCGATCTTCTTGACGACCGTCCCGCCGATCTTCTCAACTAGCTTCTTTCTTGCCTCCGGCGTCCCGGGGTCCGGTAGCAGCGTCGCGATCAGCGCCGCCCGGCACGCCGCCAGCGGTCGCCTCGCAGGCCAGATGTGGAGCGTTGAGATATGCCCATGCCGCACATTCTTCTCGTGAACCGAATCCAGCGACGCCTGCTTCAGCGGGAATGCGTGTTCGATCAGACGGGAGACATCGCTCATTTCTTCACCTCGTCCCCTGGGTCTGACTTTCCCGTGAGCCACGAAACCAGTTTTCGCAGGTCCCCCGGTACCCGAGTCGGATCCTCTTCAAACCATCGGCCCACTCGCACGGCCAGGAGAGCCTTCGGCATTCCGAGCCAACTTTCAATCGCTTCCCCGGTCTTGCGCTCGCGCGGCGCAGCGGCGCCTTGTTTCCGAAGGCTCTCGAGAGACTTGGAGTGCCATGCGGGGACGAGTTTCGGCACCCGACTGTCTTCTGTTGCCGTGATCTCGGCCTTGTGGTCTCGGACAAATACCGTGAGCATTTCGTGGACGGATGGCAAGTCATAGGAAAGACGGTGTTCTTGAATCTTGGCCGCGACATCACCTGAGTCACACACCGCGATGGCAGCTAGAGCTTCTGTCGGGTAATAGTCCTCGATCTCGCCCTTCTTGAGGACGGCGACGCCGATCTTCAGTAGGGCTCGGCGAGCCGCCTCGGGGTCTGCCGGGCCCTCGACGCCGGCGCGCTTTCGATAAGCGGCAAGAGAAGATCCGGCAAGCGCATCGCCGTCCACGACGATTCGCCAGCTGATGCCCAATTGGTCCAGCAGTCCTGAGAAGACCGGGAAATGGTCCTTACCCCCCACCGCCACGACACTGACGTTCGCCCGATCGAACCCTCCGGCGAGAGTCGGATCGCCAGCCGTCGAGGCTACGGCGAGTCGCGGGAAAAGCTCGGCTTCGGATACACCCTCCACGAGCACCGCGCGATCGGCAAAAAGCATCTCGCATGTGTGCTCGGTCAGGACACGCTCGATCTTCTCAATACCCGGAAGAGTCGGAGAAATACGATGGCGCGTCGTAACGCCCGAAGGGGTGCGATCAAGGCGAATGACATCGAGGATGTCGGCACTCGCGAGGAGGCTCGGCGAGTGCGTCGTGATCATGACCTGATTGCCGGTCTCCGACGCAATTTCACGCAGTAAACGAGCAATATGTCGCTGGGCATGTGGGTGCAAGAACAACTCCGGCTCTTCGACAACGAATAGACGCACCCCCCTCCGGGGCTTGTGCCGAAGACAAAGCTCAAGGACGCTGATGATGACCGCACTCTGGGTGCCAGTCCCAACGGCTGAGATGTCGTCAGTCCGACCGGCAAAGGTAACGGCTAGCGAGAGACTTCGGAGTAGCTCGATAGGGTCGCCATCCTTCGTGAGGCGGAAGCTGACGGCGTCTACGAAGGCCGTCGACTTCGCTGCCTTCGAAAGAGTAGAAGCCTCGGCCGCCAGGATATCGCGTAGGCGCGCGCTCGCGTCTCTGATTAAGGCGGACACCTGATCCTTGTCGGTGGAGTCAGTGAGAATGTCGCGGAGAAGGCGGCCGTAGGCCGTCCACCCGCTGGGGCTCAGAACCTCCTTCTCGGCTCGGACAGGGGGGACCAGGATGTATTTGATTAGCGCCTTGCGGAACTCCTCGTTCTTCTTGACGTCGTTGCGATTGGCAAGCAAGAACTCAAAGGTCTGGCGGGGCTCTGGCTCTTCTTCGTTAGGGACTTCCGCGCCTTCATCTGCTGCTCCGTCGCCATCGATGGCGGGTACCGTCAGTCGCAAGGTCAAGTGCCCGGCTTGGGCGCCCTTCCCGCCCTTCGTAAGCATTCCGCACTGCGTTTCAGATAGGCCGATCGCCACTCCTTGCCCCCAGTCGAGCCTCTCAAATTCCGCTTCGACGATGATTGGTTTCGCAGGGTCGTTGAAGACCTCCGGCTCGACCTGGAGGTACCGAGGGTTCTTAGACCCGAACAGCAGGCCCAAGCCCTCCAGTAGGTTCGACTTCCCGGAATTGTTCTTGCCAACTAAGATGACAAGCCGATCCCGAAAGACAATTTCTACGCCGTCGGGCGAAATCGACTTGAAATTGTTCACGAGGAACCGGGCGAGCCTGGCGGTCACGCTATTTCCCCCGCCGCAAGGATCTCTCGCTCGTCGATGATGACTCCGCCTTTCGCGTTCGCGACGAGCTTGCGGAAGGGGTCTTGCACCCGGACAAGCCGTGGCGTCGGGGTCCCGCAATCGAATACGACGTAGAGCCAGTACTTCTCGCGCAGGTTGCACGCCTTCGCCCATTCGTTCTCGGTCACTTCGACGTCGCCGATGCCCGCCCGGCCCTTAACCTCGATCGCGCGCTCCTCGGGCCCGGGTCCCCTTGAGTGCAGATCGAATCCGGGGCATTCGGTGAGGCCACAAGCGACGGCAAGCTGCTTCTTCGAGACGTCTCTCACGGTAGCTCCGCGAGCCTCCTCGTAGCCCCAGGCGACGCGTACCGCGAGGGCTTCCACCTCGGCGTCGTGTCGCCGCCGGTCCTTCGGGTCGCTCGAGGGCAGAACCAGCGCGTGAGCGAGGAACGTGACCTCGTCCGCTTCGATGAGTTCCGGTTCGTGGCGAAGTCGTGAAAGGGCCTCTTCGCGGCGTGCCGCGATGGCCCCTTGACGTCCCTTGACCTTGGTCAGGTCCCCTTTGGCCTTCGGATCTCCCGAGCGGGCCTTCCCCGAGAGCCTGGCACGTTGAGCGGCCAGATCCGCGTCCTGGTAGTCGAACCCGCGCGCGACGAATTCTTCTCGTGCACGCAGGCTTTCTAGAAGTTCGGCGCGACGAGCGTCAATCAGAGGACGAGCGATTTTCTCTAGAGTGAAGCCTCTCGCGCGGTCTCTTGACTCCCCGGCCGTCGCGGCGAAGCTCAACGCGATCGGCGGAATCCGCCCGCCGCCCCTGAGCAGGAGCAGGTGCTCAACGGGGCATTCCTCAACCTCACCACCCTGATCCTGCCGCAAGCCCACGAGCCGGTACTCCAGCGCCTCGCCTGGGGCCGTATCGTTGGAGAAGAGATTGTCAGCTGGCGCTTTACTAGCTCCACCACCGGCCCGTTGAATGATGCCGAGCAGGGCGAAGTGGAAGAGGTATGGTCGGGTTGCGTATGGGTCGATGAACACCCCGCCAGCGAGTGCCTGTCTGCCAAACCGGGAGCAAACGAGACCACGTAAGCGTTCGAAGACCGGCTCACCAGGATGGAGAAAGATCCCCTCCGATGGAGTCGATGGCTTGGAAACCATGAGCTTGCTGCGCATGTCTTCCGGGTACGCTTCGAGGAAGGGCCAGAGCGGATCGAGGGCGGAGCGCTTCAGTGGCTTCAGGCTGAAGAAGCCGTCCAGATCACCGGCGATCGACAGATCCAGGAGTGGCGCCGCCTTATCGAGAAATCGCCGGACGTAGCCGGGAAGCAGGCGCCGCAGTTCTTCTCGCTCGAGGCTGGCCCGCTGCTCTGGCAGATGAGCGGCGACTTCCCCCCCGGTGCCGAAGAGGCGGCGCTCCCGTTCCTGGATCGCGGCTACTTGCTCTTTGGTCAGCTTGCCCTCGACCTCGTCGACGGCCTCCGCGACGCCCTTTTCGGTGATGGCGCGCTCCATGTACTGCCGAAGCGAGACTCCTTCGAAGAGCCTCCCGATCACATCGAAGACTTTGTCCGACCGAAGTTCCTTGCGGATCTTCTCGAGCTTGTCGAGCAGCGTATGAAGGACCCGACCCTCGCGGGTCTTACCCGCGAGGAGGTTGACGATGCGAACGTCGCGCAGTTGCTTGTAGCGATGGATCCGGCCCATCCGCTGTTCGAGACGCGCGGGGTTCCACGGTATGTCGTAGTTGACCATCAGCGAGCAGAACTGGAGATTGATTCCCTCACCGGCGGCGTCGGTGGCGATCATGTAGGTCGCGCCGCCCTCGGACGCCGGCTTCCGGAAGAACTCGACCTGCTCTCCACGCTCGCGGTAGTCCATGCCGCCGTGGATTCGGGCGATCTGGCCCGTGAAGCCCAAGCCCTCGAGACGGCGAACCAGGAACTCGAGAGTGTCGCGGTGCTCGGTGAACACCAGGATCTTCTCGTCCCGGAACTTGGGGTCCTGGAGAACCTCGCGGAGCTTGTCGAACTTCGATTCCTGGCCGGCGTCGTCGACCCTGCGCGCAAGATGGAGAAGCCCTCGGACCTGTTCGCGTTCGAGCTCGAGATCGGCAAGGGTGACGGCGACAACACCGCCGAGCGCCTTACTCTCGGCCGCCTCGCTCGACTCGAGCTGCTCCCCGACGGCGCCGTCCTCGACGGCCTCATCGTCTGCCGTCGTGTCGTCCAGCGGATAGCGGACGTCGATCTCTGCCTGACGTCTGTTTAGCTCCTCCAGACCCAACTCGCCGGATCGGATGTCTTCGATGAAGGTGTCCAGCCTCTCGATCCGGCGCTCGAAGGAGCGCATCAGTGCGTAGGTTGAGCTCGCCAGCCGCCTCTGGAAGATGCTCATCACGAGACGGGCGGCCGAGCGGTTGAGGATGCGGGCGCGGTTGTAGTAATTCGCGATGTAATCGGTCGTCCTGTCGTAGAGCGACTGCTCGCTTACCTCTCCCTGCGTCAAGTCGTAGCTCAACGTGTCCGAAACGCGATTGGGGTAGATCCGTGAGCCGTCAAACCGGACCATTTCCTCCTTCGTGCGCCGGATGAAGTGGCGTTGGCGAGCGTCCGAGGGATAGGCGTTGAAGGCGTCAGGGGTGGACAGGACTTCTGGCTCGAGAAGCCGCCAAAGGTAGAAATAGGGTTCGTCTTTGCCCATGTGTGGGGTTGCGGTCAACAGCAGGAGGTGCTGCGGGCTCCATTCGAGAGACCAGCGAGGATCGCCCGTCGGGATCCCAGCCAACGCCTCCGCCAGCCGGTACCGATCGGTCGCCCGGAAGGTACCGTCACGGTCACGGCGAGCCGAGAGCTTGTGGGCTTCATCGAAGATCACGAGGTCGTACTGGGCAACGGCCGGATCCTGAAGCCTCGAGAACATCCTGTCGCCGGTGAGCGTGTCGAGGCTCACGATGAGTTGATCGCTCTCCGGACCCACGAACGGGTTTCCCCCGCGGGCTTCACCCCCTGACACGATACGGAATGACAGGTTGAAAAGGGTTCGAAGCTCACGCTCCCAGTTGCCGATGAGCCCGGCTGGCGGGACGACCAGGATGCGTCGGATTAGCCGTCGCGAGAGCATCTCGCGGATGTAGAGGCCCGCCATGATCGTCTTGCCGGCGCCGGCGTCGTCCGCGAGCAAGAACCGCAGGCGCGTCTGCGACAGCATGTGGTCGTAGACCGCGATTCGCTGGTGAGGGAGTGGGTCGATCTGCGAGATCTCCGTTGCGAACGCTGGATTGAAGAGATGGCCGTAGGTCAGCCGCTCGCCCTCGGCCACAACGCGGACGATCTCCGGGTTGGACGAGAAGTCGATTGCCGGCGCCGCGGGCGCGTCGGCCGCTTCGACCTCCTCCACCGCGGCCATCCGGGTGCCCGGAGCAGTCAGCCCTTCCAGCCCCAGCCTCTCGGCTTGCAGGATCTTCTCCCAGGCCAACTTCGACGGGCGTGTCTGCCCGTTCTCCCAACGGTTCACCGTAGCGAATGACAAGCCCATCAGCTCGGCCATCCGCGATTGGGTCAGTCCGAGCCTCTCCCGGAGCGCCCGAATCCTGACTGGGGGTTCGAGTGTTATGGAGCTCACGAACTCACGGCCATGTCTCAATATAGCGATCGTTTGACGTCGTCGTATCGTAGAGCATGTGTTATATACGAAGCAGGAGGATTACCTATATGGTGAAAGAAGTCAAGCCGGGTCAGCCGGCGCCGATATCGGGCCAGTATGAAATCGTCGGTCCAAGGGGAGGTAGGACGGGCGAGGAGCGGACTGCGGTGAGGGGGAAACCGATGCCGCCCACCCCAGAGCCGGGGCAGTCCTACCTGCCCGTCGACCCGACCAAGAACAAGAGCGGCCGGCCGTAGACGGCGAGGCCGGACCGCCAAATAGTAAGAACGAGGACCGTGAAGGAGTACTTCGACGATCTGCGCCGCCGGACCGAGGAGCTCGAGCGCCTCTACCGGCCCTATCGGGATCTCCACGAACAGATGCTGAGGAGTCTTGCCCCGAGCATCCAGGAGGGCGGGCTGCACGCGGAGATCCCGAGCATGTTTGTGAGCTTGCGCCCTCAGGCGGATCTACTGGCTTCGGTCAGGGCCATCGCCGGCCCCAATTTTGCGGGTTTCAATACGATCGAGCATCTGTCGGCCTCCCAAGCCGCTCGGGATATCCAGAAGAGCTTGGAAGCTTTTTCCGCGCAAACGCGGCGTAGAGCGGGTCAGGCGCGCCAGGCATCGGTATTCTTCTTCATCCACGCGATCAGCTCCTCGCCCTCCGACGGACCTCGGCCGGGGCTTGTGAGGAGGTCCGCAGCGACCTGCGACAGGGCCGCATACCTGATGCCCTCCTCCACCCAGGTCCGTGCAAAGACGACTGGATCGAGGGGACGGACGAGCGTCACGTTTCCGCCCGACTCTGCGGGACGGAGCGCGAGAGCTTTGGCAGCGGGCTCTGGGTCATCGACGTAGACAGCGGCCAGGCGGGGCGACGCTACCGGCGCCCGCCGCACGGCTGCTAGCGAGCCGGTAACCACCGCGCGCGCCTTGAGGTTTCTTAGTTTCGCCGGGAAAGAGGGGAGCCCCCGTGGGTCGAGAAACGTCGTGACGTCGTTGGACGAAAGAAACTGGTAGTCCTGAATCCAGCGCTGAAGCAACCCGGCCCAGTCGACCTCACGGATCTCATCGCGCGGTCCGCGTTCGATCAGGGCCTCCCTCTCCAGCAGACTGACGACTCGTGAGGCCGACGCCGGTGCTGTCTCCGCGATTTCGGCTAGTCTGCGCACGCCGTAGGGCGGGCGAAAATCGCAGAGAGCTCGAACCACTCGGGCGGCTGCAGGACCTTTTAGTGATGCGAGCGGGCGCGGCTCCCGCCCGGGATGCTTCTGGGCACCCTCCGCCTCCACAAAGATTCCCGGCCGATCAACGACCACTCGCATGTTGCCTGAGGCGTCCGCGTAGCTGGCCCCGGCCTCCTTGAGCAGCTGGCGAGTGCGAGGGCTTAGAAACTGTGCCGTGACGAGGGTGCCCTTTAGGCCCTGTTGGGATGAGGTTCGGAGCGTCTGCACGTCCTTGGGCTCCAGCTTCCTTCGCCGCAGCACGGTGAGCCGGGCGATCGTGCCATCCGGAGCCCGTAGGCTCACCGTAGACGCCTTGGGGGGAGCCTCGAGGCGCCAGGTGGGCGGGAGGCGTTTGGCCACGAGCCGAAGCGTCGTACCCAGTTCATCTGTTCCAGAAATCAGACTGTTCCTCATAACGTGGAACAGTCTAATATCTGGAACAGAATTAGTCAAATCTCCAGCCGGCACGGCATCGTTCGGGCGAAACCAAGCAACGGCTCGGTCACTATCTCCGTTTGGCGCCACGGCCCTGTCGCTTGGTTTTTCTGCGAGTCCTGCCTGCGGCCGTGTCGGCGAGGACGGCCTCGTACTCCCAGTCGATAGCTACGACCGTTGCTTTCTCCCGGAGAGCATTCAGTAATCGAAACAGACCTCGGATGAGTGCTCCATCGCCCTGGACTACATCGGGTGTCCTGCGGCGCGCGCCGCAAACGGCGAGACGAAACGGAGGAGCCATGAGGGAAGAGAACGACGTGCCCTGGACGGAGGAAGAGCGGGCGGCTCTCGACCGTCTCGACCGGGAGATGACGCCTCCGCCGGATGCGGAGGAGCGCATCGTTGCGGCGCTCGCTCGCCGCGGAATCCTCCGGAAGAGGCGACGCGTTCTCCGCGGCCCGTGGCCGTGGCTGCTCGCGGCGGCCGCCGCCGCGGCCTTCTTCGCGGCCGGGCTGTCGGTCGGCGGTCGGCAGGGTCGGCAGGGCCGGCACGATGGAAGGCGGGCGGCGGTGACCTCTCCGCGGTTCGTCCTGTTTCTCTTCGACGAAGGCGAGCCGGGCGGCGGGGACCGCGTGGCCGAGTACAAGGCCTGGGCGAGGAGCCTGTCTTCCGGCCGGTTCGTGGCGGGGGAGAAGCTGAAGCCGGGCGGGCGCTGGCTGACTCGGACGGCCGCCGCGGAGGACACGAGCCCTTCGCGGGACCTGGGCGGCTACTTCGTGATCGAGGCTCCCGACCTCGACGGCGCCCTCGCGGTTGCGCGAACGTGTCCCCATCTGCGGCACGGCGGCCGCATCCTCGTCCGGCTGATCGATCCGGTTTAGTTTTCAGTCTTCGGTTTTCGGTCTCCGTTGCCGTTCCGCTTCGCTCTACCTACTTTGCATCTGAGAACTGAGAACTGAGAACTGAGAACTGATAACTCATAACTCATAACTCATAACGCCGACTCAACCCGCCCTCGATCCGTTCGGCACGGGTCGCTCGGGGACGGCGAGCGCCGGCAGGATGCCGTCGGAGAAGCCGATGTCGAACAGCATCCCCTCCGAGACCTCGCCCGCCATCTGCCGCGGGGCGAGGTTCACGACGAAAAGCGCCTGCTTTCCGACCAGGTCCGCCAGATCCGGCCGCTCGGCGCGCATGCCGGAGAGGATCCGCCGGACGTGGTCCCCGAAATCGACGGTCAGACGCACGAGCTTCTTCGACCCCGGGACCTCCTCCGCCGCGAGGATCCCGCCCACCCGGATGTCGATGCGGTCGAGATCCTCGGCGGCGATGGGAGGCTTGACCGGGGCCGCTCCCGTCACGACGCCCGCGGTTCGAGACGGATGATGGCAAAGCCGGCGCCCTGAGGATCCGCGAGAATCGCGAACCGTCCAATTCCGGCGAAGTCCGTGGCCGGCTTGCGGACCGCGCCGCCTTTCGAGCGCGTCTTCTCGACGGTCGCGTCGCAGTCGGCGACCGCGAAGTACACCATCCAGTGCGATGGAACCGGGCCCCACTCGGCCCCGATCGGCATCATGCCGCCGACGACCTTCTTGCCGAGGTAGAGCTCCGTGTACTCGCTCGTCGCGGGATCCTGCTTCGTGGTCCAGCCGAACACAGATCCGTAGAAGCGCGCGGCGGCCGCGGGATCTTTCGTCAGGCATTCGTACCAGCAGGGGGCGTTGACCTCGTCGACGACGGTCGCTCCCACGTGCTGCTTCGGCTGCCAGACGCCGACCACCGCGCCCGTGGGATCCTGAAGGACCGCCATCCTTCCGAAGTCCATCACGTCGAACGGCTCGGCGAGCACGGTCCCCCCCGCCGCCCGGGCCTTCGCGGCCGCTTCGTCGGCGCTCTCGACCGAGACGTACGAGTTCCAGTGTGGCGGCACCCCGCCGCCGGCCTCGTCCGGCCCCATCGGGTAGAGCGCCCCGACCTGCCCGTCTCCGAGACGCAGCATCGTGTAGACCATCCCTTCACCCATCGGATTGTCGTCCGCGATCCATCCGAAGAGCTCCGTGTAGAAGCGCTTCGCGGCGGGCCCGTCGCTCGTGGCGAGCTCCGCCCAGCAGAAGGTCCCCGGTTCATGGCGCTCGATTCTCGGCATGTGTCCTCCCTCGATGATTTCGTTGCCGGTCGTTGTCGGTCGACGACTCTTTCCACGTTCGCGCGTCGGTCTTTAGCCCGGCCATCTTCTCGCGTCGTCGGGCGATTGAGAACCGCCGCGTCGCGTGTCCTTTGGCGGTGCGAACCGTCCGCGCCGGACTTCGTCCTACAGTCCGCACCGGACTGGGTCTTACAGCCCGCACCGGACTGGTTTTTTCCGGGCTCGCGCTCGCGGCGGCGATCCGGTGTGCCGTTCCGACTCACGCGACCTCGGTCCGGCGGAGCGACCCGCGCCGCGAGGTGGCGATCACGTTCGACGAGCCTGCCGGGTGTTTCGATCGCGGGGGCTTCGGACGCCGGGGCGCTCGGCCGCCTGACCGCGGCACTCCTCGAGTCGCTCGGGAGACTGCCGGTCGCCGCCTTCGTCAACGAGGGGAAACCGGGCGAGAACGAGCGCGCTTCGACGCAACGCTCTGTCTCTTTCTGTCGCACGTCGCGCGCTTCCGTCCCACGCGCGTCGCGCATCGACGTGAAACGACGCGGCGCGATGCAATCGCTTCGAACCTTTCGCCGATCGCCGCGTAACACAGAGCGCGGCGCGGGCGTCTTGCCGGCGCGCGCGTGGATCGTTTCCAGATCCGGAGGAGCTCACATGCGTCGATCGAAGGGTTTCGTGCTGGTCGGTTCCGTCGTGCTTCTCGGCGCGGTCGCGTGCTCGAGCGCGATTCAGGCCGGCTCGCCGATCCGTGTCACGAGGGACGCCAACGCGGTGGCGGGTTGCCAGAAGGTCTCCGACATCGAAGTACCGAAGCGCTTCGACGATCGCGAAGTGACGTCTGAGGCCGCGGGGATGGCTCGCCAGAAGGGCGCCGACACCGTCGTGATCGCGGAAGGTTCCCGCTCGGGATCGGCCTACCGCTGCGGAGCGCCAAACCTGGCGGGCAAGCCGTAGCGGGCGCGCTGCGATCTCGCGCGCGAGCCGGCTCGCGACAATAGGAGGTTACGGCCCGACTTCCGCGCGATCGCTTTCCGCCGGGCAGGGAGCCGTGATGGTTTCTTCGAGACCCGGTGACGGCGTGCGTGTGTCGGACGGGCCGCCCGGCAATTTCCCGCGCGATCGTTTTCCGCCGGGCGGGGAGACGTCATGGCTCCTTTGAGATCCGGTGAGTGCGTGCGGGTGCCCGACGGGCGGCCCGGTCGTGTCCGCGACCGGCGCGGCGACAAGTATCGGATTCGCGTGCGTCGCGTCGGAGGGACCTCCGACGAATTTCTCCTGCTGCCCCGGCGCGAGCTCGTGCGTATCGATCCGCCCGCCGGCTGGATGAGCCTGGAAGGCTACAACCGGCGGGTTGCCGCCGTGAAACGGAACGCGCGCTCCCGCTCCGCCGGCTCGCGCGGGCGGCCCGTCAAACGGGCGCGCGCCGGATGACGCGGGGAAGTTTGAGTTACGAGTTGTCAGTTCTCGGATGTGATCGGTCGATGACGAAAAAACTGGAAACTCTGGACTCAAAACTCCAAACTCGAAAGCGGCATCGCCCGGAGATCACCTGGGCTCGATCGTGAAGTCCCCGCTCCCCGTCTCGACTTCGATCTTCGTGGCGCCGTCTCCGCGCCGGAACGCGACGATCTCGCCATCCCGACGGGTAGCCGTTCCCTCGGAGAAGGCGACCCTCATGTCCCCGGAGGAGAGCCTGGCGTGCGCGTCGAACGATGCGTCGCGCGGAAGACGGAGCACGATGTCGCCGCTGCCGGTGTGCGCGTGGAATCTCGCGAGGCGCGGGCTCCTCGACTCGATCAGGATGTCGCCCGAGCCGGTGCGCGCCGTCAGCTCGCCGACGTCCGCGTCGACGATTCGATAGTCGCCGGAGCCCGTCTCGAGCGAGAGGCGCCCGGCGGCAACGGCGGTCGCGCGGACGTCGCCGGAGCTGCTGCGGAAATCCGCGGAGGCCGCTGTCAGCCGCTCGAGAACGATGTCGCCGCTCGAGAGCTCCGACTTCCAGTCGCCGCGGATCTCTTCCGCGTGCACGTCACCGGAGGAGCTGTGGATCCGTATGGCGCCGCGGAGCCGATACAGCTCCAGGTCGGCGGATTTCGTCTCGAACGCGAGGGGGCCGGAGAGATCCGATGCCGAGAGGAGCCCGACGGCAACCCGGAAGGTCCCGGCCCGGTCTCCGGAGGGCAGCTCGATGTCGAGGTCCGCATGGAGCAGCGTCCCGTGACCGCTCGAGACGTGAAAGCTCCGGTCGTCGTAGCGGACGCGGCTCTCCGAGTGGGAGAAGAGCTCCAGAGCGAAGGAATGGTGCTCGCCGTGCGAGGGGAGGCGGTAGCGGACGTCGTCCTCGCCGTCCGGGTAACGGACGCGGACGGTCGTCGTCCCCTCCGGCGTCAGCGTGTCGAGACGGAATCGGGAGGCGAGAGCCTCCGACTCCGCGTGCACCGTGGCGACGACGATGACCCGGTCGCCCGTCCCAGGGCGAATCCTCATCCGGCCGGCCAGATTCTCCACGGCGAACGTCGCTCCCGGCGGCACGGAGATTTCCGCGCGAAGCACCCGGGTCGTTTCGGCGGCGGCCGGGGCGGAGAGGGTCGCGAGACCTGCGGCGACAGTCAGGGCGAACAGGATGGAGGGTGGGCGCATAGGGGGGCTCCTTGCTTTCCCATACGCTCCCGGGGAAACAATGTTCCTCCGTCCGGTTCTGGCCTGGCGTCCGGCCTCCCTGCTACGATCGGAGAATGAGACGTTTCCCAGCTATTCCGGCCGCCGTCCTGATGGCGTCGCTCCTCGCTCCCTCGCCGGGAATCGCCGCCGGGACCTTGAAGGCCCGGCTGCCGTTCATCGAGAACGACTACGCCGCCGCCCTGGCCAGGGCCCGGGCGCGCGGCGTGCCGATTTTCGTCGAGGCCTGGGCGCCCTGGTGACACACCTGCCGCTCGATGCGCGCGTTCGTCTTCACGGACGCCTCGCTCGAGCGCCGCGCCGGACAGTTCGTCTGGCTCGCGATCGACACCGAACGGCCTGAGAACGCGCCGTTCAAGCGGCGGTTTCCGGTCGACGCCCTCCCGACTTTCTTCGTCGTGGATCCGAAGACGGAGTCGGCCGTGCTGCGCTGGGTCGGAGGGGCTACCGTGGCGCAGCTCCAGAAGACCTGGACGACGGCCGGCGTGCGGTCGGCGGCAAAGCCAGCGGAGTCGAGGAGATCCTCGCGCGCGCGGATCGCCTCTACGCGAAGAACGAGAACGCGGAGGCGGCGAGGCTCTACCGCCAGGTCCTCGACGCGGCGCGCCCGGGATGGCCGCGGTACGGCCGCGCCCTCGAGTCCCTGCTCTACGCGCTCGGCTCCGGCGGCGATGCGGAGGGGTGCGCCCGCGCCGCACGCGACGCGTACCCGAGGCTCCGAAACACGTCGTCGTCGGCGAACGTCGCGGCGAGCGGGCTAGGATGCGCGCTGTCGATTCCCGCCGATCGCGCGGGGCGCCGCGAGCTCGTCGAAGCCCTGCGCGCGGACGCGCTCGACGTTCTGAGGTCTCCGCGGCCCGGCACGGCGGCCGACGACCTGTCCGGGCTCTACCAGGCTCTCGAGGAGGACCGGGAACGCGCCGGCGATGCGGCCGGGAAGATGACCCTGCTCGATCGGCACGCCGCCTTCCTCGAAGCGGAAGCCTCCCGGGCGAAGACGGCGGAAGAACGCGCGGTCTTCGACTCGCACCGCCTCGGCGCCTACCTCGACCTCGGACAACCGGAGCGCGCGATTCCGATGCTCGAGCAGTCGGAGAAGGACTTTCCGGGCGATTACAACCCGCCGGCGAGACTCGCCTCGGCGTACCGGGCGATGAAGAAGTGGGACGAAGCGGCGGCCGCATCCGACCGGGCGCTCGCGAAGGCCTACGGCCCGCGGAAGATCGGGATTCTCCAGACCCGCGCCAACATCGAGGTCGGCCGCGGGGATGCCGCCGCCTCCCGCCGGGCCCTCGAGGAGGCGCTCCGGAGCGCGGAGGCGATGCCGGAGGGCCAGCGCTCGGAGGTGACGATCGCGGCGCTGAAGAAGAAGCTGGGAGGGTCCTAGCCCCGGCGCGTCACTTCGGAAACGCCGACGCGTCGATTCCCGGGATCACGCGCAGTGCGTTCCCGTAGTAGATCTTCTTCAACACGTCGTCCGGAAGGTCGAGGCCGTACATCTTCCAGAACGCGTGGCGCTTGCGGTAGTAGTCGAAATATTCGTCGGAGGTCTCGAGGACGCGGAAGTAAACGGGGTATTCCTCGGGCGCCCAGGTGTCCTTTCCGAACATCACTCGGTCCTGGTAGCGGATCAGCCACTCCCTCGCGAACCGCGGCTGGCGCCCGAGCTCCGCGAGAACGGCGCCGATCTCCGTCGTCACGTTCGGCATCGTGTCCAAAAGCTTGCCGAGTCTCGCGAGATCGCCGCCGAGCCACCCGAGGTGCGCGGCGATGAAGCGCGTGCGCGGATGCCGGGCAAGGAGGCGGTGCTGCTCGCCTATCACCTGTTCCCAGCCGGGGTACCGGTCCGGGGGCCGCGCCCGCTGCGGGAACTGCTTCAGCTCGAGCCATCGCTCGTTGTGGGCGTCGTGCGGCTCGAAGAACGAGCGCGGCTCCCCGGTGTGGATGAGGACGGGGATCGACAACGACTCGCACTTCTCGAAGATGGGATCGAGCCGGGGATCGTCGACGGCGACGCGGCGGCCGGCCGAGTCCTTCACCGTCAGCCCGAAGTTCTTGAAGATCTTCAGCCCCTGGGCGCCGCCCCGCCGGACGTCCTGCTCGAGCCGCGCGGCGGCCCGCTCTCCCCACCCGGGCGAGTCGATCCCGGCGAAGTCGAGGTTTGCGAACGTGACAAATCTCTTCGGGTACCGGCCCTTCCAGTTCGCGACGCCGGCGGCGAGCGCCGCCCCCGAGTCTCCGGAGAGATTGACCATCACCTGCATGTTCATGGCGTCCATCTCGCGGACGATGCGCTCGATCTCGGCCGGCGCCGCCTCGTTCTCCTGGTGGTTGTGGACGTCGACGAACGGGTACCGGGCCCGCGCCGGCCGGTGCTCGGGGACCACGAGAGTGGATTTGGGGTCGTACTCCTCGACCGACATGGTCGGGGGCGGACTCTGCGCCGGAAGCGCGGTTGCGGCGAGGCCGAGACAGGCCGCCAGAAGACGGGGAAGAAAGTTTCGCATGGCGGGACACGGTATACCGGGCGAATCCCCTGGCGGCCGCGGGGCGTATGATGAGGACGTGACCAAGCGCCTGAGCGTGGTCTTCCGGCAGACGGACGGCAGGGCTCCCGCAACCGAGAGGCGGCTCTTCCAGCGGCGCCTCGGAATTGCGCGTCGCGTCCAGGCGAGCCGGCGCCTGAGCGTCGTTTCCGACGACCATCGGTTCGAGGAACACCGGCGGCCGTCCGACCGGCGGGGCCTCGCGGTGCGCCGCAGAATCGCGGACCGGCGCACGGGGCTTCGCGTCCTCGATCTCCGGAACCTTGATCTCACCGGGCTCGAAGTCTAGAGGTCCAGCGGGTCCAGGGGCCAGCGGGTTCAGCGGCGGACCGAGCGGCCCGCGTCCCGCCCGAGAGCTTCGCGAAGGGCGCCGCGGGACCGCTCCCGATGCGCCCGGCCTCTCCGCAGTATCGAGTCGAGGCGCTTCCGCGCGCCCGAGCTGCCCGGATCCCCGAGGTACGCCGCCAGCCCCAGGACGGCGTGATTCAAGAAGACCAGCTCCTCCTGACGCGCTCCGGCCAGGGCGGCGGGGACGCGAAGAGCCTCGAGTCGGTCTCGCGCGTCCCGGGCGGACGCGAGCGCCCGGCGCGCGTCGGCGAGGATTGCCGGATCGGCCGGTCCGGGGGAGGCGGACGCCGCCGCGAGCGAGAGAAGCAGCGCGGCCGCCGTCAACGCGGGCGCGCGTCGAGCTGCGCGGCCCAGGCCTCGAGCGTCCGGCGGTCCTCTCCCGACAGGCGCGTGGCCATGCGCCCGGCGTGCGACGCGACCGTCTCCGGGTCGTCGAAGGGCAGCCGCGCGTACATCTTGCCGCCCGGCTCGTGACACGGCGCGCAGCGCACCGAAAGGACCGGACGAAGAGACGTCCGGAAGGCGGCGATGTCTTTCTCGGCGATACCCGGCGGGACCGGGACCGGGGGCGCAGCCGGGGCGGCCTGCGCCGCCGCGTCGCGATGCGAGCGGAGGTAACCGCCCGCGTGGCGGCCGGACCCGCAGGATCGGTTCGCCGGATGCGTGAAATGAATCAGGTCGCGGCCGTCGGGCGTGCGCACGTATTCACCCTTGACGTCGAGCCGGTCGCCGCGGCGCGCGTCGACCCACGAGCCGCCGCACGTGAGGTCGTGCACGATGCGAACGGGGCGTCGCGTCTCGACCGGGAAGCCGGGAGTCTCTTCCGGCGCGACCGACAGAAGCAGGACCTCGAGCTCTTCGAACGAGCGGCCGTTGCGGTGCCGGGTCCGGCGAGGCTCGGTCTCGACACGCGCGACCGCCGTCACATGCGCGTGCGGGTTTTCGTGCGTCGGGCGCCGTCGCCGGGCGGTCGCGGCCGGGGCCGCGACGAGCGCCGCGAGCACCACCGCGGCGAGAATCCGCTTCATGGGAAAAGTATAGGTCCGGACGCCGGGCGCGGCACGGGGACGCTGATAGCGTTGTCGGGATGCCCCTCCTCGCGGCGATCGACCAGGGGACCACCGGGACACGCTGCTTCCTCTTCGATCTGACCGGCCGCGTCGTCGCCTCCGCCTACCGCGAGCACGCCCAGAGCTTTCCCCGGCCGGGATGGGTCGAGCACGACGCTCTCGAGATCCGCGACAACGTCGATCGCGTGGTCGCCCGGGCGATCGCCGCGGCGCCCGCGGAGCCCGTGCTCGGTCTGGGCGTCACGAACCAGCGCGAGACGATCGTCTTCTGGGACGCGCGCACCGGGCTTCCCCTGGCTCCCGCGATCGTCTGGCAGGACACGCGCACCGACGAGGATTGCCGCGCCTGGATCGCCGGCGGCCACGAGCCGGACGTCCGGGCCCGCACGGGCCTTCCCATCCGGACCTACTTCTCGGCGACGAAGGTGCGATGGCTCCTCGCGCACGTTCCGGAGGCGCGCGCCCTCGCCGAATCCGGCCGGCTCCGGATCGGCACGATCGACTCGTGGGTGATCTGGAATCTCACGGGAGGTCCGGCCGGGGGAGCGCATGTCACCGATCCGACGAACGCTTCGCGCACGCTCCTCTGCGCGCTCGCGACGCTCGCGTGGGACCCGGAGCTCGTCGAGCGGTTCGGCGTGCCGGCGGGAGCGCTGGCGCGGATCGAGCCCTCCATCCCGACCGAGCCCTACGGCTGGACGAGTCCGGACGGCCCCTTCGGCGCGCGGGTTCCGGTCTGCGCCGATCTCGGCGACCAGCAGGCGGCGCTCTTCGGCCAGGCGTGCTTTCGTGCGGGCGAAGCCAAGAACACCTACGGGACCGGCTCGTTTTTGCTCCAGCACACGGGAGAGTCGCCCGTGATGAGCCGCCACGGTTTGCTCACGACCGCCGCGGCGTCGCGGCCGGGAGCGCGCGCCTACGCGCTCGAGGGGTCCGTGGCGGTGACGGGCTCCGCCGTTCAGTGGCTGCGGGACGGGCTCGGGTTGATCGGCGCCGCGGCGGAGACCGAGCCGCTGGCGCGCTCGGTGCCGGACTCGGGCGGCGTTTATTTCGTGCCCGCGTTCTCGGGTCTCTTCGCGCCGCACTGGGACATGAGCGCACGGGGCACAATCGTCGGCCTGACGCGCTTTGCGACGCGGGCGCACCTCGTTCGCGCGACGCTCGAGTCGATCGCATATCAGAGCCGCGAGGTCCTGGACGCGATGGAGGCCGACAGCGGTCTCGCGGCGGAGTCGCTCAAAGTCGACGGGGGAGCCACCGAGAACGATTTCCTGATGCAGCTCCAGTCCGACGTCCTCGGCATTCCGGTCGTCCGCCCGGCGGTGCGCGAGACGACGGCGCTCGGCGCGGCGCAGGCGGCCGGCCTGTCGTGCGGCGCCTACGGTTCGCTCGACGAGCTGTCGCGCCTCTGGCGCCGCGATCGCGTCTTCGAGCCCGAGTGGACCGAGGGGCGGCGCGAGGAAGGCTTTCGAGGCTGGAAGCGCGCCGTCGAGCGCTCCCGGGGATGGATCGAGGAGAAGGCGGATGGTACGGCCGCGGACGCCCCGTCCGGGCGGGAATAATGCCCCCGCCGCGCATCCATCGGCCGGGTTATTCTGATGGGGGAACCGGATTCGAGATGGCGGAGGACTGAAGACGGCGGAGGGCTGATGCAGTTTTCCCGCGACGACGACGTCGTACGGCGCGCCCGCGGAGCCCTGCGGGTCGGCAAGTATGAGCTCGCCAACGAGCTCTTCGCCGAGTACTGCGACCGTCTGATCCGGGAGGGGCGTCCGATCGGCGGAAGCCTCCTCGCCGACTACGCGCTCGCGGTCGCCCACCTCGGCGACCTCAAGGAAGCAGCCGAGATGTGCTTCCGGGCGTTGAGCAGCGAGCGCCGCAACCCGGATGTCTTCGCCGCGCTGGCCCGCATCTACGCGATGGGCGCCGTGCGGAAGAAGGCGATCGAGGCGGTCGAGCGCGGCCTCGCGCTGTCTCCGCACCATCCGCGCCTGCTCGAGCTGCGCGCGGAGCTCGGCGTGCGTCGGCATCCGCCGATCCCGTTCCTGCCGCGCGACAGCCGGTGGAACATCTGGCTCGGCCGCGCGATCGGCCGCCTGCGCCCCCGCCCGCGCCGTCAACCCGCCTAGCCGTCGCCTCCGCGGCGCTCATGCGCCGCTCCGGCTCCCGCAGCGTGAGGCTCCTCCCTTCGCGACGCTCGGGAGACTCCTCACGCTGCGAGCGGATGTTGAGGAACGGCCAGAATGATGCCGCGTTGCCTTCCTCCTCACCCGCGGGAGAGGTCGGGGTGATGGGCACCCCGCGGGCGAGAGAAACCGAGGCCTTCAAGGTCCTCGCGCGCCGATTTCCAGATGACCCGATGGCCCGATGACCCGATGACCCGATGGCCCGATCTGCCGCCGATGGCCGGATAGACGCGCGCGCGAGCGCGCGTCAGCTCGTTCCAGACCCCGCGGCGAGAGTGCCGGGTCCGGGGCCTCCGTCCGATATCCCGATCACCCGATCCTCAGATTGATCACCCGATCACCCGATTCTTCCGAAGTCCGGGTCGGTCGGCTCGAAGGGAGGGCCGCCGCACCGGGACGCCGTCAGACGATCACTCCGACCCGGGCGCGCGCGGTGTCGCGGGCCACCGCGTATTTCTCCCAGGCGCGGGCGAGGCGCTCGACCCCTTCGCGGATCTCGGCGGGCTCCGGCACGAACGCGAGGCGCAGATGGTCGGCGAACCCGTTCGACGGGGAGCAGACCGATCCGGGTAGAACGGCCACCCCGTGGCGCGCCGCCACTTGCGCGAACTCGGCCGCGTTTCCGCGGGGAAGCCGGACCCAGAGCGTGAGTCCGCCGGCCGGCTTCTTCCACGTCCACTCCGGCAGACGGCGCGCGAGCCCGCGGGTCATGGCCTCCAGCCGCTCCTCGACCTGGCGCCGGCGCAGCTTCGTGAAGGCCTCCGCGTTCTCCAGCAGCCGAACCGCCACCGCCTGCGAGATGACCGAGCTTCCGAGGTCGTCCATCGCCTTGCGCCGCGCGAGCCGGTGGATGAGCGGCTCGGGCCCTCGAAGCCATCCGATCCGCAGCCCGCCCCAGTAGAGCTTCGAGAGCGATCCGACCGTCAGCGCGGACCCCCGCCGGACGAACGACGCGAGGGGAGGCGGCGGAGGCGCTCCGAAGGACAGATCCTCGAGCGTCTGGTCCTCGAGGATCGCGACGCCCGTCTGCTCCGCGAGCTTCGAGATCTCGCGACGCGGCCGCTCCGGGAGCACGGCCCCCGTGGGATTGTGAAAGGTCGGGAGGAGGTAGAGCAGCCGGGCGCGCGGCCGCCGCAACGCCTCCGCGAGCCGGTCCACGGCGCCCGGCTCCGCGGCGGGCGGGATGGAGACGAGCCGCGCGCGAGCGGCCGAGAAGAGATCGATCGCCCCGGGGTACGTGGGATCCTCCAGAATCACTTCGTCGCCGGGCGCGAGAAGCAGCGACGCCGCGAGAGCGATTCCCTGTTGCGCGCCGTTCGTGACGAGGATCTGCTCCTCGCGCGTCGGGAGGCCGCGGTCGGAGAGCTGCCGCGCGAGGGCGGCTCGCAAGGCGGGAAGTCCGAGCGGCATGTAACCGTGATGGCCGACCAGCGACGCGAGGTCGCGCCGACTCCGGGAGATCGCCCCCTCCAGGATCTCTCCGGGGCCCGGCAGGTGCGCGGCGAGAAAGGAGATCGATCCCGCCTGGTCCTCGGTCAGCGTCCGAAGCACCAGCGTGCTCGTCGCGGGAACGACGGGCGCCGGCGCGCGCCGTTCCCTCGAGACCGCGATGCGGGGAAGCACCCGTGTGCCGCTGCCTTGCCGGCTTTCGAGCCAGCCCTCCTGCCGGAGAGCCTCGTAGGCGGCGACGATCGTCGTGCGGCTCACGGCCAGCGCGGTCGCGAGCGCTCTCTCGGAAGGCAGCCGCGCCCAGGCCTCGATCTCCTCTCGCTCGAGGAGCCTCTTCAATCCCGCCGCGAGCCGGGAGGTCAGCGTCCCCGTCCCGGCGGCCCAGTCCTCGAGAAGGAGCACGAGCGGCTCGGCCTCGAGTGTTCCGTCGCGGCCAGTCCACTCTCGCGGCGAAGTGGATCTTGTATTCATACCAGTTCGGGTGAAGAGTAAACCGGTCTGGGATCCGCGTCAAAGTGGATTGATGAGTGGACTGGGAACGAAAGCGGCGAAGAGGAGGAACGGCGATGAG
Organism: Thermoanaerobaculia bacterium; assembly: GCA_038329555.1. Lineage (GTDB taxonomy): Bacteria > Acidobacteriota > Thermoanaerobaculia > UBA5066 > Gp7-AA6 > JALYUA01. The sequence continues at coordinate 27,076 of JBBQNC010000006.1, forward strand.
TCAGACACCCCTGCCGGAGTTCGCGTTCTTCGACGGGCGCATCGTTCCATACCGCGACGCCAAGGTCGGCGTCATGACGCACGGCCTCCAGTACGGCACGGGTTGCTTCGGCGGCTTGCGCGGCTTCTGGAACGAGAAGGAGGAGGAGCTGTTCGTGTTCCGGCCCCACGATCATTTCCAGCGCTTCCTCGAGTCCGCGCGTCTGCTCTCGCTCGAGCTGCCCTACACCGTCGAGGACCTGGTCGGGCACCTGGGCGAGCTCCTGCGCACTCAGGGCTTCCGCGCGAACTGTTACATCCGGCCGCTCGCGTTCGCGGCGGAGGAGCGAATCGGCATCCTCGGACTCGATGGCATGCGGCCGGCCGTTTCGATCGTCGCGATCCCGTTCGGCAAGTACATCGAGAACGACGGCGGCGCCCACGTGAAGATCTCGGCCTGGCGGCGCATCGACGACAACATGATTCCCGCGCGAGGGAAGGTCTCGGGCGCCTATGTGAACACCGCTCTGGCGAAGACGGACGCGCAGCGCGGCGGCTACGACGACGCGATCTTCCTCGACCAGGCCGGGCACGTGTCGGAGGCGTCCGCGGCGAATCTCTTCATGGTGCGCAACGGCTCCGTCGTGACCCCTCCCATCACCGACAACATTCTCGAGGGGATCACCCGCCGGTCGATGATCGACCTGCTCCGCGACGAGATGGGCCTTCCGGTCGTGGAGCGCTCAATCGATCGCACCGAGCTGTCGCTCGCCGAGGAAGTCTTCCTCGCGGGAACCGGCGTCCAGATCGTCGCCGTCACGATGATCGACCACCGTCCCGTGGGAACGGGCCGCATGGGGCCCGTGACCGAGGCGCTCCGCAAGCTGAACAATTCGGTGGTCCACGGCGAAGTGCCCAAGTACCGCGGCTGGTGCTGGCCCGTCTACGCGAACGCGGTCGCGGGGCTCTCCGCCCCCATCGGCGCGCGCTGAGGCCCCGAGTGGAGGCGGAGCCCGCGGTCACCGCCTTTCTGGAGCATTACGAGAAGGTGCGCGGCCGAACGTCCCGCGTCGTCGACTGCATCCCCTCGGACCGAATCGACTGGACCTGGCGGGAGGGGCGGTTCACGCTGGGCGACCTCGTGCGGCACATCGCCGCGATCGAGCGCTACATGTACGCCGAGAACGTCCAGGGAAAGCCGTCGCGGTATCCGGGCCACGGCCGCGAGCTCGCCGACGGCCTGCCCGCCGTCCGGGATTTCTTCGACCGGACCCACGCGGAGTCGGTGGCGATCTTCGCGGGGCTCACGGACGCGGACATGGCCGGCAAGAGCGTGACTCCCTCCGGCGCTCCCATCACGACGTCCAAGTGGCTGCGGGCGTTGGTCGAGCACGAGATCCACCATCGAGGCCAGATCTACCTCTACCTCGCGATGCTCGACATCCCGACGCCGCCCATCTACGGCCTGACCTCCGAGGAGGTCCGCGCCCGAAGCGTGCCCGGGTCGATCCCGTAACGTCGTCCGATGCCGAGATCACCGGATTCTCGGACGTGTCGATCTGAAAAAAGGCGCCTTCGCGCCTTTTTTCTATTGCCGATGTCCCCGGTCACCGTCGGCGCGCACCGTGACTCCGCGAAGCGGACACCCGATGGCCCGATGGCCCGATCTGCCGCCGATGCCCGGATAGACGCGCGCAGGCGCGCGTCAGATCCTCAGAACTTCTCGGGCTCCGTCATCACCCGCTCAGGTCTCTCCCTCCTATAATCCCCGCCGAATTCCGAAACCTCCGCGCCCCGGCGCGAAAAGGATGGATACCGGCATGCGCGTCTCTTCCCTGGCCTCCCGTTTCGTCCTCGCGGGGATCCCCTCGGCGCCGAAGCGGCCTTCGTATCCCGTGAAGGCGGCCCGGCCGGCGGCGACCCCGTGACGGCCGGCTCCGCGAGCGCTCCCGAGGGCTATCTGGCGGACGCCCTCCGGCGTTTGAAGCGGCACCGCGCCCTCGTCGAGGAAGCGCTCGCTCAGGTGTCCGACGCGGACTTCTTTCGCACGATCGATCCTGAGTCGAACTCGATCGCGATCATCGTCAAGCATCTCGCCGGCAACATGCGCTCGCGGTTCACCGACTTTCTCACGACCGACGGCGACAAGCCGGACCGTGCGCGCGACGGAGAGTTCGTCGTCGCGGCCGAGTCCAGGGACGAGCTGATGCGTTTCTGGGAGTCCGGGTGGACCGCCGCGTTCGCTGCCCTGGAGCCGCTCGCGCCGGAGGACCTCGCGCGGACGATCACGATCAACAGCCAGCCCCATTCCGTGTTCGGCGCCGTGAATCGCCACCTCATGCACATCGCCTACCACGCGGGTCAGATCGTCTATCTCGCGAAACACTTCGCGGGCCCGGCGTGGAAGACCGTCTCGGTGCCGCGCGGCGGCTCCGCGGCCTATAACGACGCGATGCGAAAGAAGGCAGAGGAGCGCCGCTGAGAACGCTCGCGGCGCGGGCGTCGTTCCTTCTCGGGTTTGCGGCTGGCGGCCTCTGGTTCTTCTTCTGCTCGGCGGTGGGGCTGGTAACGCTCCTCTTTCTCAAGGGGAGCCGGGACGCGGTCTTCTACTTCGCCCGCGTCTTCTGCGGCAGCATCGTGCGGCTCATGGGATGGAAGATCGTCGTCGACGAGACGCGCCTCTCCGCGTTCCGGCCCTGCGTGTTCGTGTCGAACCACCAGAGCATCATGGACGTCCTCGTGTTCGGGTCCGTCGTCCCGCGCCGCACCGTGGCCGTCGGCAAGCGGGAGCTGACGAAGATCCCCCTCTTCGGGTGGTTCTTCCGGGCATCGGGCAACCTCGTGATCCAGCGCGGGAACTCCGAGGACGCGCGGGCGATGCTCGCGGCCGCGGCGCGGCGGCTGAAGGAGGAGGGGCTGTCCGTGTGGTTCATGCCGGAGGGACATCGCAACAGCGGGCGAGTCCTTCTCCCGTTCAAGACGGGCGCCTTCCGCCTCGCCGCCGCGGCGGGGGTGCCGGTCGTCCCCGTCGTCGCGGCGCCCCTCGAGGCGATCGTCGACACGAGGCGGATGCTGAGCCGGCCGGGGCGGCTTCCGATCTCGGTCCTCGATCCGGTCCCGGTCGACGCGGCGCGCTCCGACGAGGAGATCGCCGCGCTGGCCGCCCGCGTCCGGGAGTCGATGCAGCGGGAGCTCGACCGCCTAAAGGAGCGCGGCGAGCGCGGATCCGGGCGGGAGGCCGCCCGCTGATAGCGGCCGTCCCGCCCGCTTCCAAGTCTGTCCAATCTTTCTAATCGAGCGGCCGCCCCGCCCGCTTCCAGGTCTGATCGTTCTAATCGAGCGGCCGTTCCGCCCGCTTCCAGGTCTGATCGTTCTAATCGAGCGGCCGTCCCGCCCGCTTCCGGTCCTCCGACTCTCTCATCCGCCGATGAGCGGCCGGCCCGCCCGCCGCCACGTCCGCCGCGGCGAAGTTGGAGTTTCCGACCTACGCGTCCCGCAACGCGTGCATGGGGTCCGCGGCCGTCGCCCGCCGGGCCGGGACGAAGCAGGCGAGCGCCGCGACTCCCAGCAGCACGAGGGCCACGCCCACGAACGTGAAGGGATCCGTCGGGCGCACCCCGTAGAGGAGCCCCGAGAGCAGCCGCGCGAAGGCGAGCGCCGCGGCGAGCCCGATCGCGAGCCCGATCGCGACGAGCCCCATGCCCTGGCGCAGGACCATGCGGAGCACGGAGCCCGGGGCGGCGCCGAGCGCCATCCGGATTCCGAACTCGTGGAAGCGCTGGCTGACCGAGAACGCGAGGACGCCGGTGATCCCGGTCGCGGTGATGACGAGCGCGAGGACCGCAAAGAGGGCGAGCAGCAGGGCGGTGAGACGCGGCGTGGAAAGGCTGTTGCTCCGGACCTGCTCGAGGGTGCGGAAGCGGTCGAGGGGCTGCTCCGGATCGATCCCGTGGACCGTCTCCGTCGCGACGCGAGACATGCTCATCGGATTCGCCACGGTCCGCACGAGAAGCGTGGACGAAAGCGTCGGGTACTGCAGAAGCGAGAGATAGATCTGGTCGGCCGGGGCCGCCGCGAGCCCGTACTGCTTCACGTCGCCGACGACTCCGACGATGGTGAGCCACGTCATCCCCTGGTCGAGGGAGATGCGCCGGCCGATGGCGTTGCCTCCGGGCCAGAAGTGGCGGGACATCGTCTGGTTGACGAGCGCGACGGGGAGGTTCTCCTTGCGGTCGCGGCTGTCGAAACCGCGGCCGCCCAGAACGGGGATCTGGATCGTTCGGAAGTAGTCCTGGCTCACCTGCTGGAAATCCGCCTGCGGGAGGAGGTCCCGTTCGAGTGGCGGCTGGCCCTCGACCTGAAAGCGGCCGTTGCCGTTGCCGGGACCCCCGTCGTTCAAGGGAAACGTGCCGGACACCGCGACCGCAACCACGCCCTGCTCGCCCTGGAGGCGGCGGAGGAGCGCCTCGTGGAACTCGAGCCGCTTCGGCGCGTCCGTGTATCTCGAGAAGTTGAGATCGAGGCGCATCGTCAGCACCCGCTCGGTCTGGAACCCGGGGTCCACCTTCTGGAGGTTCCAGAGGGAGCGGATCATCAGGCCCGCGCCGATCAACAGGACGAAGGAGATGGCGACCTGGCCGACGATGAGGAGATTCCGGATGCGGTGCCGGCTCGTGCCGGACGTGGATCGCTCTCCGCCTTCGTTGATCGACGACGCGATGTCGCGGCGGCGCGAGATCACGGGAATCAGGCCGAGCGCGATGCCGGTCGCCAGGGAGACGATCAACGTGAACGCGAGGACCGGGGCTTCCATCCGGATCTCGCTCGCGCGGGGCGTGAATCGCGTGGCGAAGGAGACCAGAAGCTGGAGTCCCGCGCGCGCGAAGACGAGCCCGAGCGCTCCGCCGAGCAGGCCGAGGACGGTGCTCTCGGTCAGCACCTGGCGGGTGAGCCGGCCCCGATCCGCGCCGAGAGCGGACCGCAGCGCCATCTCGCGCTCGCGCCGAATGAGGCGTGCGAGGGACAGGTTGGCCACGTTCGCGCACGCGAGTAGCAGCACGAGCCCCACGGTGCCCAGCAGGATCAGGAAGGTGGGCCGCGCCTGGCGCGTCATCTCATCGCGCAGTGAGAACGGCGTGGCGGTGAAGCCCGTCTTCGGGTAGGCGTCCGGATACGCCTGACGCATCCGACCGGCCACCGTGTTCAGCTCGGTCTTCGCCGCCGCGAGGGTGACGCCCGGCTTCAGCCGGCCGAAGACCTCGAGCATCCGGTGGCGCCGGTCCGACTCGACGTGGCGGTTCGAGCGGAACGGGCACGCGGAGGCCGGCATGTAGACGTCGTTTTCCGCCGGATACCCGGGAATGGGAGGAAGCACGCCGATCACCGTGTGCGGCCGGTCGTTCATCTCGAAGACGCGCCCCACGACCTTCGGGTCGGCGCCGAAGCTCCGCATCCAGTAGGCGTACGAGAGGACGAGAACCGCCTCCGCGCCGTGGGCGTCCTCGCCCTTCCGGAAGGACCGGCCCAGGATGGGCCGGACGCCGAGGACGTCGAAGAACTCGGCGGACACGACGCCCGTCTGCACGCGCTCCGGCTGCTTGCGGCCGAGCAGGACGAACCACATCGAGTGGTATTCGACGAGGCCCTCGAAGCTGCGGGTCTGGCTCTTGTAGTCCGCGATCTCCAGGGGTGAGAAGCCGGCGTCCAGGATGGTGGCGCTCGGCGCGTCCTGCTGGAGGCGCACGAGCCGGTCGCCTCCGCCGTACGGAAGGGACTGGAGTAGCACGCCGTGCACGACCGAGAAGATCGCCGTGTTCGCGCCGATCCCGAGCGCCAGGGTCAGGATCGCCGCGGCGGAAAAGCCGGGATTCTTGCGCAGAGCGCGCAATCCGAAACGGACGTCCTGGAGGACCGTCTCCAGGAACCGCGCGGCCGTCTGGTCCCGCACCTCGTCCTTGAACTTGTCGACGCCTCCGAAGCTCTGGAGCGCCTGTCGCCGCGCCTTTTCCGGAGAGAGCCCGCGTGCGAGGTTCTTCTCGATCTCCATGTCGAGGTGAAATCGCATCTCGGTGTCGAGCTCGCCCTCGACTTCGTTCCGTTTGAAGAGCGACCGCGAGGCTCGGACGAACGGGTTCGACATGGATCCTCCCTGGCGCAATCGATCAGGCCGTCTGGAGCACACGGGCGACCGCGGCGGAAAAGCGTTCCCAGCTCTCAGTTTCGGCGTCGAGCTGCCGGCGGCCGGCGCGGGTCAGCTCGTAGAACTTGGCCCGGCGGTTGTTTTCGGAGGTTCCCCACTCCGCCTTGATCCATCCCTGGCTCTCGAGCCGGTAGAGCGCGGGGTAGAGGGAGCCCTGGTTGACACGGAGGACGTCGTCGGAGACCTGCTGGATCCGCTGGGAAATGCCCCAGCCGTGCATGGCGCCGGGGGAGAGCGTCTTCAAGATCAGCACGTCGAGGGTCCCCTGGAGGAGGTCGTTCTTCGCTTCGGGCATGGCGCTCCTTTAGCTGTTCGACAGGAGTCTCCGCCGCCTCCTGTCGAATGTCAAGGGGAGATAGGGAGGACGGCCGCGAGGGTTTCATCGACTGTTTGACGGGCCCTTTGACGGGCCATCTGGCCGGCCGGGAGGGTTCGGCGAGGCATTCCCCATTCGGGCACCGATCCTCGTCGAACCTTCGGGGGAACCTCGGGATCTCGCGGGCCGTTTCTCCGTAACACCGGGGACGCACATATGGGGGAGGAGACCGCATGGCGAGATACGCGCTCACCGTCAACGGGAAGCGGCGAAGCATCGAGGCGGATCCGGACACGCCGCTGCTCTGGATCCTCCGGGACGATCTCAGGCTGACGGGCACCAAGTACGGCTGCGGGGTGGGTGAGTGGGGGCCTGCACGGTGCACCTGGATGGAGTCGCCATGCGCTCGTGCGTGGTCGCGATCTCGTCGCTCGGCCCGCAGAAGGTCACGACGATCGAGGCTCTGTCCCCGCGCGGAGACCATCCCGTGTAACGCGCCTGGATCGCCGAGGACGTTCCGCAATGCGGGTACTGCCAGGCGGGGCAGATCATGATGGCGGTGTCCCTGCTCGCGCACTCGCCGAAGCCGACGGATGGCGAGATCGATCAGGCGATGTCCGGCAACCTGTGCCGCTGCGGCATCTACCCGAGGATCCGGCGCGCCATCCATCGCGCCGCGGCGGAAGGGAGGAAGTCGTGAAGGGCGGCGCGATCGACCGGCGGGCGTTCCTCCAGGCGGGGGCGACCGCGGCGGGAGGCCTCCTCGTCGGCCTCTGGTGGAAGGGATCCGCTTCGGCCGCCTCGTCTCCGTACGAGTCCGGCGCCGCCGCGCCGGCCGCCGGACCGAAGGGGGCCTCTCTCGGGGCATTCGTGCGGATCGAGCCCGACGGGACGATCGTCATCGTCTCGGCGCGGCCGGAGATCGGACAGGGCGTCAAGACGTCCATCCCGATGCTCCTCGCGGAGGAGCTCGACGTGGACTGGGAGCGGGTCCGCGTCGAGACGACGGACGCCGTCGACCCGAAGTACCTCGACCAGTTCGCCGGCGGGAGCACGGCGGTGCACGATTCGTGGGAGCCGGTGCCGGGTGGGCGCGGCCGCCCAGGGCGATGCTCGTCGCCGCGGCGGCGGAAACCTGGGGCGTTCCGGCCGCGGAGTGCTCGACGGAACGCGGAGAGGTCCGCCATCCGGGCAAGGGGTCGCTGCGGTACGAGGCCGTCGCGGCGTCCCGCACCCCTCCTTCTCGTCTGCGGCGCGGGGGCCGACGCCGTCCCCCTGGTCCGGCTCGCCCGGCAGGTCGGATGGCAGACGGAGGTCGTCGTGCTGCGAGAGACGGCCGCGGCCCGGCGCCGGTTCTGGGGGCTCTTACCGGGCGGCCTCTCGTCGCTCGACGCGTTCGGGAAGATCGCGCCCGGGCGCCGCGCAGCCGCCGTCGTCATGACTCACAATCTGGACGACGACCGCGAGCTGCTCGAAGCGGCGCTCGCCTCCCGAGCCGCGTACGTCGCGGTGCTGGGTCCCCGCGAGCGGACGCAGCGCGTCGCGGGCGATCTCGGCGGCGATCCGCGCCTTCACGCGCCGGCGGGACTGGACATAGGCTCGGAGACGCCCGAGGAGATCGCGCTCTCGATCCTGGGGGAGGCTCAGGCGCGGATGGCGGGCCGACCCGCCGGAAGCCTTCGCGAGAGGCCGGGTGCCGTGCACGCGCGGGACTTCGAGCGGGAGATTTCCCTCAGTCGAGGTTCTCGAGCATCTTGATGTCCGAGGAGTGCCGGTCCACCCGCGAGTAGACGACGCGCGCGCCGTCCGGTGAGACGGCGAAGCCGTACCAGTCCTGTCCGCCGGGCGAGGGAAGGTCTCTCGCGGGCGAGCCGTCCGCCGGCTGGAAGCGCAGCACGTCCGGGCGCTCTCCGCCTCCGCCGCTGTGGGCCCGGTAGTAGAACCCGCCCGGGGCAAGCTGCCAGTCGGGGGCGTCGGACGCGTCGGGGCCTTCGGAGACGCGCTCGGCAATTCCAGTCCCTGTCGCGACCGGCTTGCGCCAGAGGCCCGTCGCGTCAGCGCGCGAGTAGTAGAGCCAGCGGCCGTCCGCGGACTCGGCGGCGGCGTACCCGCCCCCCTCCGTGGCGCGCGCGAGAGCGCCCGTCGCGAGCGCGAGCCTCCACGCTTCCCAGGCGCCGCTGCGGCGCGAGGCGAAGTACATGGCCGAGCCGTCCGCCGACCAGGATGGCGCGAGCTCGTCTCCCGGCTCGCTGGTGATCCGCCGGACGGGGCCGCCGGCGGCGTCCACGCAGTAGAGGTCCGCCTGGCCCGCGGGTCGCGCCACGAAGAGAAGCGTGCGCCCGTCCGGCGACCAGCGCGGAGTCCCGACGAAGCCACCCTTGAAGGACGTCAGCCGGACGGGGTTCGTCCCGTCGGCGCCCGAAGTCCACAGCTCGTAGCTCCCGGACCGCGTCGACGTATAGGCCACGCGGCGGCCGTCGGGCGAGACGCGCGGATCGAGGTTCCACTCCTCGTTGGACGCCGTGAGCGCGAGGGGCGGCGCCGACGCGGCTCCTTCTCCGAGCGGATAGGACCAGAGGTTGATCTCGTAGATCCAGTCCTCGTAGGCGATCAGGCTGCGGGCGCGCGCCGAGGACGGGTATTTCATCTTGGATCCGCCGCCCGCCACGAAGCGCGGCTCGCCGCCCGTGGAGGAGACGCGCCACAGGCTGTAGAGGCCCGCGCGGTTGGACGAGAAGAAGAGGTCGCGGCCGTCGCGCGACCAGTCGGCGCCCCGGACGTCGCGATGGTCGGTCGTGACGCGCCGCGCCTCTCCGCCGGACGACGGAACCGTGAACACGTCGTCGACGCCGGGGCTCGACCCGCGGAGGAAGGCGATGGTGCGCCCGTCGGGAGAGAAGACGGGGCCGTAGTCGCCGACCGTCGCCGCGGGAGGCGCCGTCAGCTCGCGCGCGGCGCCGCTCTCGAGCTCCAGGCGGAAGAGATGCTTGACGCCGTCGGCGCTGCGGCGCGGGTACACGATCGACCCGCCGTCGGGCGCCCAGGCGAGCCGCTGCCCCTCGGGAACGCCGCACGGCGCGAGCGTCCGGACCGCGCCGCCGAGCGCGGAGACGACGGAGATCGTGCAGGCGCCGTGCTCGGAGCCGACGCGCGAGAACGCGATGCGGCGGCCGTCGGGCGACCAGGAGGGCGCGTAGTCGGACGGGCCATCCGTGAGCTTCAGAGGTTTCTCGGCGTCGACGAGCTGGAGCCAGATGCCTTCCCCCTTGCCGCTGCCGCCGTTCCAGTTGAAGGCGACGCGGCTTCCGTCCGGGGAGACGGCGGGATCGGACTCGTTTCCGGGAGAGCTCGTCAGGGGGACCACGCGCACGGGCTCTCGCGGCGCGCGGCCGCCGCGGGCGAAAAAGGCGGTCGCCCCCGCCGCGATCAGCAGGAGAAGCGCCGCCAACGGCGCGAACCGCCGGAGGTTCGTCCGTCTCGCCGCCGGCTCGGAAGCCGGCGGCCTCGACATCTCTTTGCGTTCGCCCGGCGGCGCGACCCGAGGCGCGGGCGCGCCTTCGAGTGTGGGCCGCGGCGCGATCAATCGGTATCCCTTCTTACGGATCGTCTCGATCACCCGGGGCTGCGCGGCGTCGTCCCCGAAGATCTTGCGCAGCTCGCCGACGGCTCGAGTCAGGACATCCTCGGTGACGTGCGTCCCGCTCCAGACCGTCTCGAAGAGCTCGTCCTTCGAGAC
>JBBQNC010000007.1:0-36172 GCA_038329555.1 Thermoanaerobaculia bacterium
CGGCGGGGCTGATCCTCGCCGTCATGGTCATCCCGTTCACCTCGTCCGTGGCGCGCGAAGTGCTCAAGGCGGTTCCGCCCACTCAACGCGAGGCGGCGTATGCCCTCGGCGCGACCCGGTGGGAGGCGATCCGCGCGGCGCTCTCCTTCGGACGCACCGGAATCCTGGGGGCGATCATGCTCGGCTTCGGCCGCGCGCTCGGCGAGACGATGGCGGTGACGATGGTGATCGGAAACAATCCGCAGGTGAAGCTCTCGCTCTTTGCGCCGCAGCACACGATGGCGGCGGTCATCGCCAACGAGTTCACCGAAGCCGCCGACGACCTCTATCTCTCGGCCCTGGTCGAGATCGGGCTGGTCCTGTTCGTGATCACCGTGATCATCAATGCGTTCTCCAGGCTCCTCATCTGGCGGACCGGTAGGGTGGTCGTGGGTCTGCCAAAGGCGGAGCCCGTGCTCTCGTCTCCTTCCGGGGAGGCCGCGTGAGACGGTCGGCCCGCCGCCGCGCCGTGTCCAATCTCTTCGTGTTTCTCTGCGGCGCCGCCGTCGTCGTGGCTCTGATTCCCCTCGCGTTCGTCTTCTTCTACGTCATCCAGCAGGGATTCTCCTCCTTGAGCTGGGACTTCTTCACGAAGACGCCCAAGCCCGTGGGCGAAGCGGGCGGAGGCATGGCGAACGCGATCGTCGGAACCCTGGTCCTGATCGGGATCGCCTCGGCCATCGCGATACCGGTCGGGCTCCTTTCGGGCATCTATCTTTCGGAATACGCCGGGAGAAAGTTCGCCTCCCTCGTTCGATTCACCGCCGACGTCTTGAACGGCGTCCCTTCCATCGTGATCGGCATCTTCGCGTACGGGCTGGCGGTTATGCCGTTCAAACGCTTCAGCGCGTTGGCGGGCGGCCTCGCCCTCGGTTTCATGATGATCCCCATCATCACGAGGACGACCGAAGAGCTTCTGAAGCTCGTCCCATCGAGTCTGCGCGAGGGCGCTCTCGCGCTCGGCGCGACGCGGGCGCGGGCTTCGTTCTCGGTCATGGTCCCGGCGGCGCTGCCGGGCATCATGACGGGGATTCTCGTCGCGCTCGCCCGGATCGCCGGCGAGACGGCGCCTCTTCTCTTCACGTCCTTCAACAACCGCTTCTGGTCGACCCGTCTCGACCAGCCGATCGCTTCCCTCACCGTCCAGGTGTACACGTATGCGATATCGCCCTATGACGACTGGCATCGCCAGGCATGGGCCGGTGCCTTCGTCCTGGTTGCCGTCGTGTTCGTTTTCTCGGTGCTCGCCCGAATCGTCACGAAGCGGCTCGAAAGGATGCATCGGACATGAACGAGACGACTTATCCGCCCGCGGAATCGCCCGTAAGGCCCGGTTTTGAGCCGACGCGTCACGAGCCGTTCGCCAAGCCGAAGGACGGGGGACCGCAGCCCCGGATGGAGACCCGCAACCTGGATTTCTTCTACGGGAAGAACCAGGCGCTGCACGGCATCTCGCTCCAGATTCCGGAGAAGTCCGTCACGGCTTTAATCGGGCCCTCGGGATGCGGGAAGTCCACGTATCTCCGCTGTTTGAACCGAATGAACGACATCATCCCCGAGACCCGCGTCGAGGGCGAAGTCATGCTCGATGGGGAAGACATCTACGGCCCCGGCACGGACGTCGTCGGTTTGCGACGACGGGTCGGAATGGTGTTTCAGAAGTCGAACCCGTTTCCGAAGTCGATCTTCGACAACGTCGCCTACGGCCTCCGCATCAACGGCATCGGACGAAGGTCGGAGATGCCCGAGAGAGTCGAGAAGGCGTTGAAGGGCTCGGCGTTGTGGGACGAAGTGAAGGATCGGCTTCACACCTCGGCGCTCGGACTGTCCGGCGGCCAGCAGCAGCGTCTCTGTATCGCCCGGGCACTGGCGGTCGAGCCCGAAGTCCTTCTCATGGACGAGCCGGCGTCGGCGCTCGATCCGATCGCCACCCAGAAAATCGAGGAGCTCATCTACGAGCTCAAGCGGGAGTACACGATCGTCATCGTGACGCACAACATGCAGCAGGCCGCCCGCGTTTCGGAGTCCACCGCGTTCTTCATGCTGGGTCGTCTGGTCGAGCACGACCGCACCGACAAGATCTTCACGAACCCCGGCCAGAAGATCACGGAGGACTACATCACCGGGCGGTTCGGCTAGCCGTTTGCCTGCTAACCTCGGAGGAGATTCCCATGAGAACCACGCCGTCTCGTAAGCCGCCGCCCCGCACGGGCCGCGAGGGCGCCGCCTCTCCCGTGAAGCGCATCGCGCTGGTCGAGGACGACGCGGACATCGCGTACACGATCCGGCTGAACCTTCGGAAGGAGAAGCGCTATCAGGTCGAGCACTACGTGTCGGGGCTCGCCGCCCTGGCCGCCATGCAGGAGAAGCCCTTCGACCTCGTGATTCTCGATCTGAATCTCCCTGACATCGACGGGCTCGCCCTCTGTCGCGAGCTGCGCGCCGCGGACGAAACGAAGCGCGTCCCGATCATCATGCTGACGGCGCGGGTCGAAGAGCGGGACAAGCTCCTCGGATTCGAGATCGGGGCCGACGACTACATCACGAAGCCCTTCTCCATGCGCGAGCTCCTCGCCCGCGTCAACGCGCATCTGCGGCGGATCGCGTCCTTCGAGACGTCGGAGGAAGAGCTCTACACCGACGGCGCCCTGCACATCGACCGGGGCCGCTTCGAGGCGCGCCTGGACGGCGAGCGCGTGCACCTGACGAAAAAGGAGTTCGACCTCCTCTGGCTCCTGATCCGGAATCGCGGCCGCGTCGTGACCCGCGACGCAATCCTGGCGCGCCTCTGGGACTATGACGCCGAGGTCGAGACGCGCACGGTCGACGTCCACATCCGCTCGCTTCGCCGTAAGCTCGGAGACGAGCGCATCGAGACCGTCGTGGGCCTCGGATACCGCTACCACGAGCCTGACCCGGAGGGACGGAAGCCGTAGGGCGTCGAACGCGGAGCGGATCCCGCGGGAGCGGGAGGGAACGCTTCGCGCTTCGCGCCCGACCGCGGACTCCGCATGAGGCTGGGCTCCCGGTTCACGACCCTCTTCGGAGTCCTCGCCATCTGTACGGCGGTCCTCCTCGTCCTGCTCCTGGACGCGACCGTCCGGCGGGCGACCGAGGACCGCGTGCTCGACCGCGTCTCGCGGGAGGCGCATCACCTCGCGGACGACTGGGAGCACTGGTCCGCCGAACGGCCCGCGGAGTCAGACCGCCTCCTGCGCGAGGCCGCCCGCGGGCTCGCCTGTCGCATCACGGTGATCGGACCGGACGGCCGGGTTCTCGCCGACACCGATCTCTCCGCGTCCCAGGTGGCGGAGATGGAGAACCACGGGCGGCGCCCGGAGGTCGTGGCCGCGCGGCGGGAGGGAACCGGATTCGCGGAGCGGTTCTCGACCACCGAGAACGAGCGGCGCATCTACTTCGCGAAGCTCCTTCCCCGCGGCGAGGTCCTCCGGGTGTCCGTGTCGGCGGCCGGGGTGGAGGCCATCGAGCAGACGTATCTCTGGACGACCCGTGTCGCGATCGTGGGAACCGCGCTGCTCCTCTTCGTGATCGGCTCGGCCGCCGCTCGCCGGTTCTCGGAGCCCATCGGCCGGCTGACCGAGGCCGCCCACGCGATCGCGGCCGGGGAGCACGGACGCGACCTCCCCCGGACGGGCGACGAAGAAGTCCAGTTGCTGGCCGCCGCGCTCCAGCGGATGAAGGACTCGCTCGCCCGCGCCGCCGAGCGCGCGGAGGCGGAGCGCCGGCTGACCGCGATGATCTTCGAGCGGCTTCCCGACGGGCTCGTCGTCGTCGATTCGAGGCTTCACGTTCTGGAGGCGAACGTGAGGTTCGGGAAGATGATCGGCGTTTCGGACCCCTCCGGCCGGGCGCTGTACGACCTCCTCCGCCACCGGGCCCTGTACGACGTCTTCGGCGATACCCTCCGGACGCGGGAAACGACGGAAAAAACGGTCCGCCTCGGCGGCGAGATCGTCTGGCAGGTGACGGTGGTGGCCCTGCCGGCGGGTTTTCGTGCGGCCGCCGTCGGCGTCCTCCGGGACGTGACCCGCGTCGAGAGGACAGAGGCGATGCGCCGGACTTTCGTCGCCGACGTGTCCCACGAGCTCCGTACGCCCATCGCCTCGATCGCCGCGGCGGCGGAAACACTCGCGGACGCCGAGTCGGACGAGGGGGAAACGGCGCATCTGCTCGACCTGATCCGGCGCCAGTCGGACCGGATGCGGGAGCTGATCGAGGACCTGATGGACCTGGCGGAGATCGAGAGCGGCACGGTCGAGGTGCAGCGGACCGACGTGTCGCTCGCGGCGCTTCTCGAAGAGACGCGGGGAGACTTTTCGACGGCCGCGTTGGAGAGGCGGATCTCGCTCGCCGTCGACGCCGATCCTTCGGTCGTCGTCGACGGCGACCGGCGCCGGCTCTCCCAGATCGTCCGGAACCTCGTCGACAACGCGATCAAGTTCTCTCCCGAAGGCGGAACCGTCACTCTGAGCGCCCGGCAGGACGCCGGCGGCGCCGTCATCTCGGTCGCGGACCAGGGGCCCGGGATCCCCCGGGCGGAGCAGGACCGGATCTTTCAGCGCTTCTACCAGGTCGATCGATCCCGCTCGAAGACCCGTCCCGGGACCGGATTGGGACTCGCGATCGTAAAGCATCTGGTCCACCTTCATGGCGGGGCCGTGGAGGTGGACAGCGAGCTCGGCCGCGGGAGCGACTTCCGCGTCCGGCTGCCGCGGCCGATGCTGCCGGCCTCGGTTAAATCGGTGTGAAGCTTCTGCGTTAGCATGTCGCCCGATCGGGGCCGACATGTGGAGCGTTCTGCCGCGGGACGACAAGTACTTCGACCAGTTCAACGAGCTCGCCCAGAGGATCCACGAAAGCGCGCGAATCCTTGCGAAGTTCTTCGGCAAGGAGTCACCCGTCGGCGCGGTGGCCGATCAGATCAAGCGCCTGGAGCACGAGTGCGACGAGATCTCGCACGAGATCCTGCGGAGCATCGATCGCAGCTTCATCACGCCGATCGACCGTTAGGACATCCATCAGCTCGCCGTCCGCCTGGACGACGTCATCGACCTGATCGACGGGACCGTCCGGCGGGTCGTCCTCTTCAACATCTCCGAGCCGACTCCGATCTCGCGGCGGCTCTCCGACGTCATCGTCGCCATCACCCAGGAGATGGTCGCGGCCGTGGCCGCGCTGAGGAAGCAGAAGAGCGTCATCGAGAAGTGCATCCGGATGAAGAAGCTCGAGAACGAGGGGGACGTGGCCTACCACGAGGCCGTTGCCTCTCTTTTCCGCGGCAACGTCGACCCGATCGAAGTGATCAAGTGGAAGGACGTTTACGACAACATGGAAGAGTGCATCGACAAGTGCGAAGCCGTCGCGCACGTCCTCGAGAGCGTGGTTCTCAAGCATTCGTGAATCGACTTTGCGCCCCTCTTCCTTCCGGGATCGAGCGCGGCGGCGGGCCGTGAATCCAGGGGCGCGCCGGCCATGACGTTCGTCCTCGCCATCATCGGCGTCGCGCTCGTCTTCGACTTCATCAACGGGATGCATGACTCCGCGAACTCGATCGCGACGGTCGTCTCCACCCGCGTTCTCTCGCCGCTGATGGCGGTGTTCTGGGCGGCCTTCTTCAACTTCGTCGCGGCGTTCGTGTTCGGGACCGCCGTCGCCAAGACCATCGGATCCGGATTGATCGACGTGAACATAGTGAACTCGAACGTCGTGCTGGGCGGCCTGCTCGGGGCGATCACCTGGAACCTGATCACGTGGTATTTCGGAATTCCGTCCTCCTCGTCCCACGCGCTGATCGGCGGGTATTCCGGCGCCGCGATCGCGCGGGTCGGCGTCAAGGCGATCGTCCCCGGAGCCGCCTGGGTCAAGACGCTCTCGTTCATCGTCCTGTCGCCCCTGATCGGGATGTTCTTCGGCTTCGTCCTGATGGTGGCCGTCTCCTGGATCTTCCGGAAGAAGCCCTATGCGTCGGTGGACCGCTGGTTTCGGCGCGCCCAGCTCGGATCGGCCGCGTTCTTCTCGCTCTCGCACGGGACGAACGACGCCCAGAAGACGATGGGGATCATCGCGGGACTGCTGGTCGCCAACCGAAGCGTCTTTGAAAACCCCGCGTCGCCGCTGCACTTCATGTACATGCCGAACTTGAAGGTGATTCCCGTCTGGATCATCCTTTCGGCACACGCCGCGATCGCCCTCGGAACCCTGACCGGCGGGTGGCGGATCGTTCGCACCATGGGCACCCGGCTGACGAAGCTGAAGCCCTTCTCCGGCTTCTGCGCCGAGACGGGAGGAGCCCTGACGGTGCTGCTGGCGTCGATCTGGGGCATACCCGTCTCGACCACCCACACCATCACCGGGTCGATCGTCGGGGTCGGCGCCACCCAGCGGTTCTCCGCCGTCCGCTGGGGCGTCGCCGGCCGGATCGTCTATGCCTGGATCCTCACGATCCCGATGGCGGCGGCGATCGGCGCGCTCTCCTTCGGAATTCTCGCCGCTCTCTCCTAGGGGTCCGGCGCGCCGGAGCGCGCCCGGTTGCCATCCGCCGGAGCCGCGCGTGCGTATACGATTCGTCGGAGAAGCCGCGCTTTTCCGGGAAGGAGCTCGACATGACACGGACGATCCGCCGGATGGCCCTCTGGAGCGTTCTCTCTCCCGTCCTTCTCGCTTCCGCGCTGTCCGCGGCGGGCCTTCCGGACGCCGCGCCGTTCGACGCCGTCCTCCAGGCGCGCGCCCGCCAGGGGGGCTTCGACTACGCGGCGACGACGGGACAGGACAAGAAGCGGCTCGCGGCCTACATGGCGAATCTCGGCGATGCCGATCCGTCGAAGATGACCGCCGAGGAGAAAAAGGCCTTCTACATCAACGCCTACAACGCGGCCGCGATCGCGACCGTCCTCGAGAAGTACCCGACCAAGAGCATTCTCGACATCGACGGCGCGTTCAAGAAGGTGACGCATCGCATCGGCGGCGAAACGCTGACGCTCGACGCGATCGAGAACAAGCTCCGCGAAGACAAGGACTCGCGGATCCACTTCGCGATCGTCTGCGCCTCCAAGTCCTGCCCACCGCTCGCGGCCCGGGCGTACGTTCCGGCGACCCTCCCGGCGGATCTCGACCGGCAGGGGAGGGCGTTCGTCAACGACGCGACCAGGAACGAGATCGACCGCGTCAAGGGTCGGGTCGCCCTGTCCAAAATCTTCTTCTGGAACCGCAAGGAGTTCGAGCGGGACGGAGGAGGCTCACTGCTCAAGGACGTCGCGAAGTTCGTGTCCGATCCCGCGACGGCTTCGTGGCTGGCCGCCTCGCCGAAGGAGCCCGAGTTTCTGGAGTACGACTGGGCGTTGAATCAGCCCTGAGGTGCGATCCCTCTCCTCCGAGTGCCCGACAAAAATATGGCCCCTCCGGAGAGGGGCCGAGGAGGAGATCAGGGTGTTCTCACCCCTTCATACGGAGAACCCGGGCCGTCCGTTGAGTTCCCCCGGGTGATCTCGATCGATCTGAAGCCCGGCCGGGACGCTTCGGTCCGCCGCCGGCATCCCTGGCTCTTCTCGGGGGCCGTCGCCCGCACGCGGGGCGACGGCGGGGACGGCCTCGCGGAGGTGCTCGACGCGGGCGGGCGCCGGATCGCGGCGGGCGCCTGGTCTCCGGCCTCGCAGATCGTGGCCCGGCTCTGGACCTTCGGGGACGGCCCGCCACCCGGGCCCGGCCTTTTCGCCGAGCGGTTCGAGGCCGCGCGCCGGCTCCGCGAAGCCACTCTGCTCCCGGCGACCACCGGCTATCGCGCGGTCAACTCGGAAGGCGACCTCTGCCCGGGCGTCCTCCTCGACGTCTATGAAGACCTGGGCGTCCTCGATTTCTCGACCGAGGGCACCGAGCGCTGGGAGGAGGCCCTCTCCGCCGCCGCGCTCGAGCAATTTCGGCTCGCCCGGATCGACGTCCGCCGGACCGGCCGCCTTCGGGACCGCGGGGAACCGGCGGAGAAAGAGGCAGGGGGCGGCGGCCGGGCGCCCTTTCTCGAGAACGGGCTGCGCTTCTTCGCCGACATCGACTCGGGTCAGAAGACCGGATTCTTCCTCGACCAGCGCGACAACCGCGCCCGGCTGAGGGCCGTCGCGAAAGGCCGGAGGGTGCTGAACCTCTTCTCATACTCCGGCGCCTTTTCGGTTTCCGCGCTCGCCGGAGGAGCGGAGCGGGCCGTCGACGTCGACGCGTCTGCCGAGGCGCTGGCCCTCGCCGCCGAGCACCGCCGCGCGAACGGGTTTCCCGACGACCCCGCCGACTTCGTGCGCGCGGACGTCTTCGAAGATCTTCGCGCACGCGTCGCGGCCGGCGAGTCGTGGGACGCCGTCGTCTGCGATCCGCCCGCCTTCGCGAAGAAGCGCGCGGACGTCGATCGCGCGGCGCGCGGCTACAAGGACGTCAACCGGCTGGCGATGCGCCTCGTGGCACCCGGAGGAGTGCTGCTCACGTGCTCCTGCTCGGGCCTCGTCGACGCGACTCTCTTCCAGCAGATCGTCTTCGCCGCGGAGCTCGAATCGGGAGCATCGTTCTCGCTCTTCGCGCGCCAGGGCGCCGCTGCCGACCATCCGGTCTCGCTCGACTGTCCCGAAGGGGAGTACCTGAAAGGGCTCTGGCTCGCCAGGACGTGACCGGCTGTCCCGGCCTATACTCGCGGCGCCATGGACTTCGACCTCACGGAGGACCAGAGCCTCCTCCAGACCGCGGTCCGGGAGTTCGCCGAGGAGGTCGTCCGCCCGCGCGCGGCGCTGATCGACCAGTCGGGCGAGTTCCCGAAGGACCTCTTCTTTCAGGCGGGCAAGCTCGGCCTCGCGGGGGTATCGGTCCCGGTCGAGCACGGCGGCTCGGGAATGGACGTGGTGGCCTACTCGATCGTCATCGAGGAAATCTCCCGGGTCTGCGCGAACATGGGCGTCATCCTCTCGGTCAACAACTCGCTCGTCTGCGATCCCATCGAGAAGTACGGAAACGCCGACCAGAAGAAGCGCTTCCTGGAGCCCCTCGCGAGGGGAGAGAAACTCGGCTGCTTCGCGCTGACGGAGCCGAACGCCGGGTCCGATGCGGCCAACCAGCAGACCCGCGCGATCCGCGACGGAGACTCGTGGCGGATCTCCGGACAGAAGGTCTTCATCACCTGCGGCTCCGACGCGGACGTCTGCCTCCTGTTCGCGGCGACGAGCCCGGAGAAGAAGTCGCGCGGCATCTCCGCGTTTCTCGTCGACACCTCGACGCCCGGCTTCGACCGCTCGCGGCACCAGGTGAAGCTGGGCGTCAACGCGTCCGGCACGGTCGAGATCTTCCTGACCGACGTGGTCGTGCCGGACGCAAACCGGCTCGGTCAGGAGGGCGACGGCTTCAAGATCGCGATGTCGACTCTGGACGGGGGCCGGATCGGCATCGCGGCGCAGGCGGTCGGGATCGCGACGGAGGCGATGGAGGCGGCGGTCCGATACGCGAAGGCGCGTCACGCCTTCAACAAGCCGATCTCCGACTTTCAGGTCATCCGCTTCTATCTCGCCGACATGGCGACGGAGGTGGACGCCGCGCGCCTCCTCACGCGCCGCGCCGCGGCAACGAAGGACGCGGTCAAGAAGAACGGCGGCCGCTATGGGCTCGAAGCCGCCGAAGCGAAGCTCTTTGCCGCGGAGATGGCGCAGCGGGTGACCACCAAGGCGTTGCAGATCCATGGAGGCTACGGCTACACGAAGGAGTATCCCGTCGAGCGCAACTTCCGCGATGCGCGTATCACGGAGATCTACGAAGGGACGAGCGAGATCCATCGTCTGATCATCGCTCGCGAGATCTTCCGCGACGCCGGGCTCGCGATCGGATAAGAGAGACACCATGCCCCAGACACGGATGTTTCGAGACCGGGTGGTCTCGATGGAGCAGACCCTCGAGGGCGGGGAGAAGAACCTCGAATTCCTGAAGTCGATCTGTCGGGAGGCGCTCCCCGAGTTCGAGTACCGGGCCCACTCCCTGGATCACGAGAGAGACCTCTTCGTGATGACGCTCGAGGCGGCGGACGGACGGCGAAAGACGATCGGATGGACGAGGATGGTCCTCTACGACGCGGAGCGGCTTCCCGCTCTGGTGGAGAACCCCATCTCTCCGCTGCGCTCGCGCATCCTCGCGTTCCTCCAGGCCCGCGCGACGAAAACCGAGATCCTGGTGACGTTCCGCCACCTCGAAGACGGCTGGGTGGACACCCCGGAGCCGCGTAAGGAGAAGCGTCGCGGCCGGCGCGGCGGGCGGGACGGCCGGGGACGGCCGGCCGCGGGCGCGGCTCCGGCTTCCGCTTCGCCGGCCCGCAGAGACGCTTCCGGCGCCCCCCGTCGCGAGCCGGGGGGCAGAGGGCGGGGCCGGGGTCGGCCGGAGCGCGGTGGCGGCACGCCGGCTCCTCCTCGCGAGCCGCGGCCTTCCTCCGGGGCCGGGCGGCCGGCTCAGGCAGCCGCTCCGGCGCCTCCCGCGGCAAGCGCGGGGCCCCCGGGTGAAGCGGGCCGCGCGGCGGGCGGACGGCGCCGACGGTTCCGCCGCCGGCGGCGGGGCAAGGGTGGCGCGGGCGGGAGCCCCCAGCCGGGCGGCGGCGCACCTCCCGGCGCCCAACCATGAACTTCGAGTTCACGGAGGATCAGAAGCGGATCCGTGACGCGGTTGCCGGGTTCGCGCAGACGGAGATCGCTCCCGGGGTCGCGCAGCGCGAGCGCGACGAGGTGTTTCCGCGGGACCTCGTCGGCCGCCTCGCCGAAATGGGCATCCTGGGCATGATGGTGCCGGAAGAGTACGGAGGCTCGGGTTCCGACGCGCTCTCCTACATCCTGGTGATCGAGGAGCTCGCGCGCGTCTGCGCTTCCGTCTCCGTGATCGTTTCGGTGAACAACTCCGTGTTCTGTTACCCGGTGTGGAAGTACGGGACGGAGGAGCAGAAGAAGACCATCCTGGCCGAGGTCGCCGCCGGCCGGTCCCTGGGCGCCTACGCCCTGACGGAGCCGCAGTCCGGCTCCGACGCGGCGAACCAGAAGACGCGCGCCGTCAGGGACGGCGGCGACTACGTCCTGAACGGGTCCAAGGCCTGGATCACGAACGCGGGGGAAGCGGGCTGGTACCTCGTGATGGCGATGACGGACCCCGACGCGGGCACCCGCGGCATCACGGCGTTTATCGTCTCCGCAAGCGACCCGGGCCTCCGGATCGGCCCTCCGGAGGACAAGATGGGACTGCGGTCGTCGAAGACGGCGGCCATCTATCTCGAGGACGTCCGCATTCCGGCATCCCGGCGCCTCGGTGCGGAAGGAGAAGGGTTCTCGATCGCGATGACGACGCTCGACCACTCGCGGATCGGCATCGCCGCGCAAGGCATAGGAATCGCCCGCGCCTGCTACGACGCGTCGACCGAGTACGCGCAGACACGCGAGACCTTCGGCAAGAAGCTCGCGGAGCACGAGATCATCGCCTTCCAGATCGCCGACATGCGCGTGCAGATCGACGCCGCCCGGATGCTCACGTACCGGGCGGCGGTGCTTTCGGAAAAGCCCGGCCAGCGCTTTTCCAAGGAGGCCTCCATGGCGAAGGTCTACGCGACGGAAGCCGCCAACACGATCGCGGCCCGCGCCGTCCAGATCTTCGGCGGGTACGGATACTCCCGCGAGTACCCGGTCGAACGCTACTACCGCGACGCCCGGGTGACGACCATCTACGAGGGGACGAGCGAGATCCAGCGCATCGTGATCTCGAAACGCGTTCTGGCGGAATCGTGACGGACGATTTCCCGACGCCGCCGTCCCCCGGAGCGACGGACGACGGCGAGCCGACAGTTGCCTCTGCGGCCCCCGCAGCCGACGCGGCGCCCGCGGCTCCCGCGGAGCCCGTCCCGGGAGTGAAGGCGATCGACGCCGCGCCCTTTCGCGCTCCGTTTCCCGAGGTCCTGCCCGCGCCGGCTCCGCGGCCGCCGGATCCGGTCGCGGTCGCTCCCCTGGAGCGTCCCTCCGCCCCGGAGCCTCCGCCGATCGCCGAGCCGGCCGCCGTCTCCCATGAAGCGCGTGAAGGGGGGCCGCCGCCTCCGCACCCGTCTCGGCGCGAAGCGCGCGACGAGGGGCCGCCCCCTGCGCCCCGAGAGCCGGCCTCGGGACGGGGGCGCCGCGAGGGCGCGCGCCCGCCGCGGGGACCGAGGCCCGATCTCGTCCTGTCGAGCGAGCCTCTCTACCGGGACTCGGCGGGATATCGCATGCGCCTGGAACCGCCCGACCTCGCCCGGCTGCGCGAGCTGCCCGGCTCGAAGGGAAAAACCGACCTGGAGCTCGGCGAGACGTTCTTCGACGGCCAGGCGGCCCGCTTCGCCGCGTCCCTCGCGGAAGACGTTCCGGCGCCGGCCGACGTCCGGGTCGTGGTCGACCCCTACTCCCGCCAGGCTTTCCTCGCGGTCGAAAAGAAGATCCGATCGATCCTGAGCTTCTGAATGGTGAATGGCCATCCGCGAGGATGGGAGTCCGCGAGGCGCGCGCGCCTCAGATCTCGGCGGTGAAGATGCGGACTCCGCCGCGCGAGAGGTGCGTCCGGCGCTGCCGCGGATCGAGCGCGACGTCGAAGTCTCCCGGAGGGGCCCCCGCCGCGGAGAGCGCATCCGCCCATCCCTCGGCGGAGGAGCGGAGAAAGTCCTCGGCGACCGCCGGCTCTTCCCTCCCGTCGAGATCGGGGAGGGACCGCAGCGCGGCGACGGCGTCGGCGTCGAGCCGGAAGTGGTATCCCTGCCAGAAGGCTTCGTACGAGCGCGGGGGGCGGTTCACGACATGGGAATTTTAGAGCAGTTCGGCCGCCTTTAACCCGCCATGAATGCGCAAAATGCCCGTCGGGGTCCCGTGGCGGTAGCCCTTCTCGCGGCCGCCCTGGTCTGCGGCGCCTCTCCCGCTTCGGAGACGTCCCGAAACCACTTCGACTCGGACGCCCCGATGCGGGAGCCCGGCTTCTTCGACTTCGTGACGCTCGGGACGCCGGGCCAGGCGGTCTGGAAGGTCGTCACCGAGTTCAACCCGCCGTCGGCCCCGAACGCGATCAGCCAGGTGCTGGCCGAGCGGCCGCTGGAATCGATCGCGGCGGCGCTCCGCCGCAACGTCGTGACGCGGGACGGCACGTTCTCGATCGGCATCAAGCGGACGGCGGGCCGGGGCGGCATGGTGCTCCGGTGGGTCGACGAGAAGAACTTCGTCGCCGTCCTGGTCGAGCCGTTCACGGGTGAGGCGCGGCTGATGTCGTACCGGCAGGGCCGCGCCACGGAGCTCGCACGGGGTCAGGGAGAAGGGGACCGGGCCTGGTGCGCGCTCGTGGTCACCGCCTCCGGGCCGACGCTTTCCGCCACCTGGGAGGGGAAGCCGCTGCTCGAAGCGACGGACCCGGCCCCGGCATCGGGTCGCGCGGGAATCGCGACCGCGGGTCCCGGCATCATGGCGTTCGACGAGTTCGTGATCCGGCCGGCGAGCTGACGCCGTCTACGACTTCAGCGTCGCGGCGAACTTCGGCCTTCCACCCTCGACCTTGAGGATCACGGGAAGCTTGGTCGGATTGCGATCCGCGTCCATCGTGAGCGATCCCGTCACCGCGGGAAAGTCCTTCGTCGAAGCGAGCGCGTCTCGAACGCGCTTGCCTTCGGTCGACCCGGCGCGTCGGATCGCGTCGGCGATCAGCCGCGCCGCGTCGTAGGAGGTCGCGGCGATCGAGTCGGGCTCCGCCCCGAACGCCGTCTTGTAGGCCTCCACGAAAGAGCGCACCGCCGGCGCGGGGTCATCGACGGAGTAGTGGTTGGAAAAGTAGCTGCCTTCGATCGCCGCCCCGCCGATCTCCGCCAGCTTCGGAGAGTCCCATCCGTCGCCCCCCAGGAGCGTCGCCGTGAGACCGAGCCCTCGGGCCTGACGGGCGATCAGGCCGGCGTCGGTGTAGTAACCAGGGATGAACAGAACGTCGGGACTCTGCGGGCGGATCGTGGTGAGCTGTGCGCTGAAGTCGCTGTCGCCCTCGGCGTACTTGATCTTCGACGTGACGCGTCCGCCGAGACCGGTGAACTGAGTCTCGAACGCCTCCGCCAGGCCGACGCTGTAGTCGCTCTTCACGTCGATGAGGATGGCGGCGGTTTTAGCGCCGAGATTCCGGCGTGCGAAGAGCGCGAGTGCCTTGCCCTGGCTCGGGTCGATGAAGCAGACGCGGAAGATGTAGTCGCCCTTCTTGGTCACCTCGACGTTCGTCGACGAGGGAGAGACCATCGGGACCTGGTAGCTCTGGGCGATCGGCGCGGCCGCGAGAGAGCGCGACGAGGCGTTCTCGCCGATCAGCGCCACGACGTGATCCTGCGTGATCAGCTTGGACACGGCGGAGGCGGCTTCCGACGGCTCGTTCCGGTCGTCCTCGGCGATCAGGGCGAGCTTCTTGCCCAGCACTCCGCCCGCCTTGTTGATCTCGTCGATGGCGAGTCGCGCGCCGTTTTTCCCGGACTGGGCGAACGTGGCCTGGGGGCCGGTCAGCGCGCCGAAGAAGCCGATCTCGATGGCCTGCGTCGCCGGGGGCCGCTCGCCGCCGCAGGAGAGCGCGAAGGCGGCGAGGAGAAGCCGCGCCAGAACGGGAGTCTTACGCATCGGGGCACATTCTAAGGCCCCGCCGCCGGGCGGGCTGTGGGTCGCGCCGGCGACGTCCGCGAGTCGGGCCAGTCCTGCCGGGGCCGGATAACTGATAACTTTCTCCCATGTCCCGCATCTCCCGGCTCGGGCGCTCGCAGGTCGCCGGCGCGGCGCGCGACGCCTTCGAGCGGAAGATCGCGGAGCGCGGAAGCATCCCGAACATGTATCGGGTGTTCGCCCACCGACCGTGGATCCTCTCCACGATGGACGCGCACTTCTCGGCGGTGATGGGCTCGGGAACGGTCCCGCTGAAGTTGAAGGAGCTGCTCGCGCTCCAGACGTCGATGGCGAACGCGGGCGTCTATTGCACCCGCTCCGAGACCGCTCTGGCGGAGCGGCTCGGAGCGACGCCGGAACAGATCGCGAGCCTGCTCCAGTTCGAGAGCGGACCGTTCGACGAGCGGGAGAAGGCGGCGCTCCGCTTCGGCCTCGCGATGACGCGGCGCGCCAGCGCCGTTCCCGACGAGACCTTCGCCGAGCTGCGGCGTCATTTCGAGGAGGCGGAAGTCGTCGAGATCGCCTGCGTGGTCGGGCTCTTCGCCTACTTCAATCGCTTCAACGAGGCCCTGCAGATGGAGCCCACGGCGGCCGGCGACGGCGTGGACTCCTGAGAAATCTGGAGTCGGACCCGAGCGCGCGTCCGATCCCGATCCGACATCCCCATCGCGATTCCCTCCGTCGAACATCCGGCCACCGGCATGCCGCCGCCGGAGCGCCGATTTGCGCGCTCGCTTTGATAGTCTTGCGCGCCGGGAGCGTCCGGTAACGGAACACACATGAACGACACCAAGACCTACGACGTCAGCATCATCGGATCCGGGCCCGGCGGCTACGTCGCAGCGATTCGCGCCTCCCAGCTCGGCCTGTCCGTCCAGGTCGTCGAGCTCGAGCCGCGCCTGGGCGGCGTGTGCACGCTGCGGGGATGCATTCCGACGAAGGCGCTCCTCCACACGGCCGACCTCCTCGAGGAGGCGCGCCACGGGGCCGACGTCGGCGTCATGGCGCGCGAGGTCAAGCTCGAGATGGCCGGGGCCCAGAAGCACAAGGAGAAGGTCGTCCGGCAGAGCTCCAACGGCGTCTCCTACCTCATGAAGAAGAATCGCGTCGACGTCACGCCCGGCTTCGGCCGAATCGCCGCCCCCGGCCGCGTGACGGTCCGCGCCGCTGATGGCACCGAAACGACGTTCGCCGCGAAAAACATCCTGATCGCGACGGGCTCCGTCCCGCGGTCCCTGCCGGGGATCGAGATCGACCACAAGTCCGTCCTTTCTTCCGATTCGATCCTGGAGCTCGCGGACGTCCCCAAGTCCCTCGTCGTCATCGGGTCCGGGGCCGTCGGCGTCGAGTTCGCGTCGATGTTCGCCCGCTTCGGATCGAAGACGACCGTGATCGAAGTCCTGCCGCGGATCGTCCCCGTCGAGGACGAAGAGATCTCGCGGGAGCTCGCCGCCTCGTTCAAGCGCCAGGGCATCGCCGTCTACGTGGATACGCGCGTGGAGAAGGTGACCCGGGCAGACGGCGGCGGCGGCGGCGGCGGCGGGGGCGTCGAGGTGATCGCGCGAACCTCCGGCGGAAAGACGGAGACGTTCCGCGCCGAGAAGATGCTTCTGGCGGTGGGACGCAAGCCTCTCTCCGAGGGAATCGGCCTCGAGCAGGTCGGTGTGGCGACCGACCGCGGTTACATCCAGGTCGACGGGATGATGCGCACGAACGTTCCGGGGATCTATGCGATCGGGGACGTCGTTCCGACGGCCTGGCTCGCGCACGTGGCCTCGGCCGAGGGGATCGTCGCCGTGGAGCACATGGCAGGCAAGAATCCGCCGCCGTTGAACTACGACCAGGTTCCGGGCTGCACGTATTGCTCCCCGGAGGTCGCGTCGATCGGGCTGACAGAAGCGAAGGCGCGCGAGCGCGGCTACGAGGTGGCCGTCGGGAAGTTCCCGTTCTCCGCCATCGGAAAGGCCCGGATCATCAACGAAACCGCCGGCTTCGTGAAGATCGTCTCCGAGAAGAAGTACGACGAGGTCCTCGGCGTGCACATCATCGGACCGAAGGCCACAGAGCTGATCGCGGAGGCGGCAGCCGCGCTGCGTCTCGAAGCGACTTCGGAGGAGCTCGTGCGCACGATCCACGCGCACCCCACTCTTTCGGAGGCCATGCACGAAGCCGCAGAAGCCGTTTCGGGGCACGCGATCCACATCTAGGGGGGGCGGGAACTTGCCGGAAGCGCGTTCTGGCACGCCGCCCGGATCGGCGATCTCTGGCGATCTACTGCGGACCCTTGGGAACCTCGCCGCTCGATGGCGCCATGCGAGGCGGCTCGCCCGGGGCGGACTGAACGGCGGGCGCGGCGGGGTAGCCGAACGTGCGGCCCTCGCGGTAGTCGTTGGCCGAGTTCGGGAAGCCCGTGGACGAGCCCGGCACCTGCTTCGCGTCGATGTCGGGTTGGTACTTGCGGTCCGGATTGAAGAGGGCGGTGCCGTCGGGCCGCGCACCGGGACCGGGGGGCTCCTTGCGGGACGCTCGCGCTCCGGCGGGGCCGGGCACACCCGCCATGACCGGAGTGCCGTCGCGCCGGGACCCGCCGCCCGTGGCGCCGATGTCCAGGTAGCCGTACGTGTCTTTCGCGGGCGGAGCCGCCCACGCCTCCTGGGAGATCCGCCTGACATCCGATCGGCGGACGCTCATCAGCGTCCCGCCGGGGAAGCGGTGGAAGAGAAGGAGATCGCGGTTCGGCACCGGGCGGTCCTCCGCCCAGAGGATCGCTCGACCGGCGGTTTCGATGCGAAAGACGATCCGGGAAGCCGGCGCGGGTTCGGCCGCTTCGCCGGAACGCGCCAGAAGGAGCGCCGACGCGGCCGCGAGGAACAACCGGCGCAGCATGGGAAGGCCCGAGTATAGCCGTCCGGCGGCCGGCCGCGCGGCTTCCCGTCGCAACGGCGCGCCCGGGCGCAGGCGGGCGACCAGGCGGCGGGACGGCGGAGCGGAGGGGAGGCCGTGTCAAAGAGCGGCGTTGGCCGCTAGAATGGCCAGCCTTCGAGCCATGAGCCAGGAAAAAGAACGAGCGGGGACGGATCTCTCCGCGCTGCGGATCCATCGGGCGCCGGAGAAATCGGGCGGCCCGCGAGGCTGGCTCCTGCTCGGAGCGGTCGTCGTCGTGGCCGCCGGGGCGGCCGCGTACTTCTTCGCCGGGCGGTCTCTGCGCCCGAAGAAGGTCGAGATCGTGACCGCTTCGGTGGTGACCGAGGGCCAGGCGACGACGCTGCTCACGGCGACCGGCTACATCGAGGCCGAGCGCAAGGCCGACCTGTCGCCGAAGATCACGTCCCGGATCACCGAGCTGAACGTCACGGAGGGGACTCGCGTCCGGAAGGGCGACGTGATCGCCCGTCTCGACCATACGGACATCGATGCGCAGCTCGCGGAAGCGCGCGCGGCGTGGATCAACGCGCGCGCCGAGCTTGCGAGGCAGCGCTCCTTGAACGCCGAAGGGCTCGCCCCGCAGTCGGCCCTCGACGCCGCCGTGGCCCAGGAGTCCTCGACCCGCGCCCGCGTCGACTACGTGCGGGCGCTGCTCGACTACACCGAGATCCGCGCGCCCTTCGCGGGTGTCATCACCGCGAAGCGGGCGTTCGTGGGCGAGGCCGTCTCGCCGTTCGGCTCTTCCCCGTCGGGGGGCGGTTCGGGCGGGGCCATCGTCACGCTCGTGGAATTCTCGACGCTGTACGTCGGCGCGGACGTGAACGAGTCGAATCTCTCCCGGCTGGGGCCGTCGCAGCCCGCGGAGATCAGTCTCGACGCGGTGCCCGACCGGACCTATCACGGACATCTGCGTCAGATCGTGCCCGCGGCCGACCGCCAGAAAGCGACCGTCCGGGTCAAGGTGGCGTTCGACGAGGCGGACGACAAGATCCTTCCCGATCTGTCGGCGCGCGTCGCGTTCACTTCCGCGGCGACCCAGGGGAAGCAGGCCCGCTCGCGGATCCTGGTTCCAAAGAGCGCCATCACGACCTCCGACGGACGGACCGGAGTCTTCCGCGTCGTCGACGGCCGCGCGAAGTTCGCGCCCGTGATGACCGGCGGCGAGGTGCAAGGGCAGATCGAGGTGACGTCGGGTCTGCAGGGAGGAGAGAAGCTCGTCGCGGCGCCCGCAGCCGTCGGGCTGAAGGACGGGGACCGGGTGCGGGTCGAAGAGGGCGCCGCGTCGTAACAGGGAGGAAGAATGAGCGAACCTCTGATCGTAATCGACCATGTCGAGAAGGTTTACAAGCGGGACGCGTTCGAAGTTCCCGTTTTGAAGGACGTCAACCTCGCGATCCCGGAGGGGGAGTTCGTCTCTCTCATGGGTCCCTCCGGGTCCGGGAAGACCACGCTCCTGAATCTCATCGCGGGAATCGACCAGCCGACCCGCGGCCGGATTGTGATCGGCGGCACCGACATCGCCCAGATCTCGCAGTCGGAGCTCGCCCGCTGGCGCTCGCGCACCGTCGGGTTCATCTTCCAGCTCTACAACCTCCTTCCCGTTCTCACGGCGTTCGAGAACGTGGAGCTGCCCCTGCTTCTGACTCCCTTGAAGAAGGCGGACCGGCGGCGTCACGTCGAGACCGCCCTGAACATCGTCAATCTCTCCGACCGCATGGATCACTACCCGCGTCAGCTCTCCGGCGGCCAGGAGCAGCGGGTGGCGATCGCGCGTGCGGTCGTCTCCGATCCGGCGATCCTCGTGGCCGACGAGCCCACGGGCGACCTGGACGCGAAGTCCGGCGAGGAGATCCTCGTGCTCCTGAACCGGCTGAACTCGGAGTTCGGCAAGACGATCGTCATGGTGACCCACGACCCCAAAGCCGCCGCCCGCGCCCATCGGATGGTGCATCTCGACAAGGGCGTCCTGCATGCCGACGAGCGGACGGCCGCGGGCGCCGCGAGGACCTCATGAAGTTCTTTCGGCTCATCTGGAAAAACGTCTTCCGCAAGAAGACGCGGATGTTTCTGACGACGGGCTCGATCATTCTCGTCCTAGTCCTGATCGTGGTGCTGACGTGCCTCCTCCAGGCCATGGATCAGGACCCGTCCGGGAACAAGGGCTCGAACCGGCTCGTCGTCCAGCACGCCACGGGGCTCGCGAACTTTCTGCCGCTCTCCCAGCGCCAGCGGATCGAGCAGATCCCCGGCGTCGTCGCCGTGAGCCCGGAGATCTGGTTCGGCGGCGTCTACAAGGACGACCGTCCGGAAAACTTCTTCGGCCAGCTCTCCGCGGACCCTGAGATCTTCTTCTCCAAGATCTTCGACGACGCCACCATCGACCCCGCGGTCGACAAGGAATTCCGCGCCACGCAGAACGCCTTCGTCGCCGGGCAGAAGCTCGAGGAGAAGTTCCACTGGAAGAAGGGGGACCGGATCAGCCTCCGCGGCACTTACATCCCCGTGACGCTCGACCTCGTCTACGCCGGCCACTACAACTCCGGGGACGAATCGAATATTTTTTTTCACAACGAGTACCTGAACCAGGCCAAATGGTTCGGCGCCAACAAGGTCACGGGGATCTACTACCTGAAGGTCGCGAGCAGCGGCGACCTCTCCCGCGTCACCGCGGCGATCGACAAGATGTTCGAGAATAGCGACGCCCCCACCAAGACGCTCACCGAGAAGCAGTTCCAGGCCTCGTTCATGGAGATGATGGGCAACATCAAGGGGCTGATCCGCTGGATCTCGCTCATCATCCTCTTCGCCGTCACCCTGATCGTCGCGAACACGGTCGCGATGTCCGCGCGCGAACGGGTGACCGAGATGTCCGTCATGCGGACTCTGGGCTTCCGGCGCGGCCACATCCTCGGGTTCATCCTCTCGGAGTCGGTCCTGATGTCCCTGCTCGGAGGGGTGGTCGGGGTCGTCCTCGCGAAGTACCTCTTCATACCGGGCATGGTGAAGGGGATGGCGACGACGCCGATGGCGCCCTTCATGATCAATTTCAAGGTGACGTGGTCGATTCTGGCCGCCGCGTTCCTGATATCGGTCGGCGTGGGAGTCCTCGCAGGGTTCGTCCCGGCGATCCGCTCTTCGCAGGTTCGCATCGTCGACGGCCTCCGGCAGGTGGTGTGATGGCGATCCCTCTGAAATACAACGTGCGCAATCTGGTCAACCGGAAGGTCTCGACGGGCATGACCGTGCTGGTCATCTGCCTCGTGGTGACGGTCTTTCTGTTCGTGCTGGCGCTCTGGCAGGGCGTCAACAGCACGCTGTCCGTCAACGCGTCGACGCGCAACATCCTGACGATGCGCGTCGGATCGCAGGCGGAGATGCAGAGCGTCGTGACCCGCGATTCGTACGAGATGATCCGCGCGCTACCGGGGATCGAGCGCAACGCGAAAGGGGAGCCCCTCGTGTCCCCGGAGCTTCTGACGCTCATCAACACGCCCCGGTTCGACGGGAAGAGCTCGAACGTTCAGATCCGCGGCATCGGTCCCGTGGGGCTCGAGATGCGGCCGGGGGTTCGGATCGTCGAAGGCCGGATGATGCAACCCGGCACCAACGAGGCGATCGTCTCGAAGAACCTGGCGAACCGGTTCTCCGGAATGTCGATGGGGGACACGATCAAGTCGGGAAGCTTCCGATGGAAGGTCGTCGGACTCTTCGACGGGTCGGGCAGCGCGTACGAGTCCGAGATCTGGGTCGACGTCAAGGACCTCCAGGCGCAGTCGAAGCGGCCGATCTTTTCGACGGTCTTCGTCCGGACGAGCGATCCCGATGCGGGGGCGCGCTACATCGAGACCGTGAAAGGGGACCAGCGGCTGAAGCTCGAAGGGAAGACGGAGAAGACGTACTACGAAGAACAGATGGTGACGGGCGCGCCCATCAAGATACTCGCCATCCTCGTCGGCGTCTTCACGGCGATCGGCGCATCCTTCGGCGCGATGAATACGATGTACGCGCAGGTGTCGGCCCGGACGCGGGAGATCGGGACGCTGCGGGCCATCGGGTTCTCCCGGCGATCCGTCCTCGCGTCCTTCGTTCTCGAGGCGCTTCTCCTCTGCGTCGCCGGAGGGATCGCGGGCACGGCGCTCGCCTTCGTGCTCTTCAACCTGATCCTGACCCGGCCGACCGGCACGATGAACTTCCGCACGTTTTCCGAGGTGCTCTTCCACTTCCGCCTGACTCCGCCCCTGATCGCGGCCGGCATCGTCTTCTCGCTCGCGATGGGTTTGTTCGGCGGGTTCTTCCCGGCGTGGCGGGCGGCGCGGCTGAAGATCACGACGGCTCTACGAGAAGTCTGAACAAGTAACGCTCCGGCTCGCCTCCGGCGCGGCACTTTCTGGCGCCACGGGGGAGGCGAGCGGGCGCCTCCCTCTCCTCTGCACCCGCGACAGCGGGACGGGTGAGGGGGGGTAAGCCGCACTCCGTCTCCCGCTCCGCTGGCTCCCCCTCACCCTGACCCTCTCCCCCGAACGCGGGGGTGAGGGGAATCAGGCGAGCTCCACCCCGTGTCGAGATCCGGCGATTCCCCCTCACCCCGTCCCTCTGCCCCGGACGCGGGGAAGAGGGGATTTCGTTCAGTGCGGTGGTCGAGTCGTGATCACCGATACTCCTCCGCCTCCACCGGGACGACGTGGACCCGGCGCCGTCCGTTCGCCTCGTCCACGATCCGCCCCCAGGGGACGTTCGGATCGTGCTCGAAGACGCAGAGCCACTCCTCGCGGACGGCCCGGTCGAGGAGAGCCTTCTTGTTCCCGATGAGATCCACGGGGTAGAGGTCGTAGCCCATGATCCAGGGAATGGGCACGTGCGCGGTCGTCGGCAGCGCGTCCGCGAAGTAGAACGCCGTCAGGCCGTCCGCGTCGATGCGCACGGCCTGCATCCCGGCGTTGTGGCCGGGAAGGGGCACGACCCGGACTCCCGGCCGGATTTCCCGCTCGCCCTCGACGATCTCCAGCCGGCCGGCGGCCGCGTACGGCTCCCAGTTCTCGGCGAAATACGACGCGCGATCGCGCTCGTTCGGCGCGCGGGCGTGAGCGAGCTCCGAAGCCTGGACGTACAGCGTCGCGTTCGAAAAGGCGGGCACCGCTACGCCGTCCCGCCGGCGGGTGGCTCCGCCCGCGTGGTCGAAGTGGAGGTGCGAGAGAACGAGCGCGTCGACGTCCTCCGGGCGGACGCCGAGCCGCTCCAGGGATTCGGCGAGCCTGGGAGAGCCGGCGATGGCGTACATCTCCCGGGAGCGATCGTCCCATTTGTCGCCGAGACCCGATTCGACGAGGACCGTGAAGCCCGGGCCGCGCACGAGGAGGCAATTCGTCGCGAGACCGATGCGGTTCTTCTCGTCGGCCGGAAACTTACGCTCCCAGAGCGGCTTCGGAACGACGCCGAACATCGCCCCGCCGTCCAGGCGGAAGTCCGAGTCCCGGACGATGTCGAGCCGAAGGGGGCCGAAGCGCACCGGCAGATCCTAGACGAGGCGCCGGCCGTCCGTCGACGGTTCCCTGCGCAAGACGGCGTCCCCGAGGTTCCGTTCGGCGCTCGACTGCTTGACTGCCGGTCCGGATGCGCCGACTCTTCGTCTCGATGCGCCTGCGGTTTTACGGGACCCGCGGATACGTGGAGGCGCGCTCGCCCGCCCACGCCCATCACTCGGCCTTCACCGTCGAGGCGGCGGGATTCCGCCTGCTGTGCGATTTCGGCGAAAGCCTTCGGGGAACACTCGCCTCGATCGCCCCGGATGCCATCTTCGTCTCGCACGGCCATCCGGACCACTCTTGGGGGCTCTCGGAGGGAACGTCGTCGCCAGTTCTCGCGTCGGAAGACACCCATGCGCTTCTTTCCGAGTACGCCCTCGCGAAACGGATCGTGCTTTCGCCGGGGAGACCGCACGCGGCCGGCCCCTTCCGGGTCACGCCCTACCGCGTCGTCCACTCGATCCGCTGCCCGTGCATCGCCGCGCGGATCGAGACTCCCGAAGGAACGCTCGTGTACTCGGGGGACATCGTGAGCTTCGAGGACTCCGACGCCGCGGACGAAGCGCTCGGGGGGGCGGACGTCTACGTGGGAGACGGATCCACCCTCACGGGGTCGCTCGTCCGAAGGCACCCGGGCGGGGCCCTCGTCGGCCACACCACCGTTCGTGCCCAGCTCGGTTGGCTCTCGCGCGCGGGCGTGCCCCGCGCGGTTTTCTCCCACTTCGGGGAGGAGCCGATCGCCATGGGAGACCGGGCGCTCGCGGCGGCGCTCAAAAAACTCGGCGCCGCGAGAGCCCCGGACTGCCGGATCTTCACGGCGCGCGACGGCAAGGAGATCCTCATCCCCTCCGGAGGCCGGAGGGACTGAAGCGTTTACTGCTTCGAAGCGCCTCCAT
Source organism: Thermoanaerobaculia bacterium (assembly GCA_038329555.1). Classification (GTDB taxonomy): domain Bacteria; phylum Acidobacteriota; class Thermoanaerobaculia; order UBA5066; family Gp7-AA6; genus JALYUA01. Next base: position 24,076 of record JBBQNC010000007.1, read on the forward strand.
TCGGGTTGTTCGGCTTGGAGTTGTTTTGCGCGGGCTTGGCGTTGTTCGTCGCCGGCGGGTTCGACTGCACCTGCCCGTTCCCGTTCGTCGGATTCGCCTGCCCCACCGAATTCTGATTCGGCTGGGCGTTGGAGTCTTGCGGCGTTTGCGTTTGCCCGTTCACGTTGACGTTCTGGCCGGGCTGGGCGCCCGACGGGAACCCGTTGGGGTCGATCGGCTGGGCGGCGCCGGCCTGAGGTCCTGTCGTCGTCGTCGCTGGGAATCCGTTCGGGTTGATCGGCTGCGCGGATCCGCTTTGACCGGCGGCCGTCGGGGCGGCGGCGTTCACGTTCGTCTGCGCCGCACCGGAGAGGGTGGGATTCAGCACGGGCTGACCCGTTGCGGTCTGGCCGTTCATGGTGCCATTCGTCCCGCCTCCCGTTCCTCCGTTGGGAACGGGCAGGTCACCCGGAAACACCTGGGCGTCGATCGCGGAACGGGCCGCCACATCGCGGGACGCGGCGCCCGGCATCGCCGAACCCGGCGTGCCCGTCGCGGTTCCGCCGCCCGTGACTCCGATCATCCGGACTTCGCCGGGCCCGAGCGGGGTCGCCGGAGCGATGGCCACCGCCGTGTCGGCCGTTCCGACGATCGCGCGCCGTCGCAACGGGCGCTGGACCGCGACGCCTTCCTCGGCGGCCGCGAATCCAGCGACGGCCTCCTGGGGAACGCTCGTCAGACGTCCGTCGGAGTAGCGATGAAAGAGGACGACGCTGCCCCGTAGAACCGGCTTGTCCCTGGCGAGGACCGGCTCGGTCTTTCCGCGCAGGGCGATCCGGTAGACGGGGGCGGCGGTCGAGAAAGTCGCGAGTCCCGAAACGAGGACGGCGAGGGCGAGATGGCGTTTGTTCATAAAAAACCTCATGACCCCAACCCTTGCAGGATCCGTTCCGGATTTCCGCCAGGGGGCCCCGAGGTTCAGACGGGCAGGGCGGGGGCCGCGGCAGAGGGGTCGGAGGTCAAGCGCGGCGCCGGCGCCCCGCCGGCGACCGAGGCCGCGGCGGTTTCCGACGCGGGCGCGCGGCGGGCCTCCCGCGCGCGCTTCACGAGCGCGAGGAGCGCTCCGGCCATCATTACGTAGAAGCCGCCCCACACGAGGGAGATCAGAGGCTTCTTCGTCACGTCAACCGACAGCGATTCGGTGGTCGCCGCGCGATGCTCGTCGGCGGGGTTTTTCGAGACGCCCACGAGCCGGACCACCACGGCGCCGTCGTTCGGGGAGACCGCGAGGACCTGCATCCGTCCGGCTGGCAGGCCCGGAATGGCGGCCTCGGGAGCATCGGCCTCCTGCCGGTCCATGTGGAACGTGTAGCGGAGCGTGACGTCGTGCCGCGAGCCATCGGGCGGAGTCACCGTGAGCTCCGTCAGGACGAGCACGGTCTTCTCGCCCTTCAGCATGGCGGAGCGGTCCGCGTTGAAATCGCGGAACGTGAAGCCGGTTCCCTCCACGTTCGTCGTGGTGCCCTTGACGAGGCGCACTTCGCGGCCGGTCTGCTCGGGCTGCCCGGGGTCGTACGATTGAGGGGCGATGTAGAAGTCGAAGAGCGGGGTGTTGCGGATCGCCGGATTGGCCATCAGCTGGTTCGTGCGCGTGTTCACGTACATCTTCGGATAGGCATAGGCGATCTTCCCGGAGGCCGCCTGGACGCGCACTTCCATCGCCTGCTTGCTCGTCGCCGTGCCCGGCACGACGCGCAGGAAGGTCAGCGTCGCGCCGCCGACCCGCACGGGCCGGTTCACGGGAAGCGTCGTACGTGTCGACCGGGAGTAGACGCCCGAGATCACGACCCCGGCGAGAAAGATCCCGACGCCAACGTGAGCGAGATACCCTCCCGCGCCGCCGAACTTGCCGTTCCGCGCCTTCCGGATCACCGCGCGAAGGTTCATGTCCGCGGAGAAGGCCGCCAGAGCCAGAAGCGCGAGCGACTGCGGCTGTCGGGCGCCGGCGGCAAACGCGACCGCGACCGCCGCGGCGGCGATCCCGAGCGAGCGCCGGGAGTCGGCGAAGAGAGCCCGGGCCGTCGCTCCCTTCCAGGAGACGAAGGGAACGAGAGCCGTCAGCAGGACGATGAGCGCGACGGCGGGGGTCGTGGTCTTGTTGTAGAAGCTCGTCTGTACCTGCGAGGGGTTCCCCGTCAGCCGGGTCAGAAGCGGCGCGGAGGTCCCGAGCAGGATCACGAAGGAGAGCGCGCAGAACGCCGCGATCCCCAGGATGAACAGGACGCCGCGCGACAGCACGCCGGACGCCTCATCCTCCATCACCGGGATCGCCCGCCATCTCGCGGCCAGGAGCGCCGCCGGGAGCAGGATGAAACCGACGAGGATGGCGACGAGCCATCCCGTGATCCCGAGGTCCACGAAGGAGTGCACCGAGAAGTCCGCCAGGATCCCCGACCGCGTCAGAAACGTCCCGTAGAGGATCGAAACGAAGGCGAGGCTCGCGAGGATCAGGTTCACCTTGCGATGCCTTTTCTTCGCCCGCTGCAGGAACATCCCGTGGACGAGCGCCGCCGTCAGGAGCCAGGGGACGAGGCTCGTGTTCTCGACCGGATCCCATCCCCAGTAGCCGCCCCATCCGAGCGTCTTGTAAGCCCAGTAACCCCCCATCAGGATCGCGGTGCCGAGCGTGACGAAGGTGAAGAGCGCCCAGGGGATGGCTCGGGTGACCCAGCCGTCCCACCGCTTCTTCCAGAGGGCGGCGATCGCGAACGCGAACGGCACCGAGAGCGACGCGAAGCCCGCGAACATGACGGGCGGATGAATCACCATCCACGGGTCCTGCAGCAGCGGATTCAACCCCACGCCGTCCGCGGGCACGGGCGGCGGCAGCAGCCGGAAGGGACTTTGCTTGCAGAGGATCGCGATGATCCCGAGAAAGGTCGAGAGATAGACGACCATCACGGGGGCCTCGAGCTCCTTCGCGCTGCGCCAGACGACGAGCCCGATCAGCGCTCCCCAGAAGCACCAGAGCAGAAACGAGCCCTCCTGCCCGCCCCAGAAGGTCGAGATCAGGAAGTGGAGCGGGAGGTCGCGGCTCGAATAGGCGTTGACGTAGGAGACGTCGAAGCGATGCTGCAGGAGGAGCGCGAGAAGGACGCCGGAGGCCGCCACGACGCAGGCGACGAACGCGCCGTAGAAGCTGCGCGCCAGAGGCAGGAGGTCGGGTCTTCGGCGATCCGCCCGCAGATAGAGAAGGAGGGAAGCGATCCCCGCGAAGAGGGCTCCCCAGATCGCCGCGACCCCGGGCCAGAAAAAGGACATCAGGTCCGGGAGGAGGGTTTCCCGCCGTAGGACTTCTCGACCTCGGCGCCCTGGTACTTGGACGGGCACTTCACGAGGAGCTTCTCCGCCTCGATGCGGCCGGCCCGATAGGGCCCGATCGCGACGATCGAGATCGCGTCCTGAAAGTTGCCGGGTTTGATCCCGCGGTAGACGACGGGCATGCGGGCTCCCGAATCGTCCAGGATGACGAAGGAGAGCTCGCCCCTGGCCTGGTCGTAGCTTCCGCTCAGCTTGTCGAGCCCTCCCATGACCTGGACGACCCCCCGCGAGTGGCGCGCTTCGTCGAACGAGACGTAAGGAGTGAGCGTCTTCTGAAAGGCCGTCACGCCGAGAACGGCGAAGGCGGCCGCGAAGGCCCCGGCGATCCAGTATCCCTTCCTCATGGGTTCCTTTCCCGTTCGGAGATCCGCCTGTCCAGGCGCCAGAGATACGCGAAGAGGCCGACCCAGATGACCAGGTTGACGGCGGCGAGAAAGGCGAGGCTGCTCACGGGTCGATCGTTCCCTCGGAAGGCGAGGGAATCATACGCTGGCAACGCTTCCGGCCGGCCGGGCATTTCCCCCGGAACGCCGGGCGAGCCGCGCCGACCGCGCGTCGAGGGAGAGAATCCAGAGAAAGAGTCCCGTGAACGCCACCAGGGCCGCGAAGAAGACCGTTTTCGTCGGGGTGTCCATCAGGACCTTCCCCTCGGCATTGATGACCGTCTGGGGATGAAGGGACTGGGTTACCCGGGGCGCGACGAAAACGAGAAAGGGCATGAGAACCGCGGCGAACAGCGCGTACGCCGCGGCGATCCGGGCGCGCCGCGCGGGATCCTCGATCGCGGTGCGGAGAAAGAGGTAGGCGCCGTACAGGAAGAGAAGCAGCAGGAACGAGGATTCCCGCGGGTCCCAATTCCAGTACGAGCCCCACATGATCTTCGCGAAGAGGGAGCCCGTCACGAGCGCCAGCGCCGCGAACAGGATCCCGACCCGGACCGCGGCCGCGGCCAAGTCGTCGTGCCAGGGGTTTCCCCGCAGGAGAAACGCCGCGGAGTAGGCCGCCGCGATCAGGAACGCGACGGTCGCCGTCCAGGCGCAGGGCACGTGAAAGAAGACGATCCGGGACGATTCCCCCAGGAACCCCGCCGCGGGCTCCGGCCAGAGGAAGGCGGCGGCGATCGTCGTGCCCATCGCGGGCAGAAGGAGGAGTTTCAGGACCTTCACGGCGGCAGCTTACGACGATCTCACTCGTCCCAGGCGGCGGAGGCGAGCATGTAGGCGCCGCACGCGGCCGCTCCGGCGTAGGCGACGAGCACGCGCAACGCCAGCCACGGAGTCTCCCCGCGCGAAGCCGCGATCGTCCCCGCGATGGCGGGCAGGAGGAGCGGGACCACGAGGGGGAAGGAGACGATGACGAAGAGGACGCTCTTCTGGGTCGCCCGGGCGACGAGCGCCGAGAGAAACGTCGAGACGATCGAGAGGCCCGCGCCGCCGGCGGCGAGGACGGCGGCGAACGCGAGCGGAGCCCCGATGCGCCAGCCGAGAAGAAGGGCGAACGCGGGAGCCGTCACCGCGGCGATGGCCCCAAACAGCGCGAAGTTGAACAGGGCCTTGCCCGCACCGACCGCCGCGGCCGGCGCGACCAAGCGCAGCGCGAGCGCCGTTCCGGACTCTTCCTCCCGCACGAAGGCGCGCGGGAGCCCCGTGGCCGCGGAAAAGAACAGGAGCACCCAGAGGAGCGCGGAACAGACGGTGGGCCGCGCGTCGGGAGCGAGCCCGAACGGCCCGATGGCGAAGGACGCGAGCGTGAGCGAGGCGGCCGCGAAGAAGAGAACGGATACGACCGCGATCCGCCGGCGCAGCTCCTGAGAAGCGTCCTTCCGGCACACGGACCAGGCCCTCGACAGGAAACCCGCCGCGGCCGGCCGCGCCAGGGGCGACGGGCTCTCCTCGAGCGGCACCGTTCGCGCCGCGTTCAGAGCGCTTCCCCGAGCGGCTGTCTCCCCCCGGGCGTCCCAGGCAGCACGACGATCCAGTCGGCCGTCTCGAGATCGCGAGGGTCGTTCGACGCGAGAACGACGGCGCCGAGAGCCCGGCGCTCCGCCACGATCCCGGAGACGACGTCCCGTCCCGATGCGTCGAGCCCGTTCATCGGCTCGTCAAAGAGGACTACGGCGGGGTCGAAGAGCGTCGCGAACGCGATCCGAAGTCGCTGTTTCATGCCGGTCGAGAACGCGCCGACCGGGAGGCCGCCCGCCTCCCCGAGGCCCACGCGATCGATTCGGCGGGAGATGGCCTCGTCGTCGGCCGGCTCGCCCGCCGCGCTCCGGAAGAATCTCAGATTCTCACGGGCCGTGAAATCGTCGTAGAACGAGAGGTCGGGCCCCGCCCACCCCACGGACCGGCGACGCGAGTCCCCGGAGAGCTCCCGTCCATCCGCGAGCACCCGCACCGTGCCGGAGTCCGGCCGGAGCAGCGAAGCGAGGATCTTCAGAAGCGTCGTTTTCCCGCTTCCGTTGGCCCCCGAGACCGCCATGAGCCCTCGCGAGACCTCGAAAGAGATTCCGTCGAAAACGGGTCGTCGTCCGTACGATTTCCCGAGCTCCACCGCCTCGAGCGTGACCGGCATCGTGTGATGCGCAGTCTAAGCCCGGCTGCCGCGAAAATCTTGAAAGCCCTCAGGCGCTTCTATATGATCTCGCTCGTTTCCATGATCGTTCCATTTCCGGCGCCCGGCCTCCCGAAAACGTCCGCGGCTCCGGAAGTCTTCCGCGGAATCGCCCGCTCGATAGGAGAGGTCTGATGTTCAAGCGCTCCCTGCTTCTGCTTCTGATACCCGCGTTCACGCTGACCCTCGCCGCCTGCGGCGGGAAGGACGAGGACGCCGAAGAGGACACCGAGACGACGCCGGCCGCGAAATCCGCGGCGGCCCCCGCCGGCGGCTCGGCACCGGCCGCCGCCCCCGCCGCCGCCGGCGCCACGGTCACGGGCAAGGTGACTTTCGCCGGGGCAGCCCCGGCCAAGGAACAGATCAAGTTGGACGCGGACGCCTTCTGCAAGGCGGCGCACACGGGACCCACCTACACCGAGGAGGCCGTGGTCAACGCCAACGGCACCCTCGAGTGGGTGCTCGTCTACGTCAAGGAGGTGCAGGGCAAGTTCCCCCCTCCGGGCCAGCCGGTCACGCTCGACCAGCGCGGCTGTCAGTACCATCCGCACGTGTTCGGCATCCAGGCCGGCCAGGATCTCAAGATCGTCAACAGCGACGGCACCCTGCACAACATTCACGCCCTGCCAAAGGTCAACGCCGAGTTCAACATCGGGCAGCCGTTTCCCAAGATGGAGACGGTCAAGAAGTTCGACAAGCCCGAGGTTCCGATCCGTTTCAAGTGCGACGTGCACAAGTGGATGGGCGCCTACGCGGGCGTCTTCAACCATCCCTTCTTCGCGACGACCAACGACCAGGGGATCTTCGAGATCAAGAACCTTCCCCCGGGCAACTACGTGATCGAAGCGTGGCACGAGAAGTACGGCACGCAGACGCAGAACGTGACGGTCGCTGGGTCCGAGACGAAGACGGTCGACTTCGGCTTCAAGGGATAGGTCCGGAGCCCTCGAAGCCTCAGCCGTGGAGAACAGAATGCCGAACGCGTGCGCCGCCCGGATCCCCCTCCGATCTGCGCTTGCCGCTTTCGCGATCTTACTGACGACCGCGTCGGCCGCGGTCGCGTCCGACCTTCCGAGGTGGCTACAGCTGCCGGAGGGCGTCTCGAGCTACAGCGCCACGATCGACGGGATGTTCCGCCTGATCCTCTGGATCACGGGGGTCGTCTTCGTGATCGTCGAGCTGTTGCTCCTCTTCTTCCTGTTCCGATATCGCCATCGGGAAGGTCGAAAGGCGCGTTACACCCACGGAAATAACCGCATCGAGGTCATCTGGACCATCGTCCCGGCGGTGATCTGCGTCGTCCTCGCTCTCCTCTCGCGCCGGACCTGGGCCGACATCAAGCAGAACATGCCGGCGGGCGCAATTCCGATCGACGTGACGGGCGAGCAGTTCTCGTGGACCATCCAGTACGCGGGCGCCGATGGGAAAATGGGCACGGCGGACGACGTCGTGTCCCTGAATCAGCTCCACTTTCCCGTCGGTAAGCCCGTCGTGGCCACGCTGCGGTCGAAGGACGTCATCCATTCGTTCTTTCTTCCGGAGTTCCGGGTGAAGCAGGACGCCGTGCCCGGCATGTCCACCCGGATCTGGTTCGACGCGACGCGGACCGGGCACTGGGAGATCGTGTGCGCCGAGCTCTGCGGGCTCGGCCACTACCGGATGAAGGGCTTCGTCACCGTCGAGACACCTGAAGAGTTCAACACGTGGCTGGCGGCGCAGGCGGCCCAGGCGGAGCCCGCCGCGCCCGCGCCGCAGGAGGCGCAGCCCGCGCCGGCCGGCATGCCGCCGGCCGCGGACAAACCCGTCGCAGAAACCGGGGCCGCTCCGCGCGGCCAGGAGGCGAAAACGAGCTCATGAGCACCGTCGCGATCGCTCACGAACCCGTCCACGGCGTTCACGCCGCACCGACTTCCTTCTGGAGGAAATACGTCTTCTCGCTCGATCACAAGGTGATCGGCAAGCAGTACATGTTCTACGCGCTCATCATGCTCGTGGTCGGCGGTCTCCTCGCGACCCTCGTGCGGTGGCAGCTCGCGTGGCCGAACCTCGCCATCCCATTCATGGGCAAGCTCGCCCCGGAGGGAATGCCGGGCGGCCGGATGCTCCCTGAGTTCTACAACTCGCTCTTCACGATGCACGCCACGATCATGATCTTCTTCGCAATCATGCCGATCCTGATTGGGGCGTTCGGCAACTTTGTCGTCCCCATCCAGATCGGCGCCCGGGACATGGCGTTTCCCGTCCTGAACATGATGTCCTTCTGGACCGCCGTTCCGGGCGCGGTCGTCATCATCTGGTCCTTCTTCGTGACGGGGGGCGCGGCCGCGGCCGGCTGGACCTCCTATGCTCCGCTCTCGGCCATACAACCGAAGGGGCAGACGCTCTGGCTGATCGCTCTGCTCATCCTCGGGATCTCGTCGCTTTTGACCGCCGTGAACTTCATCACGACGATCATCAACATGCGGGCGCCCGGGATGAGCTTCTTCCGGATGCCCCTGACGACGTGGGCGCTCTTCATCACGGCCATCCTGCTGCTGCTCGCGCTGCCGGTCCTCTCCGGCGCCATGATCATGCTGCTCTTCGACCGCGTGCTCGGAACCACCTTCTTCCTTCCCGCCGGCCTCGTCGTATCCGGGCAACCGTGGCCGAACGCCGGAGGGGGGCAGGCGCTCCTGTGGCAGCACCTGTTCTGGTTCTTCGGGCACCCCGAGGTCTACATCATGATCCTGCCCGCGATGGGCATCACGTCGGAGATCCTGCCCGTCTTCTCGCGCAAGCCGATCTTCGGATACCGCGCGATGGCCTACTCGATGATCGGCATCGCCGGCCTCGGCTTCATCGTCTGGGGCCATCACATGTTCCAGAGCGGCATGAACCCGATCCTGGGCACGACTTTCATGATCTCGACGATGGTGATCGCCGTGCCGTCGGCGATCAAGACGTTCAACTGGCTGGGGACGCTCTGGGGCGGCGACATTCACTTCACGCCGCCGATGCTCCATGCCCTCTCGTTCGTGTCCATGTTCGTGATCGGCGGGCTCTCGGGAATCTACATGGCCTCGACTCCGGTCGACATCTTCATCCACGACACCTACTTCATCGTCGGCCACCTTCACTATGTTCTCTTCGGCGGCTCGCTCTTCGGGGCCTTCGCCGGCCTCACCTTCTGGTACCCGAAGATGTTCGGCCGGATGATGAACGAGACGTGGGGAAAGATTCACTGGGCGGTGACCTTCATCACGTTCAACTGCATCTTCTTTCCGATGCACTTCCTCGGAATGCGCGGCATGCAGCGGCGGATCTACACATATCTCGAATACAAGCACCTGAGCGACCTGCAGCCTATTAACCAGTTCATGACGATCTCGCTCTTCGTTCTCGGCGCCGCCCAGATCATCCTCGTCCTGAACTTCTTCCTGTCGATGCGCCGGGGTCGGCTCGCGGGCCCGAACCCGTGGCACGCGAACACGCTCGAGTGGCAGACGCCGTCGCCGCCGCCCCACGAGAACTTCGGCGCCATTCCGAACGTCTACCGCGGCCCGTACGAGTACTCCGCCCCGGAGAGAACCGAGGATTTCTGGCCTCAGAACGAGCCGCCGACGGGCGCCACGCGCGCGGGAGTCCATTGAGGTGAATGCCGGCGCCGGGTCCGACGGGGCGGCCCCGTGGAACGCGGGTCTGTATCGATTCGCGGTGATCACCGCGGTCGCGACGCTTCTCCTGATCGTCGCCGGGGGCCTCGTCACCTCGACGGAGTCGGGCCTGTCCGTGCCCGACTGGCCGCTCTCGTACGGCCGGCTGATGCCGCCCATGGTCGGCGGGATTTTCTACGAGCACGGGCATCGGATGGTGGCGACGGCGGTGGGTCTCCTGACCGTCGTCCTCGCCGTCTGGCTCGCGCGGCGCGAGCCCCGGCGGTGGGTCCGCGGGCTCGGATGGGCGGCGCTCGGTGCCGTCGTGGCCCAGGGCGTTCTCGGCGGGCTGACCGTAATCTTCCTGCTTCCGACGGCCATCTCCGTCGCGCACGCCTGCCTGGCTCAAACCTTTTTCTGCCTCGTCGTCACACTCGCCGTCGTGACCTCGCCCCGCTGGCGGGACGGCTCTCCGGTCCCGCGGAGCCCGGTCTTCCGGGTCGGCGCCTGGACGGTCGCGGCCGTGTGGATCCAACTTCTCATCGGCGCGGTCATGCGGCACGACAAGGCCGGCCTCGCGATCCCCGATTTCCCCCTGGCCTTCGGCCGCGTGATCCCTCCCATCGCGTCGTTTCCCGTCGCCATCCACTTCGCGCACCGGGCGTGGGCGCTCGTGGCGGCCGCGAGCGCGGTCGCCTGCCTCGTGCAGGCCCTTCGAGCGCGCCGGCCGGGCCTCGTGCGGGGCGGCATCCTCCTTGCGGTCCTCGTCGCCGTGCAGATTGCGCTCGGGGCGGCCACCGTCCTGACCCGGAAATCGGTTCCGGTCGCCACCGCGCACGTCGCGACGGGCGCCCTGCTGCTCGGCGCGGCACTCGCCTTCACCCTGGCCTCGCGCCGCGTCCCCGCATCGCCGGCGACCGGCGCCGACCGCGTCCGCGGCAACTCGGCCTCCGTGCCGCGGTCTCCGATCGCCCCGAAGGGAGCCATCGCGTGAGCGCGCGCGCCGATGCGATCGCCTCGGCGCCCTCGCGGGCGAACGACTTCCTCGAGCTCGCGAAGCCCCGGATCACGTTTCTCGTGGTGGTGACGGCGGCTGTCGGCTACGCGCTCGCTCCCGGCTCGTTCGATCCGGCCGTCTTCTTCGCGCTCGTCGTGGGAACCGCCCTCGTGTCGGGCGGCGCCTCGGCGTTGAATCAATACATGGAGCGCGACGCTGACGCGCGAATGGACCGGACCCGGAACCGGCCGCTTCCCGCGGGGCGCGTGACTCCGTCGGACGCGCGCGTCTTCGGGCTCGCGCTCTGCGGTTTCGGCCTGGCCCTGCTGGCGACGGCCCATTGGGTCTCGGCGGCGCTCGGGCTCGCCGCGCTCGCGAGCTACGTCCTCGTCTACACGCCCCTGAAGCGGCGGACCTCGCTCTGCACGGTCGTGGGCGCCATTCCCGGCGCGCTCCCTCCCATGATGGGCTGGGCGGCGGGGCGGGGGACGCTCGACGCCGGGGCCTGGGCTCTCTTCGCGCTGCTCTTCCTCTGGCAGCTGCCGCACGTCCTCGCGATCGGATGGATCTTCCGCGACGACTATGCCCGCGGAGGTTTTCCGATGTTGACCGTCACGGACCCCGACGGGTCGTCGACGGGGCGACAGATGGTTCTTTACTCGGCGGCGCTCATCCCCGTGACGCTCCTCGCGGGAGCCCTCGCCTCCGCGGGCCGCGGGTATCTCTGGGGCGCGGTGGTGCTCGGGGCGATCTTCCTCGGGTTTGCGCTGCGATTCGCGCGGACGAAGTCGGTCTCCGCGGCCCGCCGCCTCTTCCTCGTCTCCGTGCTCTACCTGCCCCTTCTGCTCGGCCTGATGGTGTTCGACCGATGACGGGCTCTCCCGGCGCCGTGCGCCGGACCCGAACGCTGCTTCTTCTCATCCTCGTGGCTGGAACCCTGTTCTTCGGCTCGATTCTTTTCATCCTCTCCCGCGCCGGAAGCCTCTGACAGGCTAAGGAAGGAACGCATGTCGACCGAGATGCACGGTGTCGAGCCCGGTCACGAGGCCGGCCACAAGCCCGTCAACTACATGGCCATTTTCTGGTGGCTCGCGGGATTCACCGTCTTCGAGGTGGCCTACTCGACGATCCTGCAGCCTCCCAAGCTGTTCCTGATCACAGGGCTCGTGGTCCTCGCCGCGATCAAGGCCGTGCTGGTCGCTGTCTACTTCATGCATCTGAAATTCGAGAGCAAGGTCCTCGGGATCCTGTTTGCGTCGACGCTGATCCTCGGCGCGATTCTGGTCTCCGTGGGGATGGCGGAACATTTCCTGCCGAGACCCTGACGCGCACCGTCCTGCCAACGAAGGGAGTCGAACGACAGATGGAACACGCAGCCGCCCTCGCCGTCGGACAGGGCCACGGCCACGAGGAAGAGATCACGAGCACCGGGATTCCCCACGACAAGCTGGGGATGTGGGTCTTCCTCTGCTCGGAGGTGATGTTCTTCACGGGGCTC